>NZ_NHRY01000207.1 GCF_002937115.1 Rhodopila globiformis | reverse complement strand
GGTGATATGGCGCCCGGGGGTGGGGAGTAGGGGGCGGAAGCGGTCCGGCACCGGACTCGGTGCGGCTTGCGAAGTGGTAAACGATCCGTTGTCCCGCCGCCCGGTTGCTGTATGATGCGCGGCGACGCGAGAGTGGCGGAACGGTAGACGCAGTCGACTCAAAATCGACCGCCTTCGGGCATGGGGGTTCGAATCCCCCCTCTCGCACCACTTCCCGACGATATTGGGAACTTGCTTTACCCCGCAATCCTGGCCGCCGGCCCAGGCGTCGTGAGCCAAAACGACCTTCAAACCGGAAATCCGGATTTGGTCAGGCACGTCCACCATTCCCTTTTCGACCGGTCCGCACAGGTTCCTGCGTCCGCCTTCAGCCTGAGAGCCTGAAAATCAATCGGCTTTCTGGACGAATCCAGGAACGATCGCAAACCGCGAATCGGTTGAGACGAATGCGCCCGATCGGCAACGACAGTCCGTGGAGGCACGGGTACCGCCGCCCAGGCAGCGAGGTTGCGCCGATGCAGCAACGGGCTGCGGCGATGGCGGCCGATCGGCAATGTCGTACTGGCGGAAAATCCGCGGCTTTCACCACAGTCCCCCAGCCCGCGCGCGGTCACCACAATGGATGACAATGGCAGCCGCTGTTGCCTTTCCGTCATGGTCGGGCGTGTCCCGACCATCTACCCCCCGTTCGTGCGCAGTTCGCCGGGACACACCCGGCCGTGACGAGATGGCACCGACCCCGCCCATTTCCGCCATCGCGGTGCCGGTGCCGCCGGTTGGCTACAGCAGACCGCAGGTCGGTTGGGACACTGAGGCCCCCTGTCCTCATCGTCATGGCCCGGCTCGTCCGGGCCACCTATCGCGGCACATGTGCTGGAACAGGTGGCCCGGACAAGCCGGGCCATGACGATGAGGGAGCGCCGTCGCCCTGTCTCAATCGACCTGCGGCCTGCTGTAACTCTGTGACCCTCCACAGTCCTCTGCTTACCTCTGTGGTTATATGTCTGGACGATCATGCCGCACGCCCGCCGCCGTTGGCGCTCCCCAACCGGGACGCTGGCATGGCCTGTCCACGCCGCCGGCGCTGGTCCCAGGCCAAGCCACTATGGTGCGCACCATTGACAGCCGGCTGCCGCCGGAGCCGAGGGACCGACTCCCAAACCCCCGTCCCTCCGAACCTCCTTCTTCCCTCAGAACTTCGAGACGCGCGTTTCCTTGGCGGTGATGAACTCCAGCAGGGCGGGTTTGCCGGCCTGTGTCTGCGCGATCCCGCGTTGAATGGCGGCCTTGATGTCGCCCGGCTGGGTGATGCGCTCGCCGTAGCCGCCGAACGCGCGGGCCATCGCGGCGTAGTCGCCGGAGATATCCGTCGAGCGGTACTTCTCCGTCGAGATCGGCATCACCTTCAGTTCGATCGCCATCGAGAAGTTGTTCAGCAGGATCGACAGGATGGGGATGCGCTCGCGCACCGCGGTCTCGAAGTCCATGCCGGTAAAGCCGATGGCGGCGTCGCCCCACAGGTTGATGCACAGCTTGTCCGGCTTCGCCAGCTTGGCGCCCATTGCCAGCCCGAGTCCCATGCCGAGCTGCGTCGTCTTGCCCCAGCCGATATAGGACATCGGCTCGGTCGAGACCCAGAACGGCGAGATCTGGTCGCGCGGGCTGCCGGCGTCGTGGGTGATGATGGTGTTCTTCAGGTCCACCGTATTCATCAGCTCCCAGATCACCCGGTACGGGCTGAGCGGCGCCTCGTTGGCGTTCAGCAGCGGGCGCCACTGTTCCAGCCATTCCTCGCGCACCTTGGTGATCTCGGCCACCACGGCGGACGGGTCGCGGTTGGACCTGATGGTCTGCCGCAGCTCGCCGGTCAGCGCCGCCAGGGTCAGCTTCGCGTCGCCGACGAGGCCGACGGTGCTGACGACATCCTTGTTCAGGTGATTCGGATCGAGCGTCGCATGGACGATCGTCTTCCCCTTCGGGAATTTGATGCCGAAATTGGTTTCAGTGAACGAGCAGCCGATGCCGATGATCACGTCGGCGTTCTGCACGAAATGGTGCACCGGCTTCGGCACGGCGTTGCCGCCGGAGCCGAGCGACAACGGATGGTTTTCCGGGAACGCGCTCTTGCCGCCCAGGCTGGTGGTCACCGGCGCGCCCAGGAGTTCGGCGAATGCCGCAAGCTCCGCCCAGGCCTCCGCCCAGTGCACGCCGGTGCCGGCATAGATCACCGGGCGCTTCGCACCCAGGATGGCGGCGGCCGCCTTACGCACGTCCGCGGGATCGGGACCGTATTTATGGACGCCGATGGGCGTGTAGTCGATGTCGCCGATTTCCTCGTTCCAGATATCGGTTGGGATTTCCACGATCGCCGGGCCGCTGCGGCCGTTGCGGATGGCGCTGAAGGCGCGGCGCATGACGTTCTGCACCTCGCCCGGGATGATCACCGGCTCGGCGCGCTTCGACACGCCGCGCATTTCCCGCACGGCGCTGTAGTTCGGGTCGATATGGCTGATGCGCCGCGGATAGCCCTGCGGGATCACCAGCAGCGGCACCGACTCGGCATAGGCCTGCGCCACGCCGCCATAGGCGTTCTCGGTGCCCGGGCCGTGCTGCATGCAGAAGGCGCCGATCTTCCGTCCGGAGGTGACGCGGGAGATCGCATCCGCCATGTGCAGGCCGATGCGCTCCTGCCGCACGATCACCGGCCGGATGTCGGCCGCGGCGGCAAACTCCAGCAGGTGGTTGACGGGATAGCCGCAGAGGATCTCGATTCCCTCGCGCTTCATGATTTCAGCGACAGCCTGGCCGACTTTCATCCGTCTGTTCCCTCCTGCTGGTGCCTGGTTGCATTGACGCTAGGACCGGCCCGGGCGCATGGCAAATCCACCGCCCGCCAGCTGTGGCGCCCGGGCAGCAGTCGCGGACCGTCCTGGCGGCGATCGACACCATGTGTTGCGCCCGGCTCGCCCCCCAGCCCACAATCGGTGGATCACAGCCTGCCGACGAGTCGGATTTCATACCCCTGGGGACAGAGATACATGGACGGCATGAATCGCGTGGCCGACGACCATCCGCTCCGCTTCGACCTGCTGACCGAGAACCCGGTCTACAAGCCCTTCCGCTATCCCTGGGCCTATGAGGCGTGGCTGACCCAGCAGCGCGTGCACTGGCTGCCGGAGGAAGTGCCGCTCGCCGACGACGTGAAGGACTGGCACCGTAACCTCACGGAGAGCGAACGTCATCTGCTGACGCAGATTTTCCGATTTTTTACCCAGGCCGACGTCGAGGTGAACAACTGCTACATGAAGCACTACGCGCAGGTGTTCAAACCTACCGAGGTGCTGATGATGCTGTCCGCCTTCTCCAACATCGAGACGGTGCATATCGCCGCGTATAGCCATCTGCTCGACACCATCGGCATGCCGGAAATCGAGTACACGGCATTCCTCAAATACAAGGAGATGAAAGACAAATACGACTACATGCAGGGCTTTTCGGTCGCGTCGCGGTTCGAGATCGCCCGGACGCTGGCGGCGTTCGGCGCCTTCACCGAGGGGCTGCAGCTGTTCGCCTCGTTCGCGATCCTGCTGAACTTTCCCCGCTTCGGCAAAATGAAGGGGATGGGGCAGATCGTCACCTGGTCGGTGCGCGACGAGAGCCTGCACTGCGCCTCGATCATCCGGCTGTTCCGCACCTTTATCGGCGAGAATCCGGCGCTTTGGACCGAGGATCTGCGGCGGGAGCTCTACCTGTGCTGCGCCACCATCGTCGCACACGAGGACGCCTTCATCGACCTGGCTTTCGAGCAGGGGCCGGTGGAGGGCCTGACCGCTGGCGAAGTCCGGCAATACATCCGCTACATCGCCGATCGGCGGCTGGTCGAGCTGGGGCTGAACGCCTTGTACCATGTGCCCGGGAACCCGCTGCCCTGGCTGGATGAGATGCTGAACGCCGTTGAGCACGCGAACTTTTTTGAGAACCGGGCCACCGAATACAGCAAGGCCTCGACCGCCGGGACATGGGACGAAGCTTTCGACGCGCCGCCACCGGTGGATGAAAACGTAGTGGCGGCCGCGAAAACGGGTTGACTTCTGCAACGATTTGGCTGGTAGAGTGCAACCACTGGCTGTCGCCGGCCGACCGTCCCGGCGACAGCGACCACCAACCTGGATTGCATCACGATGGCCACTCTGGCGCAGCAGTCGATTATTTGCCCCGTATCGGCATTTTTGACGAAACAGTCAGTAGCATTAACGGATTTTTCACGTCCCGGATGTTTCCGTGTGCATGATGCTCCCATGTGCCATGGCAGTCCGTCACCACATACGGCGCGACGCCAATGAGAGGGGTGCGGTCTCGCACCAGGGGAGGCTTCGATGGGCAATACCATCTTGTTAGGGGCGACGGTGAGCCACTCTGAAGACGAGGTCGGGCGTGACGTCGGTTCCGGCGGTGCGCCACGATACAGCAGACGGTTGTCGGACAAGATTCTGATCGCGTTTCATCATGCGTGTGACCAATCCGATTTCGAAGTGGCCGAGGAGTTGCTTCGGGTGCTGGAGATGATGCTGACGCGGCGGCCGCTGACGCCGGACGGAACCCGCCGGCGCAACATGGAGAGTCTGGTGGCGGCGCACGAGCGTCTGTGGCATCTGCGCCATCCGGACCGGGACGGCTTCTGAGCGTCGTCCGCCGAATCCGGCCGATCGGCCGAATCGGGGCGGCTCCCGGCCGCGCTGGTGGTATTGCGCAAGCGGCCCGCGCGACGCGTGGTCGTCCCTCTGCTGAGCGTGGTCGCCTCTCTATCGTCATGGGCGGGTGTGTCCCTGCCGCATGCACATCTCGGGAACGATGCCTCACCAGCGGCGAGCGAGGGCATGATAATGCAATCATCCGCCCGCCCGGACGGCGCTTTGTACCCCGGTATCTTGGCGTTGAACAGGAACCGTGCCGCCGCACCAGGCGGTGACGGGTGCGCCCGGTCGGTGGTTCGCGGGGTGGATAGCACCGATAAAACGCCAAGACGCCAAGTTCATGGCCGCCAATCCGCTGCCTGCCGCAACCAAGGGCATGACAGGTGGCCGCGCGCGTCCGGGCCATGACGGCGAGCGCCTGGTCCCAGGCGTCAAGCAAGCATCTGGTTTTGCGGTCGTTGTCGAGATGTGTGCATCCGGTAGGGTGTGTCCCCATGTTCGCCACTGGCCGGCGCGGCCATGACGACAGGGCGATGACCCTGCGGGACCGCATTTTCGAAGGAGACAGGCCGAGCACCCCAGCGGGACTCTATGCCGCCGCGCCCGGCCTGCGTGCGACCAGCGCTGTCGAGCCATGCGGCGCCAGGCACCGCCGCCTGCCCGGACCAGGGAACGGGCCTGCTATGACAGCAAAAACCGCACCAGGCCCCGCGATGTCCCCCTGATCCTCCGTGGCCCTTATCGGTGCTCCGTTCTTCTCTGTGCGAACAGACATACGCCATCAACCACGCTGTCCCCGCCGGAGGAGGCACCACCCCGGACCACCGCCGTGCCGGACCAGGAGACTCCCCACTCAATCATCCACGCACACCATGCGGCACCGGTTTTCAGCCAGACAGCAAGCACGCCGGCATGCCCGGCTCAACGCCCGCAAACCGGCTCCCTGTGCGAGCCTGCGGCCCGTGGTGGAGACAGCCAAACCACCACAGGCCGTGCGGCATGGCCCAACCCGTCACCCCTCCCGGCACCGGATTCGCCGCCGGGGCCGCGACGCTGCCGCCGGCCGGCGCGTCCCGGTGACCTCGCCGGGCTGATGCACCCACCCGGACGCCGGCCCCCGGACATTGATCCCTCGCCGGTTCGCCTGTAACCACGCTGGACGATGATCCAGCTTGCCCCCGCGCCTGCGTCGCTGCCGCCGCGCCGGCGGATCTACGCCATCGGCGACATCCACGGCTGCGACCGCCAGCTTGCCGCCCTGCACGCGCTGGTCGCCGAGGACCTGGCGCAGCGGCCGATTGCGTCCGCCCTGCTGCTGCACATCGGCGACTATGTCGATCGCGGCGCCGACACCGCCGGGGTGATCGACCGCCTGGCCGACGGCTGCCCGGTCCCGGGAATGGACATGGTCAACCTGCTGGGCAACCACGAGAGCACCATGCTGGACGCGCTGTCCGGCGAGCGCGCCGCCGCCACCGACTGGCTGTTCGCCGGCGGCCGCGCCGCGCTGGAAAGCTACGGCATTGATCCCGACGGCCCGCGCGACACCTGGACCAGCGTCATCCCGCGCCGCCACCAGGATTTCCTCCGCGGCCTGGTCCTGATGCACCGCGAGGGCGGCTACGCCTTCGTCCATGCCGGCGTCCGTCCCGGCATCCCGCTCCAGGACCAGGCGCGCGACGACCTGCTGCGCTCGCGCCAGCCGTTCCTGTATTCCGAGGCGGATTTCGGCGCCGTCGTCGTGCATGGCCACACGCCGGTCCGCGCCCCGGTGGTGAAGCACAACCGCATTGCCATTGACACCGGGGCGGTGTTCGGCGGCAATCTGACCTGCGCCGTGCTCGAAGCCGACACGATCGGCTTCCTCACCGCCGAACCGGTCGATGCGCCGGTGTCGATGGCCCATCGGTAATCCGGCGGTGACGAAGCGATAGGTTTCGCAATTGCGTGCTTCCTGCTAGCTAGCGCCGCTCGGGAGACAGACGCACACCCATGTTCGATTTTGCCTGGTCGGAAATTGCCCTCATTGGCGTCGTGGCGCTGATCGCCATCGGCCCCAAGGATATGCCTGTCGCCATCCGCTCCGTCTCGAGCTTCATCAAGAAGGCGCGCCGCATGGCCGCCGAATTCCAGAGCCACGTCGACGAGATGATGCGCGAGGCCGATCTGGGCGACGTCAAGAAGGCGTTCAACGAGATCCGCAACTTCGACCTGCCGACGACGCTGGAGAAGCACATCGACCCCGACCGGTCGCTGCGCGATACCTTCGAGTCGGACCCGTTCAAGCCGACGTATCCCCCGCCCGGCCCGGCGCCGGCCGAGGTCTCCACGCTGGACGAGGTCGCCGTCAGCGCCCCACCGCTGCCCAAGCCCGAACCAGCGCCGGCCATAACCGCCGAACCGCCGCAGCCCGAGGCGCCGACCCCTGGGGCACCCGCCTGGGTGCCGCCGGGCATGGTCCCGCCGCCGAAACCGCAGGCCGCCGCGCCCGAGGCGCCGGCCTTCATCCCCCCTGCAGCCGCGCTGCAACGCCGTAGACAGGCGTAGGCAGCGCTTGATTGGAACAGCCGCCGTGGCAAGACCGGAAGACGACGTAATCAACGACAAGCCGATGCCGCTGCTCGAACACCTGATCGAGCTGCGCCGCCGCCTGATCTGGTCCGCGGTGGCGTTCCTGGGCTGCTTCATCGTCGCCTACTACTTCTCCAGTCCGCTGTACTACTTCCTGGCCGAGCCGCTGGCGGCGGTGCTGCGCGAGACCGGCAATCCCGACCCGCATCTGATCTACACCCAGCTGTACGAAGCGTTCTTCACCAAGATCAAGGTGGCGTTCTTCGGCGGCGCCTTCGTCTCGTTCCCGATCGTCGCGACACAGATCTGGCTGTTCGTCGCGCCCGGGCTGTACCGCAGCGAGAAGCGGGCGCTGCTGCCGTTCCTGGTCGCGACCCCGGTGCTGTTCCTGATGGGCTCGGCGCTGGCCTATTACTTCGTCTTCCCGTTCGCCTGGAAGTTCTTCGCCAGCTTCCAGGACCCGACGGGCGCCGGCGGCGTGCCGATCGAGCTGCTGCCGCGGGTGGGCGAGTACCTGGACCTGGTAATGAAGCTGATCTTCGCCTTCGGCATCACCTTCCAGCTTCCCGTCGCCCTGACCCTGCTCGCCAAGGTCGGCATACTGGGGTCTGCGCAGCTTCGGAAGTTCCGGCGCTATGCCTATGTCGGCATGTTCGTCATCGCCGCTATCCTGGCGCCGCCGGACGTGATTACGCAGACCGGCCTCGCATTGCCGCTGATCGCTCTGTATGAGATCTCGATCCTCAGCGCACGCTGGGTGGAACCGAAGCCGGTCGAGGTCTGATTTATGCACGATATTCGCGTCGTTCGCGCTGATCCCGCAGCGTTTGATGCGGCGATGGCGAGGCGGGGGCTGCCGCCGGTCGCGGACGGCCTGCTGGCTCTCGATACCGAGCGGCGGGCGGCGCAGACCGCCTTGCAGGAGAAGCAGGCCCGCCGCAACGCGCTGGCCAGGGAAATCGGCCAGGGCAAGCGCGCCGGCATGGACACCGCGGCGCTGGAAGCCGAGGCGACCGGGCTGCGCCAGGACATGGATGGCCTGGAGAAGCGTGTTCCGGAGCTGGACGCGGCGATCAAGGGCGCGCTGGAGGTGCTGCCCAACCTGCTGGATCCCTCGGTCCCGGACGGTCGCGACGAAACCAGCAACGTTGAGCTGAAGACCTTCGGCACGCCGCGCGCGTTCAGCTTTACCCCGAAGCAGCATTTCGAACTGGGCGAGGCGCTGGGCCAGATGGATTTCGCCACCGCCGCCAAGCTGGCCGGCGCGCGGTTCACCGTGCTGCGCGGTAAGCTGGCCCGATTGGAGCGGGCGCTGGGCCAGTTCATGCTCGACCTGCACACGCAGGAGCATGGCTACGTCGAGGCCTCCATGCCGTACCTGGTCAACGCCGCCACGGCCTACGGCACCGGCAACCTGCCGAAGTTCGAGGAGGACCTGTTCAAGACCACCGACGGCCGCTACCTGATCCCGACCGCCGAGGTGCCGCTGACCAACACCGTCGCCGGCGAGATCGTGCCTGAGAAGCAGTTGCCCATCCGCCTGACGGCGCTGACCGACTGCTATCGCAGCGAGGCCGGGTCCGCCGGGCGCGACACCCGCGGGATGCTGCGCCAGCACCAGTTCCGCAAGGTTGAGCTGGTCTCGATCACCCACCCCGACCACAGCGCCGAGGAGCACGAGCGGATGACCCGCTGCGCCGAGACGGTGCTGGAGTGGCTGGAACTGCCGTACCGGCGGGTACTGCTGTGTTCCGGCGACATCGGGTTTGCCTCGGCGCGGACGCATGACCTGGAGGTGTGGTTGCCGGGGCAGCAGATGTACCGGGAGATCTCGTCCTGCTCCAACTGCCGGGACTTCCAGGCGCGGCGGATGAACGCGCGGTTCCGCGGCGGGGCGGAGGGCAAGACAGTGGCGTACGTGCACACGCTGAACGGGTCGGGCATTGCCGTCGGCCGGGCGCTGATCGCGGTGATGGAGAACTACCAGGAGGAAGACGGCTCGATCACCGTGCCGGAGGTGCTGCGGCCCTACATGGGCGGCATGGAGAGGATCGCGGCGGCGTAGGGGCGCACTTCTCTACCGTTACCGATTCGCCGGGCAGGCCCGTTGCCTCATCGTTCTGGCCGGGCATGTCCTCATGGCTGCCAGGATAGAGCGACGGCTGAAGAAGGATTTGGCGCCCGGTCCGTTGCTCCACCGTTATGGCCTGGCGTGTCGCGGCCATCTGCGCTTCGACGGTTGGGGGTAGATGGCCGGGACACGCCCTACCGCATGCACAGATTTCGGAAACAACCGCCAAACCAGGCGCTCGCCCGATGCCCCGGACTGTTGTCGCCTTCGCCGATGCGCGTTTGGCTGACAAGCAACCGGCCGAGGATGCGCAGGGCCGCCTCGCCGTGGTGTAACCCGCACTCATCTGGCGAGGGGCGTGGTGCCGACCGGGATGCGGCGGGGGCGGGTTTGCCACTGCAATCAAGCGGACACGTTGCGCGGTGTTGGCATGGAGTTCCGCAGAGAAGGTTGATCATGCGCTTCCCGCGAAGCGCGCGAAATGATCGGATGCCACCAAGGAGGCGGTCATGGTGCCGCCGCCCCGGAAGACTCTGCGCAACTCCGTGCGAACACCGTGTTCGCTTGATTGCCGCCGGTGAAACCAGCACCGGTCATGACAGTATTGAGCCACGGCCGCAGCGGATCGTTTCCGGGATCTGTGCATCGGGTAGGGACACGCCCCATACGCGCTAACTTAGCGCGGCATGAAGCACAGTCGTTCCCACCTCGTCATGGTCGGCGTAGGCCGGCCATCCACGCCTTTGCCGCGATGAGCACCGCAAGGCGTGGATGGCGGCCCTGCGGCCGCCATGACGACGGAGCGGTGTGCCGCACTCGGCCGCCTAAGTTAGCGCCGATGAGGGACACGCCCGGCCATGCCGGTGGGGGAGAGGCCCTTGCTCCGCCAGCCCACAGCCTCAGCCAACCAGCCCGGCCATCGCCTCCAGCTGCCCCGGATCGTCCCACGGGCAAACCAGCAGCGCGTCATCGACCCCGAGATCCCGCAGCCGCCGCAACCGCTCCCGTGCCTCCGCCGGCGGGCAGACCAGCGAGATCTTCGGCGAGACTGCAAGCGGCAAGGGCGGAGGGCTGTCCCGCAGGTCGGTGAAGATGTTGGCCAGCACCACCCGGCTGCCCCCGGCCTCGCGGTACATGTGGATACCGATCGCCAGGTCCTCCCAGGCGGTCTGGATGCCGGAGGCGATCCAGCCTTGCAGCTCCTTCGCCGCCAGGTTGATCCAGCGGGAGCTGCGCCAGGCGCCCAGCAGCACCGGCGGGCCGCCCTCGGTGCCGGGCCAGACGGACAGGGCCGGGCCGTAGACCGCCTGGCCGGACCAGACCTGGCGCATCACCGCCAGGTCGCTGGTCAGGGTCCGGAACCGCGCCGCGAAATCCGCCTGCACCGCGTCGAAGTCGTTGCGGGTCGAGCCGCTGCCGACGCCGAAGCGCAGCCGCCCTTGCGACAGCAGGTTCAGCGTCTGCACCCGGTGCGCATGCTCGACCGGATGGCGCAGCGGCAGCTGCACCACGCAGGTGCCCAGCTCGATGCGGCTGGTCTGGGCCGCCAGGGCGCCGAGCAGGATCAGCGGGTCCAGCGTCGGGCGGCCGCGGGCGAAGGCGTCGGTGACCCACAGTCCGTGGAAGCCTAGTGACTCGACCCGGCGGGCCAGCGACGTGAACCGCTCCACCAGCGGCGCGCCAGCGTCGGTGGGCGCGGGAATTGCGACAATGCCGATGCGCATCTGGCCTGCCTCCTATCGCCCCGTGAACGCGGCCGGGCGTTTTTCGCGGAAGGCGGCGGCGCCTTCGGCGTAGTCGTGCGTCAGGGCCGCCTCGGCCTGCAGCCTGGCTTCCAGGTCGAGCTGCCGGCTGTAGCTGTTCTCCAGGCTCTCCCAGTACATCCGGCGGATCAGGCCGAGCGACTTCGGGCCGCGCGCCAGGCTGTGGGCCAGCTCCAAGGTTTTCGGCATCAGGGCGTCGTCCGCCTCCACCCGGTTGATCATGCCCCAGGCGAGCGCGGTTTCCGCCGGCAGGCGCTCGGCCAGCAGCGACAGTTCCATGGCGCGGGCCATGCCGATCAGGCGGGGCAGGATCCAGGAGGAGCCGCAATCCGGCACCAGGCCGATGCGGGCAAAAGCCTGCAGGAACGAGGCCGAGCGGGCGGCAACGCGGATGTCGCCGGACAGGGCGAGGCTCATCCCGGCGCCGGCGGCGATCCCGTTGATGGCGGTCACCACCGGCATCGGCAGCGCGCGCAGGCGCAGGAACACGGGATTGTACCAGGCCTCCAGGTCGCTTTTCACCTCGCCGCGGGCCTCGGCGGCACGGTCGCGCGGCGGCCGATCGGGGTCGTTCAGATTGGCGCCCGAACAGAAGGCGCGGCCGGCGCCGGTGATGACCAGGCAGCGGGCTGTACCGGCTTCAATACGGCTGAGTGCCTCGGTCATGTCTTCGCGCAGCTTCTGGCCGAATGCGTTCAACACGCCGGGATCATTCAGCGTCATGACCGTCACGTTGCCGTCGGTTTGCAGAAGTATTCGCCCGTGCTTCATTGTTCGCATCCTCCGTCCGGCTTGCACGCCGGCTTATGCTGTATAGGCTAGCAGCAATGCCGGCGATGACCAGGGAGGGAATGCATGGGCGAGACGACCGACCGCCAGTATGTCGAATACGGCTGTCACGACCGGATCGCAACGATCGCGCTGAACCGGCCGGAAAAGCTGAATGCTGCCAGTGACGAAGTTGTACGACAGTTGATGGCGGCGTTGCGCCGGTTCGATGCCGACCCTGACGCCCTGGTGGCGATCCTGTGCGGCCGCGGGCGCGCCTTTTGCAGCGGTGCCGACGTACACCAGCGGCAGTTGCGATCGCGTGAGGAACTGGAACGCCTGGGCGGCCCGCAGGGACATGGCGCCAATGCGGCGGACCTGCTGTTCCAGTCGGTGAACAGCAAGCCGGTGATTGCCGCGGTGCACGGCCACGTGCTGGGCCTTGGCCTGGCGTTGACGCTCGACTGCGACCTGATCGTTGCTGAGGCAGGTACCCGGTTCCAGTTGACCGAGACCTCGCGCGGTCTTGGCGCCGCCAGGCACTGGGCGCAGTTCCATTTCCGCGGCGCCGGCGCATTCGGCGACGAAGTGGCGCTGACCGGACGCTTCTTCACGGCCGAGGAAGCCTTGGCGGCGAATCTGATCAACCGGGTTGCGCCAAAGGAGAAGCTTATGGAGTCGGCCCGGGAACTCGCTGTTTCGGTCGCGGCCAACCCGCCGCTGTCGGTACGTGCGATCATCAGGACCCGGCGATGGTATCTTGATCGCTATGCGAAAGAAGCGGCCTTCCAGCAGGCGCCGATGCGCCTGTATTTGACAGAAGATTTCCATGAAGCGGCGCTGGCTTTCAAGGAGAAGCGCAAGCCACGCGGTTTCAAAGGGCGCTAGTGGAATTCCGGCTGGGCGGCGCCACGTTCTGGCGTCCACGACTAAACCTAAAATTCTATTAATGAGAAAAATCTGAAAGATATCTTTAAAGAGAGTAGTTTTATAGAACAGACCGCCAACACAGGTCGTCGGAAATGCGGCCGCTGATCATTCCCGGCGGCCATTTGGCGGAGGGAGCGAATCCCACCGCCCAATGGCACAGGACGGTCCGATAAGTTAAGCGCGATTGCCGCGCTTGCCGGCAGCGGCTTTCCGCGCCGGTTTCTTTGCGACAACAGTGCGGCTGCGGCCGAGTCCCATCTTCTTGGCCAGGGAGGAGCGGGTTTCGGCATAATTCGGCGCGACCATCGGATAATTCGCCGGCAGGCCCCATTTCGCCCGGTACTGATCGACCGTCAGGTTGTGCTCGGTCATCAGGTGTCGTTTCAGCATGGTCATCTGCTTGCCGTCTTCCAGGCAAATGATGTGGTCCGGGAAGACCGACTTGGTGACGGCGACCGCCGGCTTCAATGCTTCGACCGGCGCCGGCGCTTCGCCGACGGTGGACAAGGTCTTGTAGACCTCCCGGATCAAGGACGGCAGTTCCTCGACCGGAACCGCGTTCTTGGTCACATGAGCACTTACGATTTGGGCCGTCAGACCCAGCACATCTTCAGACATATATTTCTTTCCTGCAACCCAGAGACGCGAGTTAATATAGTCCCCTGGATCGGCACGCGCTACACTACTTTGAGCAATTTGTCAGGTAAATTTTTTAAACGATTGACGCATCTTCGCCATGATCTGTTGCCGTGGCAGGACTGGCAGCAAAAAACCAGGGGTAGCAGACTGCAACTCTGCCTCTACAGGAAAGTTGCGCTGGTAACCGGCGGAAGCGGCAAAAGGCGGACTGGGCCCGCGAGTCGACGTGGCAAGAAGGGCGCGGCTTGTCTTGACGACCGCGACTCGGCAAAGTCGCGGACAGTCGTTCGTAACCTCAAGAATACTCTCCCAACGGATTTTGCATACTGTTGCCGGCCGGAATGCGGATCCCAGCGTGCCGGCGGCAGCCTTCCTGCCACGTCCTGCAGTTTCGGCTGCGGTAGCCCGCTGTGCGACAGCGGGAAAATGCCCGGAGGGACATCACCGGACAAATCGACGTCTTCCGCTTTATCGATGAAGACTGTCGGGACTGTTCAGCCCCGGGCTCCATGACAGCGCCGCCCTGAGCCGCACCGCATCTGCGGGAAAATGAAGGTTTTGCGTCACTTAAGTGGCTGGCCACATCCCGCATAGACAATGCAACAGACGGCCGGTCGCTCCTGCCGTTGCTGCATCATGGCCAGCCCCGGCCATCCACGACTTTGCGGCACGCAGTACCGCCAGCGTGAGGTCAAACCCGGCCATGACGCTTTGTCAATGCCCGGGTAGCGTATTCCGATGCTTCGACGCCGATCGGCCCATGCCGGTCTCGCGCCGTTCGCTGCCGGCCAATCGGATGATGCCAGGCTTTTGACGTCATCGAAGCGATGGCTGCCGTCAGCAGGCAGCGGTCCCCGGCCATGCCACGACCGTTTCGGCAGCAGTGGAGAATCGGCCCGGCCGATTGGCCGGAACAACCGCAATACCGGCCGCTGCTGCTGCTGTTTCTTCTGTCCTGGCACGCGGGTGGCTGCCGCAGAGCAGGGAACCGGCCGCCTGAACGCCTCCGGCAGTCTTGCTGGCTTCCTCCAGGACGAAGGCGCCGGCATCGATGGTGGGACGATACCATCTCTTCGGAGCAACATGATGACAATGCCACATCGGTGCCGTCGCGCTTCACGCCGCATGCCATGGCCGCCGGTCACAATGATCGGCCGAAGCCAATGCAACGGGTTGAATGCGTTGCCGGGCCGACATCCCAGGTTGCTGTTCCGTGCGGGCTGCAACCGACCTGACATGCGGCTTGCAAGCGCCGGGCGAGCGGGTGCGCTCCGCTCGGCGGGAGCCTCGGGCCGCTTCAGTTGGTATCCGGCGCCGGACGGGGCACGGCGGAACGGTGCCGGTGGCCTTTCCCGGCCCGCAGCAGGCCGCACGACTGCAGGTGCGGCCCGGCGGCCTGTCCTGCCCCGCGTATCTACGGATCTGGCGGCAGGTCCGCGCGGCCGGTCGCCTTGCTGTCGCGGCGGGTGCGGTGGGGGCGCCCCACCGGCGGATCGCCGTCGTGGTCGCGGTGCCGCGCTAGCGGCCTGGAGCGACCGCGACGCGGTTCCACAGCCGTCGGGGCCGTCCACCCCGTCTGTTTCGGCTGATGGAGGGGCGCTGGCGGCGGGCGTGCCGACGGATTGTCCGCGAATGTAACCACAGCGGAAAACCGAGGACCGCAGCGCGCCACAGTGCGGCGCATGGCACTTCGCGGGAAGCGCAGGACGGCCTGCACTGCCGGACCATGCGACGCCCGGCCTCGCGGCATGGCCGGACCGGTGAACCTGCCCGGCATCCACGACGGTAACACCCGCACCGGGCTGCACGGTGTCCCGCTGATCCCCCGGGGCCCTCCGCGGTTCCCCGTCGTCCTCTGCGCGAGCCGGAATACGCCGTCGGCCAGGCTGTCGCCGCGGGAGGCGCACGCCCGTGGCGGACCTCGGCCAGCCCGGAACAAAAGAGCCACCGCTCCAGGCCTGGACGGACCCCATCCTCATCACCGGTTTTTATCGTGCATCGGCGGCTCGCCGTATGGTAGGCTGATCCTGCAATTGGCAGCGGTGGGCGGCGCTGCCGGCCTACGGTGCAGTCATGTTATGCACGCACGAATTCGCCCTTGCAAAATCGCGCGCCGTGACGCATTTGCTGTTCTACATAACCGGCTGAGGGTTCGGCCGGCTTCGTGGGCGGGCGCGCGGGGTTGTCCCCGGATCCAGAGATGGATCACGCGCCCTTTCTGATATGCCCGCCCGTTTGCTGTTTGATGGAGGTCCGCCGTGTCTGTATCGCCGCTCGAGAAAATTCGGAACATCGGGATTACCGCGCATATCGATGCCGGCAAGACCACCACGACCGAGCGGATCCTGTACTACACGGGTGTCTCCCACAAGATCGGTGAGGTGCACGACGGCAACACCACCACCGATTACATGGAGCAGGAGCGGGAGCGCGGCATCACCATCACCTCCGCCGCCGTCACGTGCGAGTGGAAGGACCACCGCATCAACATCATCGACACGCCCGGCCACATCGACTTCAACATCGAGGTGAACCGCAGCCTGCGCGTGCTCGACGGCGCGGTGTTCATCATCGAGGGCGTCGCCGGCGTGCAGCCGCAGTCCGAAACCAACTGGCGCCTGGCGGACCGCTACAACGTGCCGCGCATCATTTTCATCAACAAGCTGGACCGCACTGGCGCCGACTTCTTCCGCGCCTTTGCCACGCTGAAGGAGAAGCTCGACATTGTCGCGCTGCCGCTGCAACTGCCCATCGGCATCGAGGACCAGTTCCTGGGCGTGGTCGACCTGGTCGAGATGAAGGCGATCGTCTGGGAAGGCGGCGAGCTCGGCGCGAAGTATCATTACGAGGACATTCCCGCCGGCATGGCGGAGCAGGTCGCCGAGTACCGGCAGAACCTGCTGGACACCGCGCTGTCCGTCGACGAGCACGCGATGGAGGAATACTTCGAGAAGGGCGACGTCGAGATCGAGACGCTGAAGCGCTGCATCAAGCGCGGCACGATCGACGGCACGTTCCGTCCGGTGCTGTGCGGCACCGCCTTCAAGAACAAGGGCGTGCAGCCGCTGCTGGACGCGGTGATCGACTACCTGCCGTCGCCGGTCGACGTGCCGGGCATCGCGATCGCGGCGGAAGACGGCGAGGAAGACGGCCTGAACAGCGAGCAGATCGCCGAGGTGCACGCCAAGCGCCGCCGCATCAAGGCAGATCCGGCCGCGCCGTTCGCCGGGCTGGCGTTCAAGATCATCAATGACAAGTACGGCACGCTGACCTTCGTGCGCGTCTATGCCGGCACGCTGAAGTCGGGCGACATGGTGATGAACACCACCAAGGGCCATCGCGAGCGCATCGGCCGGATGTTCCAGATGCACGCCGACAAGCGCGCCGAGATCAAGGAAGTCGAAGCCGGCGACATCGCCGCCTTCGTCGGCCTGAAGGATACCGGCACCGGCGACACGCTGGCCTCGTCCGACGATCCGGTGGTGCTGGAGCGCATGGCCTTCCCGGTGCCGGTGATCGACATTTCCGTCGAGCCGCGCACCAAGGAAGCGGTCGAGAAGATGACCATCGGCCTGCAGAAGCTGGCCGGCGAGGATCCGTCCCTGCGGCTGAAGACCGACCAGGAAACCGGCCAGACCATCCTGTCCGGCATGGGCGAGCTGCACCTGGAGATCATCATCGACCGCCTGCGCCGCGAGTACAACGTCGATTGCAACATCGGCGCGCCGCAGGTTGCATATCGTGAAACGATCTCCAAGGCGTGGACCGAGACCTACACCCACAAGAAGCAGTCGGGCGGCTCGGGCCAGTACGCCGAGGTCAAGATCATCTTCGAGCCGTTGGAGCGGAACGGCGGCATCGTGTTCGAGAACAAGGTCGTCGGCGGCGCGGTGCCGAAAGAATACATTCCGGCGGTGGAAAAGGGCATCAAGGTGCAGGCCGATACCGGCGTGCTGGCCGGGTTCCCGACGGTGGACTTCAAGTACACCCTGGTGGACGGCAAGTACCACGACGTCGATTCCTCGGCGCTGGCGTTCGAAATCGCCGGCAAGGCCTGCTTCCGCGAAGGCATGAAGAAGGCCGGCCCGATCATCCTGGAGCCGATCATGGACGTGGAAATCACCACGCCGCAGGATCACGTGGGTGACGTTGTGGGTGACCTGAACCGCCGCCGCGGCATGATCCAGAACCAGGAGAGTTCGGGCTCGACCGTGATCGTCCGGGCGCACGTGCCGCTGAAGGAGATGTTCGGGTATATCTCGCACCTGCGCAGCATGACGAAGGGCCGCGCGTCGTTCACCATGCAGTTCCACCACTACGATCCGGTGCCGCGCAACGTGGCGGATGAGATCATGAAGAAGAGCGCCTGATTTTCAGGCGTTTTGGCTGAACGGGAAGCGCGGGCGGGTCTGCCGTCCGCGCTTTTTTGTTGGCGGTGCGACAACTACCTGGATCATAGGCACCTTCTATAAACTGATAAGAGTCATGTTCCTTCAGAATGTTCACCCGTTCCATGCCAAGGTCGTTCGTTGCTGAAGACGCGAGAGACAGCAGACTTTGAAGAGATTGGTGTGCTTGAATTGATTGCCCAAAATCGGCAGCCTTCACGCATAAACGGAGTCGATAACTCTGAAATCGGTGCAGTGTGTCAATATGAAGCCTCTGCTTCCTTCGAGCCTACGAGAGCTTGTTAACGATGCGATAGAACTCGGGCTGGATGGGCAGCAGATTGATGCGCTGGTCACGACAGTAGCCGTCAACTTCCTCGACCCTCAAAAGCCGGTTCCGGCACTCATTATCCGCGTTTCAGGCGCACCGGCCTTCGACCTCTTCATCCAGAACGGCGAAGCCAATATCGTTCTGTTCGATTGGAAAACGCGGTTTGTGTCTATTTTCCCGCCGAGGCCAGATGGCTTCCCGCTCGCAAGAGTATACGTGCTTGAAGTCCATGATCTGTTGGACTTCGCTCACATCGGACAGTCCTACACTGAGCGTGGTATCCGTCTGACACCAATGCTTGGTGAGCAATTCGATGCCGCCCTTGGTGCAGGCGACTACCAGGAGAGGCATCACAGGTATCTTGCGGATTACCAAGCTCGCAATAAGGGCTTCTTCGGGGTGGCCGCAGGTCGAATGAAATCCACCTTTATAGAAAAAGGTTTGGTCTTTCACTCGAAGGGCTGCCTTGTTTGTCAACGGGATGGGGCACTTTTTACAACCACGATAGGTGACCCGACCGGCGAGGGATTGATGATGGGCATCTATTTGTGTACCGAACATGCTGCGGAAGCCGCAAGTCAGCCCTCGAGCTTCCATTATCTGTGCCGGAAGTTCGGGCATTCGGTGTCTGGAGTAGCAAGAGTGGCATCAAAGGATTTCATCCTTGAGATGACCGGCGAGTTTCTGAAGACCCAACTGGGTTGCCGCATAATCAAGATCGCTGGTATGACCATTACGGCTGAGCGGCCGTCCGGGCTGCAATTGATTGTACGGCTCCGTGACAATCGAACCTACGCTTATATCTTCAAAGACAAAAATGGCATTGTCATTGCCAAGGTTGACAATGCAGATCATCATCAGGTCGAGTATGGCCCCGACCATATTCATGTATCGCCACGAACAAACAACAACGATGTGCGTTCCAGCTTCACCTATGGATTTCCCATGTTGGATGTGAAACTGATCCGGTAAATCATCGAGCGACACGAGCGATGAAAGCTGTCCGATAATCACTGCTGCTGCAAACCATGGAGGTTGCTAGCCGCCTCGGCAATGGCTTTGATCGCGGGTGGCTAGGGCGTGTCGTCAATTAAGCCAAACGACGGCGGCGGCGAGGTGGACCGCGGCGAGGAAGTTGCGGGCAGTCTTGTCATAGCGGGTTGCGATGGCACGGAACTGCTTGAGCCTGGCGAAGAAATTTTCGATCAGATGGCGCGCCTTGTAGAGGTCGCGGTCGTAGGTCCGCGGCGAGCGGCGATTGG
>NZ_NHRY01000206.1 GCF_002937115.1 Rhodopila globiformis | reverse complement strand
TTCACTCACGTTACGGCCCATCGAGTCGCTCAACCGCCAGAAGCGGCCTTTGTCGCAGGGCTTCGATACGGCCAATTGCCCAACCGCACCGCCTGCCAGCTACCGGGCCAACCGACCATTGCCCGGGCGGGACTTTCACCCGCAAGGTGATTGCACCCTTCGGGGCGCACCAAAGATCGCAGAGCGGGGCGCAGAGCACGCAGAGACGGGATTCGGACGGTCTGTGGCCGCGATGGCTGTGCGTTGGTCACCGCGCCTTCATGGCCAGGATAGTGAGGGCCGGATCTGTAACGAAGGACCGCGATGACCGGACCATGCTGGCCTGTCGGGACCGGACAGCTAGCGTCGCTTCGTCGCCCGGCTCGTTCACACCCATTCGTGGCCCTTCGCCTTCTTCGTGTTGAAGATTGCGCAAGGACGAACGGGCACGGACGTTCCGGATGGCGCTGGTACCATCCACGGTCAGGACAAACGGCAGGGCGTTCCGCCGCACCCAACAGGGTCCGCATTTTCTGCGAACGATGCTATTCGGCCGTTGCCGGCGCCGGCGGCGCGGGTTGCGGCGCTCCGTACAGCGCAATGACGACCCGCGGCAACAGCAGCCCCTGCGCGACCACGGTGAAGATCACGACGCCGAAGCAGATCGCCAGCAGCAGGCCGCGCCAGGGCGTCTCCGGCAGGATCAGCGCCAGCGCGATCGAAACCCCGCCGCGCAACCCCGCCCAGGTGAGGACGCCGACCGCTCGTGCCGTCCGGCGCACCTTCAGGTCCAGCAGCAGCATCGGGCCGCCGACGCTGGCCAGCCGCGCGAGCAGCGCCAGCGGCACGGCCAGCAGGATCGCCAGCAGCGCCTGCCAGCTCAGATCGATCGCCAGCATGACGAAGCCGATGAGCATGTACAGCAGCGTGTTCAGCAGGTCGTCGACCATCGACCAGAAGGCCAGCAGGCTGGTCCGCCAGCGGTCGTGCTCCGCTACCCGGCCCAGTGCCCAGGCCAGCACCAGCCCGGCGGTCACCACCGCGATCGGCCCCGACACCCCCAGTGCCGCGGCCGCCCGGTAGGTGCTGAGCGCGAGGGCCAGGGAAATCGTCAGCGCCAGGCTGCTGTCCTTGCTGACCCGGACGACCCACCAGGTCAGGTACCCCGCCGCTGCGCCCACGGCCGCGCCACCCAGGCCCTCGACCAGGATGGCCTCGGCGAGGCGCCCGTGGCCGATGACATCCCGCCGTCCGCCCACCAGCAGCAGGGCGGTGGTGAACAGGACGACCGCGGCGCCATCGTTGAACAGGCTTTCGCCGGCAATGATGGCCCGCAAGGTCCGCGGCAGCCGGATGTGGGCCAGCAGTCCCTCCACCGCGACGGCGTCGGTCGGCGCCAGGATGGCGCCAAGGACGAAGCACCATCCCAGCGGGATCGGCTCGCCGACCAGCCACAGCAGAGCCCACAGGCCGAAGGCAAACAGCAGCGCGGCCAGCACGACGCCGACGGTTGCCAGCACCAGGATGGTCCAGGCCCGTTGCCGCAGGCGGCGCAGGTCGACGTGCAGGCTGCCGGCGAACAGCAGCAACGCCAGGAAGCCGTCGAGCAGGACGTGGGGCAGTTGCGCCTGGACGATGCGGTCGCGCAGGCTCGCGCGCACCGCGCCATGGCCGAACAGCGTATCGGCGCCGATGATGAGCGACGACACCAGCAGCGAGCCCAGCAGCAGCGCGACGGGACGCGGCAGGGCGAGCGTGCGCTCGTTGACGACGCCGATGACCGCGGCGAGCAGCAGCAGGATGGCGGCAAGATCGAAGGTTGACATCATCGGTCCGTTCGACACCGGGCACGGCAGGCCCCGGTTGCTGTCCCGCGGACCCGGCGCCACCCGCCTGGGGGTCGTTTGCGGGAGGAGGCTGAATCCCACGTTAAGCCGTTGGCATGCTGTGCCGAGAATTGCTTACGCCAGCTCATCCAGCAATGCTCTGGCCTCCTTCAGCACCGGCGCGTTGAAACCTTCGGTGAACCAGCCATACAGCGGCGCGAGCAGATCATGGGCCTCTCCGCGTTTGCCCTGGTCGCGCCAGAGCCGGGCGAGGCTGGTTGCCGCCCGTAACTGGAGTAGCTTCGCACTCTGCCGCTCGGCAATGGCGATGGCCTGACGGTAATGCCGCTCAGCCCCGGACTGATCCCCGGCGGCCTTCAGCAGGTCGCCTGGTACCCGATGCAACTCGGCTTCAAAGACCCGTTCATCAGTGGTTTCGATGATTCGCATAGCTTCGGCGAGGCAGTGTAGCTGTTCAGGAGACTGCCCGAGCATGGCGTGGGCCTGGGCGAGCCACGTGAACAGCAACGGCGTACTGATAACTGCTTCGGCGGCACGCAATTCCGCCAAGCTTTGATTGAGCAAGGCAAGGCCTTCCTGAACTTGCCCGCACGTGGTCAAAGATTGTCCGCGGAAAGCCAGTCCTAACCCAAAATAAAACGAGAAATGGTGCTTTGTTGTTAGAGTCAGCAGTTCCTCCACGTGCACCATAGGCGAAGAGGTGAGCCAATCGAGCCAGGATGCGTAACAGAGACCGTTGGCCAGGGTATGGACGTGTCGGCGAGCCTCTGACAGGGCTTCGTCCATTCGCAACCGTGCCTGATCGATGTAACCTAGGCACGCCAGGGTAGTGGCAAGCCATATCAGAGCACTCGCAAGCCATGTGCGCGGCCCGACGAAGGGATCAAAGGCCGGCCCTCTGATGACACTATACGTTGGATCGGCAAGAACTTGCTCCAAGAGGGCGCGGGCCGCCACCAACTCGCCAAGCCAGAAGTGGCCAACCCCTTGCCTAGCATACCCAAGTAACTGCACCTCGGCGTCGTTCCGCATCGCGCCTATTTGTTCGAGTTGTTTGCCCAGCGTAAGCGCCAGCCTATGCTCGCCTCGCACGAGATGAAATGAAGATTGGCCTGCGATCAAAGACATCAGATACTCCGGCCGATTGAGCTGCTCGGCCAGCGCGCGTGCCCTGCCGAGGGTCTCGTTTACGTCCGGCGCCGAGGCGCCTTTCGTGCCGGTCAGTGCCGGTCCGAGCGCGATTCGTAGATCGAGTTCCTGTTGCTGGCGCCACCGACCGTCCGGCAGACCGGCCAGCACATCCAGTCCCTTCCGCAATTGGGCGACCGCTTCGGTCATCGCTCCGGCCGCCAGCGCCTGTTGACCCCCCTTTAGCCAATATCCGACCGCTTGTTCGCTGAGGCCTCCTTCGCCGCAATGCCAAGCCAAGAGCACGGGTTGCACTCCCACGATCTCAGGAAAGCGCTCTTCCATGATCGCGACGATGCGCCGATGCAGACCCTGCCGTCTGCCACGCAGCAAACTGCCGTAGGCCGCGTCCTGCACCAGGGCATGCTTGAACAGGTAGCTGGCCTCCGGCGGTGCGCCGCGGGCGAACACCAGACCGGCATTGATCAGCCGCTCCAACGCCTCCCGCACCTGCGGCTCCGGCAGATCGGTGACGGATGCCAGCAGCGCATAGCCGAACTCGCGACCGATCACGGCGCCCGCCTGCGCCACCTCCCTGGCGGCTGGTCCCAGACGATCCAACCGCGCCATCAACGAGGCATGCAAGGTCGGCGGCACAGACAGAGCCGGATGCGGTATGGCCAACAGAGCCGCGGACGCCTGGGTGCCGGCTTCCAATACCGCCTTGGTCAGTTCCTCGACAAACAGCGGCACGCCGTCTGTGCGCTCAGCAATCTCCGCCACAATCTCCGGCGGCAACGCGGCATCTCCGGCAACGCTGGTGACCATCGCTGCCGCGTCCCGCCGGTCGAGCCGGGCCAGGTTCAGCATCGCCACCTGCGGCTGTCCAACCCAGGGCGGCTGGAACTCTGGGCGGAACAGGACCAGCAGCAGCACTGGCCAGTCCATCACCCGCTCGATCAGCCGATCCAGCAAGTCTCGCGAACTCGAGTCGATCCACTGGATGTCATCGAACACCATCAGCACCAGACGCTGCCGCGCCAGAGCCTCAACTTGTCGCAGCAGCGCCCCGAACGTCTTCTCCTTTTTCCGCTGCGGCGTCAGATCGGGCAGCGACGCCAGATCATCCGTGGGCAGTCCGTGCAAATCCGCGATCAGCGCCACGTCTTCCGGCGGCGGCTCGGCGGCCGCCAGCAACGCTTGCAGCTTGGCAAGCCGGGTTGCGGGATCATCCCCATGCGCGAACCCCGCAGCCCGCTCCATCTGCGCGATGATTGGATACAGCGCGCTGTCCTGGTGATGCGGCGAACAGAACCAGCGCATCCGGATGTGCGGCTCGGCGGCGATTCGCTCGGCCAGCGCCTCGGCGAGGCGCGACTTGCCCACCCCTGGTTCGGCCGAGACCAGCACTACCCGGCCACTGCCGGCTTTTGCCTGGCTCCAGCGGCGCAGCAGCAACTCCAGTTCTTCATCGCGCCCGACAAGCGGCGTCAGACCCGAGCGCAGCGCCTCGAACTGGCCAAGTGCATGATTCTCAGCGATCACCTGCCAGGCCGGCACCGGCTCTGGCAGCCCCCTCAGCTCGGTCATGCCGAGGTGCCGGCAGTCGAACAGGCGGCCAATCTGCCGGTGGGTCGCTGCGTCGATCACCGCCTGACCCGGCTCGGCCAGGCTCTGCAACCGGGCTGCCAGATTGGGTGTTTCCCCCACCGCCGTCTGCTGGCGCGAATCCCCCGAGCCGATTGGCTCACCGACCACCACCAGCCCCGTTGCGATGCCGATGCGCACCTGCAATGTCTGACCAGCCACGGGTGCCTCACTGACCGCGGCGGCCACGGCAAGGCCGGCGCGCACGGCGCGTTCGGCATCGGTCTCATGGGCTTCCGGCCAGCCGAAATAGATCAGCACGCCATCGCCGACATAGCGGGCGATGAAGCCGTTGAACGGCCGGATGGCGCTGACGACGCGGGCCTGGTAGCCGCGGATGACCTCGCGCAGGTCCTCGGGATCCAGCCGGGCGGAGAGCGCGGTTGAGCCGATGAGGTCACAGAGCATCACGCTGAGTGGGCGGCGTTCGGCGGTGGTTTCAGGCCTGCTCGGCGGCTTGCCCGGCTCGGCTGGAGCAGGCGAGAATGAAACCTGCACGGACGCCCCAGCCGGCACGGCCTTGGGAGGCAGCGTGGCGATCGCGTCCAACAGGCGTCGGCGATGGCCGATCGCGACGACGCCCATCTCCTTGAGGTCATCGCTGGTCAGCCCGGGCAACATCTCGGCATCGACGGCATTCCCATGGAATGCTGCCTCGTATTGCCCAAGCCCCAGGCTCCTCAGCCACGCCCCAACGTCCATCGCCGCTTCTCCCACCTGGCGATGCGTGCGGCGGACTATCAAACCGGGATGCCACGTTTGTCCAGGCGAAGAAGCCTCGATGGCATCTCTTGATTTTCAAGCCATGATGGATAGCCCGGCGCCAGCGGTCCGCGTCGGGACTCTCGTCGATCCTGACGCGTTCAGGCCCTGCGGCAACAGGGGTTCTGAGTGTGGCGCAGCATTTCGCCCCCTCCCGCAAGCGCCCGCCCTGTGCCTCGGCCGGTCGGAGTTCCGGACGCCCAGCATACCCGGATTCCATCGAAGGGCGGCTCTATTACCGCCGCACCGCCAGAACGATGCGGTTGGTGTTGGTGCCGCCGCGGTTGTTGTTCACGCCCCAGCAGTTGGCGGTCTTGGTGAATTCCTGCTGGTTCACCATCACCCCCAGCACGTCGAACGGCAGCCCCTCGATCGCCGTGGCGACATGGCGCTCCAGCAGGATGCGGCCGCCGCGGACCTCGCCGACTTCGAAGGCGACGAAACCGCCGGGACGCACGACGCGGGCGAACTCCTGGAAGCTGCGGCGGACGAAGGCCTCCCAGGCGGCGATGTCGCGGTGCCTGTCGATCCGCACGTCCTTCGGGTCGATGCCGGCGAACCAGCAGCGCAGCCAGTTGTCGCCCTCGTAGTCGACGACGTCCAGGAACGGCGGCGAGGTCACAATCAGGTCCACCGACCCCGTCGCCAGGGCGGGGGTGCGCCTGGCCGGACCGGTCAGCAGGATCGCCGGCGGGTGCGGCGGCGGCAGGCCGTCGGCCAGCAGCGAGCGGGTCTTCTTCAGGATGATCGCCGCGACGTCCCGCAGCGGCGGCACCTGCCCCCGCGCCTGGTTGATCTTGCGCTGCGACACCGCGGACACCGCCTGGTTGGGCGGCATGGTATAGACCGAGAAGAAGCCGGCCGAGTGCCCGGTCAGCCGGTTCACCGCCACCATGCGGATCCAGGCATCCACCTGATCCCGGGTGCCTTTGCGCAGCAGCCAGGCGCGCAGGGCGGTGATCTGGCGCAGCGTTTCGGGGTGGTAGAACGCCAGCAGGTCCGCCTCGGCCGGATCGGTAACGCCCCGCGACAGGTCGATCGCCGCCAGCCGATCGGCGACGGCGGCGACGGTGGGGGGCTCCAGGCGCGGGGCGCACAGCATCGCGCTGAGCGGATTGATGTCGTTCGCCGCCGGCGCCCGCCCCAGCAGGGCGGCCTCGACCGCGGTGGTGCCGCGGCCGGAGAACGGGTCGTAGACGCGGTCGCCCGGGGCGGTCAGGCGCTCGATGAAGAAGGCGGGGAGTTGCGACTTGAAGCAGGCGCGATAGCTGATCTCGTGCAGGCTGTGGCCGCGCCGCTGGCCGGAGGTCCAGAATTCATTGACGAAGTAGCGCAGGCCGGCCTCCTGCGCCTCCACCGTCGGCGCGCCGTCGAAGGTGAAATGCCGCAAGGCTTCGAGGAAATCACCGGGCGGGACCCGATGGCTGTCGGGGCAGGACGACGAAGCGGGCACGGTCGTCTGGATTTCGCCATCGCCGGGCCTGTCGCCATGCGTATCAGGATCGGCGAACTGGCGGAGCAAGGGCTTCTCTCCATCGTCACGGTCGGGCGTGTCCCGGCCATCCACCCCCCGCCGTCGAAGCGCGGATGGCCGGGACACGCCCGGCCATGACGGGGAGAGAACGGCCGCGTCGCCAGATCCTTCTCCAGCTGCCGTCGTGTCGTGATGCGCATGGGACACACCCGGACATGACGGGGAGAGGGCTGGCTGATCCCGCCATATCCAGCCTGGCAGGTCGAACAGCGAAAGCTGCGATGGAACCGTCAGCGCAGGAATGGGTTGCCCGCCTTTTCCGCGCCGATGGTCGAGCCCGGCCCATGTCCGGACAGGAACGAGAAATCATCCCCCAGCGGCAGCAGTTTCGTCTTGATCGCACTGATCAGCGCCGCGTGGTCGCCATAGGGAAAATCCGTGCGCCCGATCGAGCCCTGGAACAGCACGTCCCCCACCAGGGCGAACCGCGCCGCCTGGTTGACATAGACCAGGGAGCCGGGTGTGTGGCCCGGGCAGTGCAGCACCGCGAAGCGGTGCGGGCCGACTGTAACCTCGTCGCCTTCCGCGATCCAGCGATCCGGCGTGACGTTGCGGCCGTCGAAGCCGAAGGCAGCGGCCTGCTCGGCGATCCCGTCGAGCAGGAACTTGTCGCGGATGTCCGGCCCCTCGACCGGGACCGGCGCGCCGGCGCGGGCCTGCAGCGCATCGCGCAGTGCGGCCGCGCCGCCGGCGTGGTCGAGATGGCCGTGGGTCAGCAGGATCTTCTCGACCTTCGCGCCGGTCTGGTCGATTGCCGCCAGGATGCGGTCCACGTCGCCGCCGGGATCGATGACGGCGCCGACTTTGCTCGCGTCGTCCCACAGGATGGCGCAGTTCTGCTGGAAGGGGGTGACAGGGACGATCGCGCCGCGCAGTCCACTCATAGGTTCATCCCTTTTCAATTCCTCCGCGGCGGGCGCCGCCCACGCGCGCCGCCGGGAAGCGTGCGCCGCCGCCACGCCTCCTGCAACGACCCTAATGCAGTTTCGGCGATTTCAGGAAGCTCGCCCGATCGGCCGATCGGATCGCGATGCGCTTGGGCGAGCCGTCCCGCTCGATGCGCAGCCGCACCTCGGCGCCGGCGCTGCCCGAGGACCAGACGCGCCGCCACAGGCCGGCCAGGTCCGGAACTTCCTCGTCATTCACCGTCAGGATCTGGTCGCCGGCGCGGATGCCGGCCTGCTCGGCCGGGCCATTGTCGGCCAGGCCGCCGACGATCAGCGCCTCGTCCGACTCGGTGGCATACATGCCCAGCCAGGGGCGCGCCGGACGGTTCACCCGCCCATAGCTCAGCAGGTCCGGCAGGATCGGCGCCAGCAGGCCGATGGGGACGATCATGTTCATGTCCAGCCGCCGCCCCTTGTCGTCGCCTTGCTGCAGGATCAGGGAAGCGATGCCCATCAGCCGGCCGTCGGTGCCGATCAGGCCGCCGCCGCCCCAGAACTGGTGGGCCGGGGCGGTGAACAGGGCGTCATCCAGCACGTATTCCCAGTAGCCGGCGAATTCCTGCCGCCCGACGATCCGGGTTTCGATGGCATGGTGGCGCCCGCCGCCGGCCGCCAGCACCGCGTGGTCGCCGACCTTCAGGCGATCCGAATCGCCCAGCTCCAGCGCGGGGGCATCGAGCTTGCCGAGCGCCTGCACCAGGCCGAAGCCGCTGTCCTGGTCATAGGCCAGGGCATGCCCGGGCACCGCCTGCCCGTCGTTGGTGGTGATCCAGATGGTCTCCGCCTCGGTGATCAGGTAGCCGATGGTGGCGATCAGGCCGGTTTCCTTGATGATCACGCCGCTGCCGGCCCGCTCGGTGCCGAGCGTGTTGGCGGTGAAGGCATCGACCGGGACGTAGGTCTTCAGGCTGACGACGGCCTTCAGCGCCCGCTCGAGGTCGAACGAGTAGTCGCCGGGATCGGGCTGCAGATTCGGCGGGATCTCCCACTCTTCCCTTTTCATGCCTCGGCGTCTCCCCTGGTTCGGGCGGCCCTTCGGTGGCGTGTCTGTCATGACCTGCTAATATCGGTCCTTTCGTCGCGACCGGCAATGCCGCTCGCCCTGGTTAATCCTGTTTCGGCGTCCTGAGTCGCGGTAAGCGGGTTAAACTTGTTTCATTGCCCGGCGGCGCGGCGATTGGCGGCCAGCTCGTCCGGCGTGAGCTGGAAACCGGCGATGATCCCGTAGGCCGCGCCGGTTTTCCTGGCGGACACCGGCAAGGCCAGGTCGATGTCCTGGCTCGTCATCGTCAGGCGGTCCACGTTCGGCGGGAAAACCACATGCACCGGGAACACCTGCTTGTCGCGCACGGTTTCGCCCTCGGTGACGGCGAGGAACACCGGCACGTCGGCTTCACGCCCGCGCATCGCCGGGCCGCGCTGCACGGCGATGGTGACCTGGACCTTCGCCGGCAGCACCGACTTGTCGTCGCCGGCCGAGCAACTGCCTTTCACCCCCATCACGTGGGCCTGGACGATCAGGTCGGTCAGGTCGTGCGCCGGCCCTTTGCCGGCATAGCGCGTCATGTCCGACAGTTCCGGGATCAGCCGGGCGGACGGACAGGGCGGGGCGAACTGATCGGGGCCGGCGCCGCCGCAACCGGACAGGCCCAGCAGCAGCGCCGGCACGGACAGGCAGGCAATGGGACGCAGGCGAACAGGCATCGGTCACTCCGCAAGGCCGGATGAGCAGCCGGCGACTCCCGGCAGCGGGTTCCATACTGTGCAACCCGCCGGTGGTATGGGCAATGCCGCGTTTCGTCGCCAGAGCGTTTTCCCCTGGAACCGAAACGCCCCGGCGCATGGTCATGGGCGCTACAGCAGACCGCGGGTCAGTTGGGACAGGGCGCCATCATCGTCATGGCCGGCGCAGGCCGGCCATCCGCACCTTTGCACGGCCTTCGACACCGCCAGGCGTGGATGGTGGGCCTGCGCCACCATGACGCGGAGAGGCCGGTGCGCCGGCTCTACAGCAGACCGCAGGTCGGTTGGGACGCAGACGGCCTGTCTTCATCGTCATGGCCCGGCTTGTCCGGGCCACCTGTCGCGGCACATGTGCTGGAATAGGTGGCCCGGACAAGCCGGGCCATGACGAGTGAGGTGCGCCGTCGCCGTGTCTCAACCAACCTGCGGTCTGCTGTAGCGGATCGGTTATTCCGGGACGAGCCCTAAGTCAGAGCCTATGCGGCCCATGGTGCGCCCGCGCTGCCGTCAGCCCGGCTCCGCCTCGCGAGGCGGTCCGGCCGGTCGTGTCCTACAGCGCAGCGCGCAGGTATTGCGGCGGCAGCGGCGGCGGCGCTCCCAGGGCCTTTGCCGCGTGCAGCGGCCAGGCCGGATCGGCCAGCAGCGCCCGCCCCAGCAGCACGACGTCGGCGCGCCCGTTGGCGACGATTTCGGCGGCGTGGGTGGGCTCGGTGATCAGGCCGACGGCGCCGGTGGCGATGCCGGCGCGGTGGCGCACCGCCTCGGCGAACGGGACCTGGTAGCCGGGGTGCAGCGAGGGGATCGCCTGGTTAGGCGCCAGGCCGCCGGACGAGCAGTCGACCAGGTCAACCATGCCGGTGGCGGCGAGCCGGCGGGAGACCTCGACCGTCTCCTCGATGGTCAGGCCGCCCGGTACCCAGTCGGTGCAGGACAGCCGTACCCACAACGGCAGGTCCGCCGGCCACTCGCCGCGCACCGCCTCCGTCAGTTCCATCAGGAAGCGCATCCGGCCTTCCAGCGCGCCGCCGTAGGCGTCGGTGCGGTGGTTGGACACCGGGGAGAGGAAGGAATGGCCGAGATAGCCGTGCGCGGCATGAAGCTCCGCGATCTGGAAGCCGGCGTCGCGCGCCATGCGTGCGGTGGCGACGAACTGGCCGATGACGTCGCCGATTTCGCTGGCGGTCAGGGCGTGCGGGACGGTGGCGCCGGGCACCGCCGGCAGATTGCTGGGCGCCAGCGGGACCCAGCCGCCGTCCTCCACGGGAATCGGCGCGCCGCCCTCCCACGGCACCTTCGCCGAGGCCTTGCGGCCGGCATGGGCCAACTGGATCGCGGGAACCGCGCCGGCGTGGCTGATCACCGCCGCCAGGCGCGCCAGCTGCGCCTGGTGCGCCTGCGTGTAGAGGCCCATGCAGTGCGGCGTGATGCGGCCGACGGCGGAGACGGCGGTGGCCTCGGTCATGACGATGCCGGCCCCGCCGGCGGCGCGGGCGCCCAGGTGCTGGACGTGCCAGTCGTTCCCGAGGCCGTCATGGGCGCTGAACTGGCACATCGGCGCGAGGACGATGCGGTTGCGCGCGGTGACCGAGCGAAAGCTTATCGGCTGGAACAGCAGAGGCGTTGACATGCGGCGGTGTACCCTGATTGGACGTCCCCGGACCTGAGCCGGAGTCCGGTCAGGCTATCGTAAATTGCATCTGCGAACAAATTCCAGGCGGAGATGGAACCGATGCTGCACATTCTGTCGATCCAGTCCTGGGTCTCCTACGGCCATGTCGGCAATGCCAGCGCGGTGTTCCCGCTGCAGCGCCTGGGCGCCGAGGTCTGGGCGGTGAACACGGTGCAGTTCTCCAACCACACCGGCTACGGCGACTGGACCGGCGACGTCTACAGCGGGCAATCGGTGCGGCGCCTGGTGGACGGCATCGCGGCGCGGGACGCCTTCACGCGGTGCGACGCGGTGCTGTCGGGCTATGTCGGCGGCGCCGACATCGGCGATGCCATCCTGCACGCCATCGGCAGCGTCCGGCGGGCAAATCCGGCGGCGACGTACTGCTGCGACCCGGTCATCGGCGACGTCGACACCGGCGTCTATGTCCGCCCGGGCATCGAGGACTTCCTGCGCGACCAGGCGCTGCCGGCGGCGGACATCGCCACGCCGAACCGGTTCGAGATCGAGCGGCTGACCGGCCTGGATTGCCACACGCTGCACGGCGCCAGGCAGGCGGTGCTGCGGCTGCGATCCATGCTGCGGATGGACGGGCCGGCGTGCGTGCTGCTGACCAGCCTGGAGACGGACGAGACGCCCGGCGACTGCATCGACATGCTGACCTTCGAGGCCGGCCACTTCCACCTGCTGCGCACGCCGCGCCTGGACCTGGCGATCAACGGCGCCGGCGATGCGGTCGCGGCGCTGTTCCTGTTCCACCGGCTGACCACCGGCAGCGCCGTCGCCGCGCTGGAGGCGGCCGGCTCGTCGGTCTACGGCCTGCTGCGCCGCACGGCGGAGGCGGGATCGCGGGAGATCCTGACGGTGGCGGCGCAGGACGAGTTCGTCAGCCCGAGCCGCCGGTTCGCCGCCCTGCCCTGCTGACGGCGCTCAGGGCGCCAGCCACATAGACGTAAACAGGGCGCACAGGCGGCACGCCGGACAGGCCGTATAAGCGCGAACATAGGGAGACCGGGTCGGGTCCGTTGCCTCTCCGTCAGCCGTTATGCCGCCAGGTACGCCATCGCCGCCTCCACCCCGCCGCGGCCGTGCGGCACGCCCTCGATGCGCAGACCCATTTCCACCGCGGCCAGGGCGCCCAGCAGCATCGGCTCGTTCAGGTCACCCAGATGGCCGATGCGGATGACCCGGTTGCTCAGCCGGCTGAGGCCGCCGCCGAGCGAGACATTGAACCGTTCCCGCACGGTGCGGCGCAGCGAGTCGCCGTCACAGCCCTCCGGCATCAGCACCGTGGTGACGGACTCCGAGCAGCGGTCGGGCGAGAGGCAGAACAGGCGCGGGCCGTCATTGGCCGCCCAGGCCCGCGCCGCGCGGCGGGTCGCCTCGGCCAGGCGGCTGTGGCGGGCGACGACGTTGTCCAGCCCCTCTTCCTCTAGCAGGCGGATCGATTCGCGCAGGCCGTAGAAGATGTGGACCGGAATGGTGCCGATGAAGCTTTTGGTGCTGCGCTCCGCCATCATGGTCCAGTCGAAATAGAAGCGGTGCAGCCTCGCGCTGGCATGCGCGGCGAACGCCTTGGCGGAGACCCCGGTGAAGCTCATGCCGGTGGGCAGCATGAGGCCCTTCTGGCTGCCGCCGACGACGCAGTCGATGCCCCACTCGTCCATGCGGAACTCCAGCGACCCGAGCGAGGAGATCGTGTCCACCAGGAACAGCGCCGGATGCCCGGCCTCGTCCAGCGCCGCGCGGATGGCGGGCAGCGGCAGCATCAGGCCGGTCGAGGTCTCATTGTGGACGGCGCAGACCGCCTTGATGGCGTGCGCGGCGTCGGCGGCCAGGTGCCGGCGGACGTCGGCGATGTCGACGCCGCGGCGCCAGTCGGCCGCGACGACCTGCACCTCCAGCCCGTGGCTACGCGCCATGTTGGCCCATTCGTCGGAGAAGTAGCCGGACTCCAGCACCAGGATCGTATCGCCCGGCGACAGCAGGTTGGTCAGGCTGGCCTCCCAGGCGCCGTGGCCCGAGGCGTTGTACATGAACAGGTGCTGCCCGGTGCGCAGCACGCGCTTCAGCCCGGCATAGGCGGCCTCGTAGACGGCGACGAAATCGGGGTCGTTGAAGTCGACGCTGGGACGGTCCATCGCCCGCAGCACGCTGTCGGGGATGTTGGTCGGACCCGGATTGGCAAAGAAGTGACGTCCACGGGGCTTTGGCATTGGACTATCCTGTTGGTCTGGCCTGTTGGTCTGGTTGCGGCGCTTATAGCGCAAAGTCCGGCCTTGGCACGGGCTTTCGCGACCGATGCGCCGCTCTTCCGGCACCGGACGAGCGGGCCATGTTCTGATCCGTCACTTTTGGGAAGGAAGTCGCATGCCGCCTGCCTCGACCAGGACTGCTTTGATCATCGGCGCCTCACGCGGGCTCGGGCTTGGCATGGCGCGGGAGTTGCTGACGCGCGGCTGGCATGTCGTCGGCACGGTGCGGAACGCGGCGCGCCGGGAGCTGTTCGCATTGGCGGACCGGTCGCGCGGCAAGCTGGCGGTGGAGACGGTGGACATCAACGAGCCGGACCAGGTCGCCGCGCTGCGCCGGCGGCTCAACGGCCGCCGGTTCGACCTGCTGTTCGTCAACGCCGGGATTGCCGGCGATCTGGCCGGGACCATCGGCACCATCGGCGCGGAGACGTTCACCCAGGTGATGGTGACCAACGCGCTCAGCCCGATGCGCGTGGTGGAGGCGCTCCAGGCGCTGGTGCCGGCGAGCGGAACCATCGGCGTGATGTCCTCCGGCCTGGGCAGCGTCGCCGACAACGAGGAGGGCGGATGGGAGGTTTACCGCGCCAGCAAGGCGGCGCTGAATACCATGATGCGCAGCTTCGCGGCGCGGCACGCGGGCGATCCGCGCAGTCTCCTGCTCATCGCGCCGGGCTGGGTGAGGACCGACATGGGCGGGCCGGAGGCGCCCCTGGACGTCGAGACCAGCATGCGTGGGGTGGTTGATACGATCATTGCCCAGGCCGGGAAGCCAGGGCTGCAATATCTGAACCATGATGGGCGGACGCTGCGCTGGTAGCGCGGGGGCCGGCGGCATACCGCGATCGTAGGCCGCAACAAATTCTGCTCTGCGCGCTCTGCGCTCCGCTCGGCGAACTCTGCGTCGAATCGCGGTGGTTGTAGCGCCACCGGCGTTTCGGGTTGGGCGATTCAGCGGCAACGCCTATCTTTGTTGCAGCACCGCATTTTTCAACGCAGAGTTCGCAAAGCGGAGCGCAGAGCGCGCAGAGCAGGAATTCAGGCGACCTTCGGTCGCAGTGGGTTCGCCTCGATCCCGGTGGCTTGCAGGCCATGGGCGAGGCGGCCGCAACGGCCCCATTTTCGTTTCTTGCGCCACCGATTTATACTATGGCCTGGCTGGCTTGCGCTGGCCGTGCAGAATCCTCGCCTGAGAGCCTGAAAATCAATAGGCTTTCTGGACGATTCTATGAATTGACGCCATGTTTCACAGAAGATTATAGCAAGTCGCAGGTCGGTTGAGACGAACGTGCCGGATCGGCAGCGACAGCCGATGGAGACACGGGTGCCGCCGCCTGGCGGCAAAGTTGCGCCCAGGCAATAACTGGCTGCGGCGTCAGCGGCCGATCGGCGATGTCGTACTGGCGGAAAATCCGCTTGGTCCACCACAGAGACACAGAGCCACAGAGGTTGCAACGAAGGCGTCGGCCGCGCGGCGGTTCTGATCTCTGTGTCTCTGTGGTGGACTATCGTCGGCCGCCGCAGGCACCGGCCGTGACAAGGACGCACGCCCCCGGCCGCATCATCATATGGTCCGGACGGGAACTCCGGCCGCAACCCAGGCAGCCTGGAGAAAGCGATGCCGCTGTATTCCTGCAAGCGGAGTCCCAACCATCCCGCGGTATGCTGCCGCAGCTTCGGCGCCGGCCAGGAGTCGATTGATTTTCAGGCTCCGAGGCCCGGCGGCCAGAAGACAGTGGCATCATTTTACTTCGTCCGCCGCGCCGGCGCCCCGGCTGCACGCGACAGCCTCGCCGCACATCGGATGCGGGCACTTTCTGCGCCCCGACGGTAAAATTGGGCTTGCAACAAGATATATCGAGTTCTATCGTTTGCCCACGGTCGGAGGGGCGGACCTCCGGGGCGCCCCTCGCAACTCTCTCCAGCGTACCCGCCCTCGCCCCTCCGACCACCGCCTCAGGCTGGCATGCCTGGACGGGCCGAAGGTCCTCTGCCGACGGTCACGCAATCATCTGACGGGAGACGCGGCCATGCCGCTCATACGTTCCTATCGCCCCCGGCATTGCCGGGCCGCCGTTGCCGGTCCCGTCGGTCCCGGCCTCCGATCCCACCGGCAGACCGGGCGGTTGTCCTGCGGCGCCGATCTGCGGCTCGTCATTCTGGCCGTGCTGGCGGAACAGCCGGGCGACGAACGCGGCGTGCAGCGGGCGCTGGCGGCTCGGGGGCTTTACGGCGCGGCGGCGGATGCGGCGGCGGTCAGCGCCAGCCTTGGTCTGCTGGCCGACATGGGCCTGATTGCCCGCCGCCCGCAGCCGGCTGGGCAGACCGTCTATACAATCGTTGATGCAGGCGCCGCGGCGCTGGTGTCCAGCCGCGCTGTGGTCGACGCCCTGCTGGCCGCACCGGGTGGCTACCGCGGGCCCGGTCCGCGCATGGCCTTCCGGCACGGCCGGAACCGCCGCCGGCACAAGGCGGCAATCTCTGGAGCACGTGTTACTTCACAAGGAGACAATCCATGACAGACGACACCACGCACCATCCTCCGGCGGGCAGCGCGGCATCGCGCCGGCAGGTCCTGTGCGCCGGGCTGGCGGTGGCGGGCGGCCTCGCCGCGGCCGGCGCCCGGGCGCAGGAGAAGATCGCCCCCGAGATGGTGCAGTACCAGCGGACGCCGAAGGACGGCAACAAGTGCGCCACCTGCGTCAACTTCGAGCCGCCCGACACCTGCAAGATCGTCGCCGGCAAAGTCATCCCCGAGGGTTGGTGCATCGCCTACGCGCCGATGGAAACTAGCAACAAAGGCTGACCCGGCCGCCGGCCGCAATCGACCACATCTGGCCGGAGCGGTGCCTGCCGCTCCGGCTTGCCGGCCGTCAGGAACACCCTAATCTGGCTGCTGCAGCCCGAACCCGGCTGAAGCAGGACACAGGAGCACGTCAATGTCGGGACAAGACAGTCCAGAGCGCCCGGAAGCCCCGTGCGGCTGGGATTGCCCGGGTGGCCGGGGGCGCGGGCGCGGCCTTGGCCTAGGCCTGGGCCGCGGCCGCGGCCGCGGGCGGATGTTCGACAACGGCGACCTCCGCCTGATCATCTTGCACCTGCTTGCGGATCACCCGAGCCACGGCTACGAGATCATCAAGGCGCTGGAGGAGCGTGTCGGCGGCGGCTACAGCCCCAGCCCCGGCGTCATCTACCCGACGCTGACCTTGCTGGAGGAACTCGGCCAGGCGACGGTCAACGAGGACCGCGGCGGCCGCAAGCTCTACAGCCTGACCGCGGCGGGCCAGGCCATGCTGGCCGCCAGCCAGGCCGCGATCGAGGCGATTTTCGCCCGCCTCGACAGCGGCGCCGCGGCCCGCAGCGGCCCGCCGCCCCAGGTCATGCGGGCGATGGAGAACCTCGCCGTGGCGGTGCGCCTGCGGCTGCAGGGGGGGGCGGCCACCGAGATGGAGATCCGCGCCATTGCCGCCGCGATCGATGGCGCGGCGCAGGCGGTGGAGGAGATCTGAGCGGCACACCGTTGGCCGAGGCCATGCCCCGGTATGCCCGGCGTGACGACAGGGCGGCGGCCTCGCTTCACGCCGTTCACGGCAGCCCGCTACAGCGCGTACCAGAGCTCGACCGCGCCTTCCGGCTCCACGGGCTGCCGGCTGAGGCCGGCGGGCAGTTGCGCGCGCAACTCCGTCAGCGTGTCGCCGAGCAGCACATAGGGTGACGGACGGCCGCAGAGCAGACGGGCGACGAACTTGCCGGGATGCCCGGGATCATCGGCGGATACGATCCAGCCGACAACCTGCCACGTTCGGCGGGCCTCCGTTTGAACCATGCTGGCCATACCACGGTCGATGATTTCATCCGGCATGCTTCTGCATCGCCGGACAGCGTGGCCGTTTATTGTTCGAATTCTGGCACGGGAGGATTCGGTGTGGGCAACGCCCGCGGCACAGGCGGCAGCCCGATCCAGCGGTCAAGGTCCGGCCGGCGACGGAGCCATGCCAGGCGGCGGCTGTCGGGCGATCGCGCGCCCGCCGGTTACCTCGCGCAGCGGATCTGCGCAGGTTTCGCATGATGCGGCTCGCGGCCGTGCGGCGTCGCCGGAACCGGGCGCTCCGGCGGCGCCGCGCGTCCCTGGGCTGGCCTACAGCCGGATGACGGCCCGGTAGGCGTGCCAGGTGGCGTGTCCGGCCAGAGGCAGCGTCACCGCAAGCCCCACAAGGCCCACTGCCATGCCGAGCACGGTCAGCGCAACCAGCAGGGCCGCCCAGACCACCATGGCCGGCAGGTTCGCGCCCACCGCTGTCCAGCTGGTGGCCACGGCCTCGGCCATGCCCACCGGGCGGTCGAGCAGCATCGGCAGCGCGAACGCGGTGCCGGCGAACACCAGGGCGGCCATGACGCCGCCCATGACCATGGTGATCGCCAGGAAGGCCCGGCCCTCACCGGTGAACAGCGTCGTATAGAGCAGCGAGTGCGCGTCCAGGCCGATCGTGTCCTGGAACGCCAGGGCGTAGGTCAGTTGCGCCATCCGCAACCACACCATGAAGATGCCGAGCAGCGCCGCGCCGACATAGAGCATCGGGCCCGGATTGGCGCGGAACGCCTGGAGGGCGTGGCGCAGGCTGGGCTGGCGGCCGGTCTCCAGGTCGCGGCTGATGGCGTAGAGTCCGAGCGTGGCGGCCGGGCCGATGAGCATGAAGCCGGTGGCCAGAGGCACGAACAGATACACCAAGTTGGCGATCAGCAGTGCGACGGTCAGCACGATGCCCGCCAGCACGAAGATCATGCCGTAGCCGAGGCTGGTGCCGAAGGCGGCGCGGAAATCGCGCGCCCCGGCGGCAAGCCAGGCGAATGGAGCCGTCGCGGCAACCTGCGCCGCCCGATCGGCAAACGGCCGGCCGGGATATGGCGCAGCAGCGTCAGTCTGGGCCATGGATGTTTCCCCATCTTCAAAAACGCGCGGTGGTTGTAGGCGAAGTCTCGGTCCGAACGGTATGACATTCTCGCCCGGCGCGGACGGGCCGGCATCACACGTCCGTTACGAGAGCATATGGGTGCCGGGCGCCATCGACCGTGGCATATCGCGTGCCATCCGAGGATTTTCCTGCGCAGGCCATGTCGATGCCATGGACCAGGCGCCGATCGGCGCAACCGCGACGGCGGGCCCGTTCGAGACGATCCATCCGGCAGGTTCTCCGCGCAATACCAGGCAGGGTCTGCATTTGATATCCAGTGGGAGTGAAACGATGAGCGACACCGAAATCGCTGCCCTGCGGACCTTGCTGCTGTCGCGGCCACGGCCCGCCGACGTTGCCGAGCGGCGCGCGCGGCTGGACGCGCTGGGCGCCGCCCACCCGGCCGCCCGATGCGTCCTTCCGCCCTGGCGGCGGCGAGACCAGCCGAGGTGCGTTCGCGGATCATCGCATGCTCGAACTGGGCGAAGGCTCCGACCATCTGCATCATCATTCGTCTGGCCGGAGTGGTCGTATCGATGTTCTCGGTGATCGAGCGGAAGCCTGCGCCCGCGTTGACGACACGCTCCATGATGTAGAGCACGTCCTTCGGTGTCCGTGACAGGCGGTCGAGCTTCCAGACGACAACGGTGTCGCCTTCTCTCAGTTGGTCGAGCAGGCGATGCAGTTCTGGCCGGTCCCAGCGCCCGCCCGAGGCGGCCTCTTCGAATATCCGCCTACAACCGGCGGCCTTGAGCGTTTTCGTTCGCAGTCTGTTGTGCTGCTCATCCCCCTGTAGCAAGCCTCTCGTTACGGGCACAACTGCCGTTGCAAAGTGATATCAATGCATATGAAGGGTGCCCTTCGTAATCTTTGGTAACCATTACCGACGTGTGCGAAAATATGGCGGGAACACACCACCATCAGCAACTAGTCTCACAACCGCCGTTCGTGTAAGGCAGGCTTTACACGTTCATGCCGAACGGGCCGCATGGGATGCCGTACCTGAGCCGCAGGCCCCCTATTGCCGTGCTCCAGCAGTCTAAAAAATGCTATTATATATTTTTTTTAACACGCGCTCGCACGTAAGCGATTGGATATATAATATGAAATGAAATCACGGCCGCGTTGGCAGTAATGTGTAAGCTAACCTTTACAGATTGTATAGTGTGCAACGTATATTCTCATATAAGTATTTGAAAACAGGCGAGTTTTTTATGTGGCACGCAGCTTGCTCAGATGACTTTGACGGAAAGACCGTCGTCAATGCAATACGAGTAAATATCCCCCGGCAGAGCCGGGGGCTTTATAGTGTTGGCCGCTCAAAGCGGCCGGGCGGGTCGCTGACGCGGCCCGTTGAGTGTGAGCCGCTCAAAGCGGCAAGCGGGACCGCTAACGCGGTCCCGGGTTCAGTTGGCCACTAAAGTGGCCGGTTCAG
>NZ_NHRY01000205.1 GCF_002937115.1 Rhodopila globiformis | reverse complement strand
GCCGAGTCGTCAAGAGGGTTCCGTGAAATTATGGCACTACAAAAAATTCCGGCGGGATGAATGGCGGATTTCTCCGGTTTTCGGACCGTTCGTTACGCTAAGTTGGCGTTTGGTCGGCAAATGTGGGTTAGCGTCGCGCATCGTGGTGTGGACGCAGACGTCGGTGGTGATGCCGGTCAGCACGATGTTGCGGATGCCGCGTGTGCGCAGGATCAGTTCCAGGTCGGTGGCGTAGAAGCTGCCCTTGCCGGGCTTGTCGATGACGATCTCGTGCGGCAGGGGCGCCAGGTCCGGAATGATCTCCCACCCCGGCTCGCCGCGCGTCAGGATGCGGCCGCACGGGCCGGGGTCGCCGATGCCCGCGCCGATTCGTTGCGACCGCCAGCGCTTGTTGGCCGGCAGGTCGGACAGGTCCGGGCGATGGCCCTCGCGCGTGTGGATGATCGTGTAGCCCCTGGGCCGCAACGCTTCCAGAACGTTGGCGATGGGGCCGATGGGCGCGCGGGTCAGCGAAAGATCATAGCCCATGACATCGACATAGCCGCCGACGCCGCAGAAATCGGTCTGCATGTCGATGACCAGCAGCGCTGTGGTGTCCGGCGCCAGCGAGCCGTCGAACGGCCAGGGATAGGGATCTGCCTCGATAGTTGCCATGGTTACCGTCCGATCGACAATTGCCCGGGCATGCCGCGCAGGCTGCGGCCGCCGCGGGCGGTAATGATCAAAACAATCAAGGTCACGACGTAGGGCGCCGCGTAGAACAGGTAGTAGCCCCAGGTGATGCCGATCGTTTGCAACGACGGCCCCAGCGCGCCGGCCGCGCCGAACAGCAGCGAGGCATAGATGCAGTTGATCGGATTCCAGCGCGCGAACACCACCAGCGCCACCGCCATCAGCCCTTGGCCGGATGACAGGCCCTCGTTCCAGCTTCCGGGATAATACAGCGACAGGAACGCCCCGCCGACGCCGGCCAGCGCGCTGCCGCACGCCGTTGCCAGGAAGCGTGTCCGTGCGATCGGCAATCCCATTGCCAATGCCGCATCCTGGCTGTCGCCGACAATGCGGATGCGCAGTCCCACGCGCGTGGCGCGAAAGCACCATTCCATGGCGACCGCCGCCGCGATCCCCAGCAGGAAAAGCGGGCACACCAGCAACGCGTTCCGCACCTGCGCACTGGACGACCAGAAGCCGAACGGGATACCCGGCAGCAGCGGCGCGGTGGGCTGTACGTATGGCTTGCCGAAGAAGAACGCCAGCCCGGTGCCGGCCAGCATGATGGCGATGCCCATCGCCACGTCGTTCACCCGCGCCAGCGAGCACACCGCGCCGTGCAACCCGCCCAGCAGCAATCCCGCCAGCCCCGCCGCCGCGACTCCCGCCCACGGGCTGCCCGTCTCGTACGATGTTGCATAGGCAACCATCGCGCCGAGCACCAGAACGCCCTCGTTGCCCAGGTTGATGCGGCCGGATTTCTCGGTCAGGCACTCGCCGATGCTGACGAACAGGAACGGCGTGCTGACCCGCAGCGATCCCGCCAGCATTGCCAGCAGCACGGTGGAAAGCGCTTCCATCAGGCGGTGCCGCGCGGCTGGAACCAGCGGAAGCGGCCATATAGTGTATCGCTGGTCAGGATCGAAACGAAAATCAGCCCCTGCAGCACCAGGATCGTCGCATCCGGCAATCCCATGTGCCGCTGCAGCAGCCCGCCGGCGGCGGTGAGGCCACCAAGCAGCAGCGCCATCGGCATGATCGCCAGCGGATTGAACCGTGCCAGGAACGCAATCAGGATGCCGGTGTAGCCGTATCCCGCGTTCAGAGAGGCATTGGCCCGGCCATATTCCGCCGCCACCTCGATCGCCCCCGCCAGCCCGGCACAGCCGCCGCCGATGGCGCAGGCAACAAGGATCAGTCGCGTCACCGGCAGCCCCTGCAGTTGCGCGGCGCGAACGTTTCCCCCGGTGACGCGCGAGGCAAACCCGAAGCTGGTGCGATAGATCAGCACCCAGGACAGCACGCAGGCCAGGATGCCGACGGGCAACCCGGGATGCACGTCCAGCCACGGCACCGTATCCAGCATGTTGCCGTCACCGATTCCATACGTCGACGGCTTGTTCAGGCTGGAGGGATCGCGCAGCACGCCCTCCACCAGATGGTTGAACAGCGCCAGGCCGATATACGCCAGCACCAGGCTGGCGATCGTTTCGTTCACGTTCAGCCGCGCCTTCAGCCAGCCGCTGATGCCGATCCAGAATGCGCCCATGGCGATGCCGGCGATGGCCATGGCGGGCAGCACCAGGAACGGGCCGCCATGCACCAGCGGCAACGCCGCAACGGTCGCCGCCAGCCCACCCAGCACCACCGCTGCCTCGCCGCCGATGATCACCAGCCCAAGCTGGCCCGGCAGCGCCACACACAGTGCCGTCAGCAGCAGCGGCGCCGCCCGCTGCACCGTGTTCTGGATCGAGAACCAACTGCCGAACGCGCCGCGCCAGACCAGATCGAGGAAATCCAGCGGCGACTGCCCCAGGCACAGCAGGAACACCGAGAACAGCACGCCGGCCACCCCCAGCGCGACCAGCGGCGCCAGCACCGCCTCCAGCGCGCGGCGCAGCGGATACCAGCTATCGGCCGCGCGCGCCGGGACGGCGTCGGGCAGGACAGCGGCGGTCGTTGCGCTGCTCATGCGATCGCGCCGTTCACCCCTTCGACCAGATAGTTCAGCGATTCAAGCTGAATCGCGGTTTCCGGATAGGCGGTGCCGGCCGGAATGACCGTGTTGCCCTTGTTGTCCTTCAGCGGTCCTTTGAACACCGTGTAGCCGCCTTTCATCATCTCCGCCTTGACGGAATCGACATTCTTGCGGCCGGCATCGGAAAGCCCCGGCCCATACGGCGACATTTTCACGAATCCTTCAGCCAATCCGCCGCGGGTGAAATTCGGGATCGGCTTGCCATTCAGGGCATCGTCGATGAACTGCCTGTAGACGGTGATCCAGTTCCATTCCGCTCCGGTCAGGTAGCCCTTCGGCGCCAGCTTCGACTGGTTGGCGTGGTAGCCGCAGGCGAAGATGCCGCGCCGCTCGGCGGTTTCCATGACCACCTTCGGGCTGTCCACATGGCAGGTCACGACGTCGATGCCCTGGTCGATCAGGCTGTTCGAGGCTTCCGCTTCCTTCACCGGCATCGACCACTCGCCGGTGAAGATCACCGACGTGGTGATGGCCGGATCGACCGAACGCGCCCCGAGCGTAAAACTGTTGATATTCACCAGCACCTGCGGGATCGGCTTGGCGGCGACAAAGCCGATCTTCTTCGATTTCGTTGCGTGCGCGGCGGCGATGCCGTTCAGGTACTGGCACATGCCGATATAGCCGAAATACGACCCGGTGTTCATCGGGTGCTTGTCTTTCTGCCACAGGCCGCCGCAGTGGCGGAACTGGATGTTCGGGTATTTCGCCGCCGTCCGCAGCATGTACGGATCGAAATAGCCGAAGCTGGTGGGGAACAGCAGGGTGGCGCCGTCCAGCCGGATCATGCTCTCCATGGTCCTGGAGACGTCATCGCTTTCCGGTACCCGCTCTTCCTCGACGATGCTGACACCAGGCGTTTTCTTCAGCATCGCCGCGGCCTCGGCATGCGCCTGGTTGTACCCGTAATCATCCTTCGGCCCGACATAGATGAAGCCGACGATCAGTGGCCTGGCGGCGCTCGCCCGGCGCCCCGGCAGACCGAGCGCGGCGAGTCCGGCCGCGCCGCCCGCAAGCAGGCGGCGGCGCGAGACGTCGGTGGCGAGCAGCGTGTCGGCAGGCATTATATTTCCCCTCCGCAATTGAATTCCGTTGCGCAGCGCTATTGACGACGCAGGTAGCAAGCGTCATGCCATGCCCGCGTGGCTGAAAGCACGGCGTGGCGGCACCGGCCTGCCTACGAAATCAGCAATCGGCCGCAAATCGGGCGGTTTGAGCCGCCGATATGTCCCTTACCCCCGGCGGCGCTGGTGCTGGCCTGACCCTGCCGCACGAGGCTGTGGCAGTTGTGTCTGTCCGCCTGTCATGGCAGTGAAACGGCAATGTCCAACGAACACCACATGCGGCGGGCGATCGCGCTGTCGATGCAGATGATGCGGTCCAATCGCGGCGGCCCGTTCGGCGCCGTCATCGTCAAGGATGGCAAGGTGATCGCCGAAGGCGCCAACGAGGTCACCTCCACCAACGACCCGACCGCGCATGCCGAGATCACCGCCATGCGTCGCGCCTGCCAGGCGTTGCAGACGTTCGACCTGAGCGGTTGCGAAATCTACACCAACTGCGAACCCTGCCCGATGTGCCTCGGCGCCATCTACTGGGCCCGGATCAGCCGGATTTATTACGCCAACGACCGTCACGACGCCGCCCGCGTCGGCTTCCGCGATGACCAGCTGTATTGCGAAATCCCCTTGCCGCCGGCGCAGCGCGCCATCCCGGCGCAGCCGCTGCTGCGCGTGGAAGGCAAGGCGGTGTTCGACGAGTGGCTGCGCAAGCCGGACAAGGTCGAATACTGACGGCCGCTGCCCCCCGCCAGCGTTGATCAATGTCATGGCACAACTCCACCATTTTGTGCTTCTCTCGGTTCGTTGAACCGGGAGGCTCGTCCCTATGGCTGCGCGCGATCTCACGCCGATTGTCGATCTGACTCTCGAGCACGGCACCGGACCGTTCCGTACCCGTCATCCGGTGTGGTCCGACCTGCGCCCGCCCTGCAACAACGCCTGCCCCGCCGGGGAGAATATCCAGGGCTGGCTCGCCTGCGCCCAGGCCGGGGATTTCCGCAAGGCCTGGGAAACCCTGGTCGCCGACAATCCGCTGCCGGCGACGCACGGGCGGGTCTGCTACCATCCGTGCGAAACGAACTGCAACCGCGGCGAAATGGATGCGCCGGTGACGATCCACGCCGTCGAGCGCTTCCTCGGCGACCTCGCCAACGAGCAGGGCTGGGACTATCCCCCGCCCGCGCCGCCATCCGGCAAGCGCGTGCTGATCGTTGGCGCCGGGCCCTCCGGCCTGTCGGCGGCGTATCACCTGACCCGTCTCGGCCACCAGGTGGAAATCCACGAGGCCGGGCCGGCTGCCGGCGGCATGATGCAGTTCGGCATCCCGGCCTATCGCCTGCCGCGCGCCGCGCTCGCCGCCGAGGTCGCCCGGCTGGAGCGCTACGGCGTCCGCATCGTGCTGGACCACCGGGTTATAGATGTGAAATCGGAACGAGCCGAGGGCCGGTTCGACGCCGTGTTCGTCGCCATCGGCGCCCATGTCGCGCAGCATGCCGATGTCCCGGCGCGCGATGCGGCACGGGTGCTGGATGCCGTTTCGGTGCTGCGCGACGCGGGCACCGGCGGGCGGCCCAGCCTTGGCCGCCGCGTCGTCATCTATGGCGGCGGCAACACGGCGATGGACGCCGCCCGCACCGCCCGCCGCCTCGGCGCCGAACAGGCTTTGATCATCTACCGCCGCGACCGCGCCCACATGCCCGCCCACGCCTTCGAAGCCGACGAAGCGCAGGAGGAAGGCGTCACATTCCGCTGGCTGACCAGCATCCGCGAAGTCGTCGGCCCGTCGCTGACCGTCGAGCGGATGGAACTGGACGAGAAGGGCCGCCCGCACCCGACCGGCGAATTCGAATCGCTGGAAGCCGACAGCGTCGTGCTGGCGCTGGGGCAGCAGACCGACAGTTCGTTCCTGCACGACATCGATGGCGTCGAGGCCAAACCCGACGGCACCGTCAGCGTCAATGCCAACATGATGACCGGCCATCCCGGCCTGTTCGCCGGCGGCGACATGGTGCCCAGCGAGCGCACCGTCACCATCGCCACCGGCCACGGCAAGCTCGCCGCCCGCAACATCGACGCCTGGCTGCGCGGGGGCGCCTACAAGCCGCCGCCGCAGCCCAAGGTGGTGAAGTTCGCCATGCTCCATTTGCCGGTGTTCAGCGACGTTGATCCGGCCGCGCAACAGCGCCTGCCGGACGAGGACCGCCTGGCCGGCTTCGGGGAAGTGCTGGCCGGCCTTGACCAGCCGGCCGCGCGGCACGAGGCGCAGCGCTGCCTGAGCTGCGGCGTCTGTTTCGAATGCGACAACTGCTTCGCCGCCTGCCCGGAACAGGCGATCGTCAAGCTCGGCCCCGGCAACGGCTACCGGCTGAACGACGCGCTGTGCACCGGCTGCGCCACCTGCTTCGAGCAATGCCCCTGCCACGCCATCCAGATGGTTGCCGATACAGCCAGCGAAGGATCACCGCGATGACCGCCACACGCGCAACGATGGACGGCAACACCGCCGTCGCGCATGTCGCCTACCGGGTCAACGAGGTCTGCGCGATCTACCCCATCACGCCGTCCTCGACGATGGCGGAACTTGCGGATGAATGGGCCTCGGCCGAAATAAAGAACATCTGGGGCCAGATCCCGGCGATCCAGCAGATGCAGAGCGAAGGCGGCGCCGCTGGCGCGGTGCACGGTGCGCTGCAATCCGGCGCGCTGACCACGACGTTCACCGCGTCGCAGGGCCTGCTGCTGATGATCCCCAACATGTTCAAGATCGCCGGCGAACTGACCCCCACGGTGTTCCACGTCGCCGCCCGCGCCGTGGCAACGCAGGCGCTGTCGATCTTCGGCGATCATTCCGATGTCATGGCGGTGCGGTCCACCGGCTTCGCCATGCTGTGTTCGTCGTCGGTGCAGGAAGCGCACGACATGGCGCTGATCGCCCAGGCGGTGACGCTGGAATCGCGCGTGCCGGTGCTGCATTTCTTCGACGGCTTCCGCACCTCGCACGAACTGAACACGCTCGACCTGCTGTCGGACGAGCAGATCCGCGGCATGATGGACGATAGCCTGGTGCGGGCGCACCGGGAGCGGGCGCTGGATCCCGAGCACCCGTTCATCCGCGGCACCGCGCACAACCCCGACACGTTCTTCCAGGCGCGCGAGACGGTGAATCCGTTTTACGCCGCCGTGCCCGGCATTGCGCAGAAGCAGATGGACAAATTCGCCGCGCTGACCGGGCGGCACTATCACCTGTTCGACTGGTTCGGCGCCGCGGACGCCGATCGCGTGGTGATCGCGATGGGCACCGGCGTCGAAACCGCGCGCATCGCCGCCGAAGCGTTGCAGGCGACGGGCGAGAAAGTCGGCGTGCTGCACGTGCGCCTGTTCCGGCCGTTCGACGCTGCCGCGCTGCTGGCGGCGCTGCCGGACAGCGTGCGGAAAATCGCCGTGCTGGAGCAAACGAAAGAGCCGGGCGCGCCGGCCGAACCGATGTACCTCGATGTCGTCGCCACGCTGGCCGAGGCGGTCGCCCTCGGTCACCGCGCCACCATGCCGCGGGTCGTGGGTGGGCGGTACGGCCTGTCGTCGAAGGATTTTTCCCCGGCCCTGGCGAAGGCTGTGTTTGACGAACTGATGAAGCCGGCGCCGCGTGCCCGCTTCACGCTGGGGATCGACGACGACGTCGGCCACACCAGCCTGGCGCCCGACCCCGCTTTCCCGGCCGATCCGCCTGGCCTGGTCTGCGCCGTGTTCTACGGCCTCGGCGCGGATGGCACCGTCGGCGCCAACAAGAACACCGTCAAGATTATCGCCGAGGATGCCGGCCTGCATGCGCAGGGCTATTTCGTTTACGACTCGCACAAGTCCGGCGCGCAGACGATCTCGCATTTGCGGTTCGGATCGCAGCCGATACGGGCGCCGTTCCTGATCCAGCAGGCCAGTTTCGTTGGTGTCCACCAGTTCCACTTCATCGAGCGGCACGACGTGCTGCGTCTCGCCGCCCCCGGCGCGACGGTGCTGCTGAACGCGCCGTATGGACCGGACGAAATCTGGAACAGACTGCCGCGCGCGATGCAGGCGCGGATCATCAGGGACAAGCTCAAACTCTACGTCATCGACGCTTCGAAAGTGGCGCAGGACGTCGGGTTGCGCGGACGCACCAACACTGTGCTGCAGACCTGCTTCTTCGCCCTGTCCGGCGTGCTGCCGCGCGACCGCGCGATCGAGCAGATCAAATATTCAATCCGTAAGACCTACGGCCGCCGCGGCGAGGACGTGGTGCGGAAGAACTTCCAGGCGGTGGACGGAACGCTCGATCGCCTGTTCCCGGTGGCGATCCCGGCCGAACCCACCAGCCGTTTCGAGCGCGTACCGCCGGTTCCCGCCACCGCGCCGGATTTCGTCCGCCGTGTCACCGCCATGATGCTGGAAGGCCGCGGCGACGAGATCCCGGTCAGCGCCCTGCCGGTGGACGGCACCTGGCCGTCCGACACTGCGATGTGGGAGAAGCGGAACGTTGCGGAAGCCGTGCCAACCTGGAACCAGGAGACCTGCGTGCAGTGCGGCCAGTGCAGCTTCGTCTGCCCGCACGGCGTGATCCAGGCCCGCTACTTCGGTGCTGACAAGCTCCAGTCTGCGCCCACAGCTTTCCAATCGGCGCCAATCAACGTCCGCGGGTTCCCCGATGTCCGGTTCACGCTGTCGTTCTCGCTGGAGGACTGCACCGGCTGCTCCCTGTGCGTCGAAGCCTGCCCGACCGAGCCGGCGAAGTCGCTGGCCATGGCGCCGAAGCCGGGGCTGATGGAGGACGCCCGCACCAACCTCGATTTCGCCGCCACGCTGCCGGTGAACGACCGCAGCCGCGTCGATTTCGCCAACGTCCGCGGCGTGCAGTTCCTGGAGCCGCTGTTCACCTTCTCCGGCGCCTGTGCCGGGTGTGGCGAGACGCCGTACCTGAAGCTGCTGTCGCAGTTGTTCGGCGACCGGGCGCAGATCGCCAACGCAACGGGATGCTCCTCGATCTATGGCGGCAACCTGCCGGTGACGCCGTGGTCGAAGAACCGGGAAGGCCGCGGACCGGCCTGGTCGAATTCGCTGTTCGAGGACAACGCCGAGTTCGGCCTGGGCTTCCGCCTGGCCGCCGATCAGCATTTGGACCTGGCGGAGTCGTTGCTCGCGAAACTGCAAACCGAGATCGGCCTCGATTTCGTCGAAGCCATCCTGGACGCGCCGCAGGTGCGGGAATCCGACATCCGCGCCCAGCGCCAGCGCGTGGCGATCCTGAAGGAACGCCTGCATGCGCTCGGCGACCTGCCGGGAGCGAAGGACCTGCTGTCGGTCGCGGATCATCTGGTCCGCCGCAGCGTCTGGATCGTCGGCGGCGATGGCTGGGCGTACGACATCGGCTATGGCGGGCTGGACCACGTGCTGGCAAGCTCGCGCGACGTGAACGTGCTGGTGATGGACACGGAAGTCTATTCCAACACCGGCGGGCAGGCGTCGAAGGCGACGCCCCTCGGCGCGGTGGCGAAGTTCGCCGCCGCGGGCAAGCGGGTGGCGCGCAAGGACCTGCCGCTGCAGGCGATCGCCTATGGCAACGTCTATGTCGCGCAGGTGGCGATGGGGGCCAATCCGCAGCAGACCCTCCAGGCGTTCCGGGAAGCCGAGGCCTATTCCGGGCCGTCGCTGATCGTCGCCTACTCCCACTGCATCGCCCACGGCATCGACATGCAGCACGGCATGAAGCAGCAGGACCTGGCGGTGGCCAGCGGCTACTGGCCGCTGTTCCGCTACAATCCGGCGCTGCGCAGTGTCGGCGCCAATCCGTTCATGCTCGACAGCCCGCGGCCGACGGTCAGCTTCCAGGATTATGCCTGGAACGAAATGCGCTACAAGTCGCTGGCGCAAAGCCGGCCGGAGGACTCGAAGCGGCTGATGGAGGCAGCGCAGGCGGCGATCCTGGAGAAATACCGCACCTACGAGGAAATGGCCGGCTGGTCCGCCGCCCGCTTCTCCCCCGCCGACGTCGATCGCCCGACCGGCGCGGGCGCGGTGCCATGGAGCGAGGAAATGGAGGGCGTGCGCGGATAGCCGCTGCCCCACCCGGCGAAGATTTGCGATTGTCAGTTCCCGTAGCGCATCGGAAACTGCACGGGGCAATCCCGCTTGGAGGGTGAGATGAAGCTTCTTTGGGCACTGCTGATCCTGGCGCTGCTGTGGCTGTGGCTCAGCGGCCATTGGTTCGGACGCGGCCTGATGCTGACCGCGCTGGCCGGCTTCGGCATCTTTCTCCTCGTGGCCGCGCAGCGGGAAGGGCCGCAGATTCTCGGCGGCCTGATGGTCCTTGGCAGCTGGCCGATCGCTTCGGTACCGACATGGGTGTGGCAGCGGCTGCGCGGCCCGCGCGACCGCTCCTGGCGCCTGTAGATTGGCGTTCCCGTGCCGGCGAACGGCCTGATTCCTGCATGGCGTCCAGGCCGCCCGGCCGAGGACCGTAACAGCCTCGAACGGACCCGATCGCCTTCGACAGGAGACCCATGACCCCGATGCAGCATGCCGAGGCGGCCCTCGCCGCCGACGCCGCCCACGCCGATGCGGCGATCTGGATCCACCGGCAGCCGGATGCGGCGATCCTCGACCGTGCGCGCACCCTGGAAGCCGAGGGGCCGCGCGGCCGCCCGCTCTGGGGCATTCCGTTCGTGGTGAAGGACAACATCGACGTGGCCGGCGTCCCGACCACTGCCGGTTGCCCCGGCTATGCCTACACGCCCGCCGTCGATGCGCCCGCGGTACGGCGGCTGCTGGAAGCCGGCGCGCTGTTCATCGGCAAGACCAACCTGGATCAGTTCGCCACCGGACTGGTCGGCACGCGCAGCCCCTATGGCGTGCCGCGCAACGTGTTCGATCCGGAGTTGGTGCCGGGCGGGTCGTCCTCCGGCTCCGCCTGCGCCGTGGCGGCCGGTATCGTGCGATTTGCGCTGGGCACCGACACCGCAGGATCGGGCCGCGTGCCGGCGGCGTTTGGCGGCATCGTCGGGCTGAAGCCGACGGTCGGCAGTATATCGGCGACCGGGTTGGTACCCGCGTGCCGCTCGGTGGATACCATCTCGGTGTTCGCCCGTTCGGTGGACGAGGCACTGGCGGTGCAGCGCGTCATCGCCGGGTTCGATGGGCAGGATCCGTACGCCCGCCGCCCGCCATACCCCCATCTGCGGCGCAGTGCGGCGCTACCGGCGCCGCGTGTCGCGATGGCGGACGTGGCGCCCCTGTGCGAGCCGGCGGTGGCGGCCGCCTACCGGCAGGCCTGCGGTTTCCTGAACGCCGCGCCCATCGACATCAGCCTGTTCCTGGAGAGCGCGCGCCTGCTCTACGAAGGTCCCTGGGTGGCGGAGCGCACGGCTGCCCTGCGCGACGTGCTCGGCCGCCGGCCGGACGTTCTCCATCCCACGACGCGGACCATTCTGGAAAGCGGCCTGGATCGCCGCACCGTCGATGCGTTCGACGCCTTCCACACGTTGCGCCAGGCCCGCCGCGAAGCCGAGCACCTGTTCGCGCGGCACGACGCGCTGCTGCTGCCCACGGCGCCTTTCTGCCCCTCGCTGGCCGAGGTCGTTGCGGACCCGCTTGGTCCCAACCGCCGCCTGGGTACCTTCACAAACTTCGCCAATCTCTGTGACATGGCGGGCTACGCCGTGCCCATCGGCTTCGCGCCGGACGGCACGCCGGTGGGCGGCATGTTGCTGGGTCCGGCGTGGTCCGAAGGCCGTCTTGCCCCGCTGGCCGACGCGCTGCACCGCCGCTTCGCCGCCACCGTCGGCGCCACCGGCCACCCCCTGCCGCCGCCGCCGCCGCCGGATACCCTGGCGGCTGACGAGACGGCGCTGTTCTGCATCGGCGCGCACATGTCCGGGCTGCCGTTGAACGGCCAGGTCACCGGCCTCGGCGGCCGCTTCCTGCGGCAGGCGACGACCGAGCCGGCCTACCGGCTGTTCGCCCTGGGCAACCGGCCGGGCCTGCTGCGCGCATCGGGCGGAGGCGCCGTTGCCGGTGAGGTCTGGGCGCTGCCCACCGCCGCCATCGGCACGCTGCTGGCGCAGGTGCCGCCGCCGCTGGGCTTCGGGACGGTGGCGCTGGCGGATGGCCCGTGCCTCGGCTTCCTGGCAGAGTCGGCGGGCGTGGCGGACGCGCCAGACGTCACCCGGTTCGGCGGCTGGCGCGCCTGGCTGGGCACGCAAGCGGAGGGATCATGACAGACGAAACAACCCTGGACGCGCTGATCGATGCCGGCACCACGGCGCTCGGCATCCCGATGCGAGAGGAATGGCGGCAAGCGGTGCGGATGCACCTGGCGATTTCGCTCGGCCATGCCCGCGCGGTGCTGGATGCCGACATACCCGATGGCCTGGACCCCGCGCCGGTGTTCCGGGCATGACCGCCACGCAGATCGCCGCCGCCGTGCGGCAGGTCGGCGCTACCGCGGTGATCGCCGATTGCCTGGCGCGGATCGAGCGGCTGAACCCGGTCCTGAACGCCTTCACCACCATCACGGCGGACCGGGCGCGGGCGAAAGCGGCGAGGCTGGATGCGGCGATCGCCGCCGGCACGCCGCCGGGGCCGCTGGTCGGGGTGCCGTTCGCGGTGAAGAACCTGATCGATGTCGCCGGCATTCCGACGCTGGCAGGTTCGAAAATCAATCGCAACCATCCCCCGGCCGCGTTCGACGCGCCGCTGGTGCGGCGGCTGGAGACGGCGGGTGCGATCCTGGTGGGTGCGCTGAACATGGGCGAATACGCCTATGATTTCACCGGCGAGAATGCGCACGACGGGCCGTCGCGCAATCCGCACGATCCGGCGCGGATGACTGGCGGCTCCTCGGGCGGCTCGGGCGCCGCGGTGGGCGGCGCATTGGTGCCGCTGGCGCTGGGGTCGGACACCAACGGCTCGATCCGGGTGCCGGCATCGTTCTGCGGCGTGTTCGGGCTGAAGCCGACCTTCGGGCGACTGACGCGGGCTGGGAGTTTTCCGTTCGTTTCGAGTCTGGATCACCTCGGCCCGCTGGCGCGGAGCGTGGCGGACCTGGCGGTGGCGTATGACGCGATGCAGGGGCACGATCCGGACGACCCAGTGTGCGCCGAACGCCCGGTCGAGCCGGTTGTCCCGGTGCTGGACAGCGGTATCGCTGGCTTGCGCATCGCTGCGGCGGACGGGTATTTCCGCGCCGGCGCGTCGCCCGAGGCGCTGGCGGCGCTGGACACGGTGGCCGCGGCGCTGGGCGCGGGTACGGTCACCATTCCGGATGCGCAGCGTGCACGCAGTGCTGCCTATGTCATCACCACGACGGAAGGCGCCGCGCTGCACCTGCACCGGCTGCGCGCCCGGCCGGATGATTTCGATCCCGACGTCCGCGACCGCCTGATCGCCGGCGCGCTGGTACCGGCCGCCGCGGTGACGCAGGCGCAGAAATTCCGCCGTGCTTACCGCGAACAGGTGCTGCGCCTGTTCGACCGCGTCGATGCCATCCTGGCGCCCGCCACGCCCTGCGTCGCGCCGCTGATCGGGCAGAAGACGTTCGTGCTGGACGGGGGGGAGATGCCGCTGCGGCCGAATATCGGCGTCTACACCCAGCCGATTTCCTTCATCGGCCTGCCGGTCGTTGCTGTACCGCTGCCCACCGCCGCCGGCCTGCCCATCGGCGTGCAGGTCATCGCCGCACCGTGGCGGGAGGACATCGCCCTGCGCATCGCCCGCGCCCTGGAAGCCGGCGGCGTCGCCCGGGTGGCGGGCTGAGCCGTGGAGATCAACCTGCCGGACGTCAAGGCCGAGGTCGAGGCCGCCTTCGCGATCTACGAGGCGGCGCTGGTCAGCAACGATATCGATACGCTGCAGCGCCTGTTCTGGCCCAGCGACCTGACCGTCCGTTACGGTATCGCCGAAAACCTGTATGGCTACGACGAGATCGGCGTTTTCCGCGCCGCGCGTTCACCCGCCGGGCTGGCGCGGACGATTTCGCGAACGGTGATCACGACGTTCGGGCGGGACTTTGCCACTGCGTCCACGCTGTTCCACCGTGATTCCGCACCAGGAAAGACGGGACGGCAGATGCAGACCTGGGTGCGGACGCCGGACGGATGGCGGGTGGTCGCGGCGCATGTCAGCCTGATCGGGTGACGGCGGCTGCTCGTACCAACCAGCGTTGAGACTGGTCGTTGCTCTCTCGTCATGGCCGGCTTGTCTCAGTCCCCGGGCGGCTGCTCGGGCGCCGAGGCGGCGTTCAGCAGGATGTAGCGTTCAATGCCGATCTGCTTGATGAGGTCGAACTGGCGTTCGAGGAAATCGATGTGGGCTTCCTCGCTGTCGAGAATGTGCAGGAACAGATCGCGGGAAACGAAATCCCGCACGCTTTCGCAATAAGCGATCGCCTCCCGCAGGTCCCCCAGCGCCTTTTCCTCCAGTCGCAGATCGGCCTGCAGGATCTCCTCGACCGTCTGGCCAATGGCGATCTGGTCCAGCCGCTGCACGTTGGGCAGGCCATCGAGGAACAGGATGCGCTGGATCAGCGAATCCGCGTGCTTCATCTCGTCGATCGATTCCTCGTATTCCTGCTTGCCGAGCTTCGCGACGCCCCAGTGCTCCAGGGTGCGGGCGTGCAGGAAATACTGGTTGATCGCGGTAAGCTCATTGGTCAGCTGGGTGTTCAGGTGCTCGATGACCTTTTGGTCCCGCAACATATGCCCTGCCTCCTGGTTGGACCCGTTCCTCCGTCCAGCCTACACGAACCAGGAGGATCAGTCAGCACCCTGAAGCTTGCCCTCGATCTGCAACGTATGGTCGCGCAGCATTTGCAGGATCGTCTTGACGCAGCGGCCGCACTGGGCCCGGCAGTCGCACGCCGCATAAACGTCTCGCGGGCGTTGGCTGTTCACCGCCTCGACCGCCTGTTCGACTTTCTTGTCAGTCAGCGCATTGCAGATGCAGATATACACGATGGGCCCTTCACCAGGTCACGCAAGATCTATGCTAACCCAGATTGCGAATGGTTCGCAACAACAGATTGCACGAAACGTGGTGATCGATGCGATGACCATGGCCGGCCGCGGCAGTGTCATCGAACTGCGGCACGATCGCGGGACTGGACATCCCCGGGCTGATCCGGCGACACACTGCGGCAAAGCACGCGGAACAGGGAGGCACGCACGATGGCCGATTATGACCTGGTGATCGCCGGCGGCACAGTGGTTACGCCAGCGGATACGTTTCGCGCCGATGTCGGCGTCCAAGGCGATCGCATCGCCGCCATCGGCCTCGGGCTGCGCGGCGCCCGGACGATCGAGGCGGACGGGCTGCTGGTGATGCCTGGTGGCGTCGATTCGCACTGTCATATCGAGCAGTTGCGGAAAGGTGGTGGCGCGGACGAGGAAACCTGGACCACCGGCAGCGCCTCGGCCCTGGCCGGCGGCACCACCAGCGTGATCACCTTTTCCACCCAGTTCAAGGGCGGCGGCATCCTGGCGCCGCTGGCTGAGTACCACCGCCGCGCTGCGAAAGCGATGGTGGACTACGGGTTCCACCAGATCATTGCCGATGCAACCGACACGGTGATTTTCGAGGAGGTGCCGCAGGTCGTTGCCTCCGGCGTGCGCAGCCTGAAGGTGTTCCTGACCTATGATCCGGTGCACCTGGATGACCGCCAGTTCCTGCGCGTGCTGGCGGCGGCGCGGCGCACCGGGGCACTGGTGACGGTGCATTGCGAGAACTACGAGGCGATCAACTGGCGTACCGCCGCGCTGCTGGCCGACGGCAGGGCCGCGCCGAAATACCATGCCTGGTCGCGCCCGAGCGTGGTGGAGCGGGAGGCGACCCACCGCGCCATTGCGCTGGCGGAAATGGTCGACCAGCCGATCCAGGTGTTCCACGTGTCGTGCCCGGAGGTGGCGGAGGAAATCGCGCGGGCGAAGGCGCGCGGCCTGAAGGTGTGGGGCGAGACCTGCCCGCAGTATTTTGTTCTGTCAGCGGACCACATGGACCGCCCCGGCTTCGAGGGCGCGAAATTCATGTGCAGCCCGGCACCGCGCGATGCCGCCGCCAGCGAGGGGCTGTGGCGGATGGTGCGCGACAACGTGCTGGATATCGTTTCCTCCGATCACAGTGGCTGGAGCTACGAGAGTCCGGTGGGCAAGCGGGTGCACGGCACCGGCGCGCCGTTCCGCGACATCCCCAACGGCGTGCCGGGCCTGGCGTCGCGCCTGCCGATCCTGTTCAGCGAGGGCGTCACGAAGGGCCGCATCGACGCCTGCACTTTCGTGCGGCTGACGGCGACGAACCCGGCGAAGCTGTTCGGCCTGTATCCGCGCAAGGGCACGATCGCCCCCGGAACGGACGCGGACATCGTGCTGTGGGACCCGGGGAAGCAGGTCGTCATCGACAACGGCCTGATGCAGCACATCATCGACTACACGCCGTACGAGGGGCTGGAAGTCACCGGCTGGCCGGTCGCCACGCTGCGCCGCGGCGCCGTGGTGATGCGCGACGGCAAGGTCCAGGCCGAGCCCGGCAGCGGCCAGTTCCTGCCGCGGGCGCCGTACCACATGATCAGGCCGACGGGCAACGTGCCGTTCGGCTTCGACGCCAGCGCATTTCGGGTCTGAGGGACGGTCACGAGCCTGATCGAGATCGTTGCGTGACCATTCACTTTCAGGGCGCGGTTCGCCGGCAAGATGGGACAGCTTGCGGGGAACCATTTCCTGACGATGGTGGAAGGGACGGAGAATCTGCTGCCGCTGGGCCGGATGGTGCTGTGGCAGGGGGCGCAGCAGATCGCGTTCCGGGCGCCGTAGCAGCGGGAGTATCCGTAGCTGGAAACAGCCACCCCGCCACGGCAGGTTCCGGGCCAGTTCGGCACATACCGCGACAGTCATCCAGCGGCGGCGGCAAGCGCCCTACGGCCGTGCCTCCAGGATCATGTTGAAGTGCGTTTCGGTCGCCTTGCGCACGCGCCCGAACCCACCCTCGCCGATGACCGACCGCAGCTTCTCGAACCCGGCCTGCGCCCCGAGCGCCGCGCCAACCGGCTGAGCCAGCGAGGTCGGCACGCAGATCATCGTCGAGCCCGCGTAATACAGGCGCCCGACCGGATTGAGGTTGTCCTCCAGCCGATCGGCCGCGGCCGGCTCGACGACCATCCAGGTTCCGTCGGGCTTCAGCGCCTGGCGCACATGCCGCGCCACGCCGGTGGGATCGCCCATGTCGTGCAGGCAATCGAAGCAGGTCACCAGATCCAGGTTGCTGCCGGGAAATTCGCTGGCCATGGCGACTTCGAACCGTGTGTTGGCGGTTACGCCGTGCTCCTCGGCGTGGCGCCGGGCCCGTTCGACCGAATCCGGAAAGAAGTCGTAACCAACGAAGGTCGAATTCGGGAACGCCCGGGCCATGATGACCGTCGAGAATCCCTCGCCGCAGCCGACATCGGCCACCGTCGCGCCCCGCTCCAGCTTCGCAACGACACCGTCCAGCGCCGGCAGCCACGAGCTGACAAGATTGTTGAGGTAGCCTGGCCGGAAGAAGCGCCCGACGGCGCAGAACAGGCATTGCGGCTGCTGGCCCCAGCCCACGCCCTGGCCGGTGCGGAACGCCGGCTCGACCAGCGCGTGGGTTTCCATCATGACCGCCGCGACGTCGAAGGCGCCCTGCATGTAAACCGGGCTGTCAGGCTCGGCAAAGACCATGGCCTGTTCGGGCGGCAGGCTGAACCGGCCGCTGGCGCTGTCGTAGGAAATGTAACCGGATGCGGCCTGGTGCGCCAGCCACTCGCGCACATAGCGCTCGGCGGTATCGGTCCTGGCTGCCAGCTCGCCGGATGTCATCGGCCCGTTGGCATGCAGCGCCTTGTAAAGGCCGAGGCGATCGCCGATGCGCACCAGCGACACGCTCATTGCCCCGCCCAGGTCGCTGAGCATCTGGCCGACGAATTGATGGAGCTTCGCTTCATCCATGATTGTTCCTCCCTTCGGGTCGCAGCTTTGCCTTCGACGCACGCCGGCCCGCTCTCGCGCGGTTGCGACAACCTTATCGTTGGCAACGAGTGGTTTCTGTCCCGCGTTGGAGATAAGCCGGGCAGATCATCGCTGTGGCATGTCGGCGTTCGATGGCAATCGGGCGCTACAATGCCGTCTTATAAGACGGACCAGCCAGGCGGAGCCGATGCTGATCGGCACCGCCGTAAAATACTTGTGCTGCCCCAATACTCGCTTGGTAGGTGGGACGTCCGGTTGTTGTCATATGAAATCTCCGTTAGATGAGCCGGAAGCCTTGCCAATGATAATCGGGGCGCCGTCGGCATCCGCCGGACGATCGTTACTCCCGGTACACAACAGCGGTGCGCTGACCCGATCCGCGGGATGGCTGGCGGAGAACAACGTTACAGCTTGCCGGAAGTCGCGGTGCCGTGCCGGCAACACGCTCCATGCGATTGACGCAGACGTTGTATCCGCCGTCTCCCATCGGGCCGATCGGCGGGCGGATCGCTGGCCGCGCCGCCTGCGGACAAGCTGGCCAGGCCGCAGGTCCGGCCGCCGGTTCCTCAGCCGCCCGGCTGGGCCAGGAGTGAGCGGGGAGGCGCCGCGGTGCCGCCGGCTGGACCGAACCCGCAGCGCGCCAGTGCCGCGCGCATGTGCGGCGGCGGTTCCGCGGTGGCATCGACCGGCGGATCCAGCGGCAGGTGGATCGACCGCGCCAGCAGGTGCAGCCTGCCGCCCGGGCTGCCGTACTGCGCGTCTCCCAGGATCGGGTGGCCGAGGGAGGCGCAATGCACGCGGATCTGGTGCGTGCGCCCGGTCTTCGGCCGCAGTTCCAGCCAGGTCAGGCCGTCGCCGCGGCCCAGCACCTGCCAGTCCGTCACGGCCTGCTGGCCACCCGGATCGACCACCATCCGCCACCCGCCGCGATCGCTGACCCGCCGCAACGGCGCCGCCACGGTGGCGCTGTCGCCGGCAACGTCCCCGCGCACCACCGCCCAGTACGTTTTGCGCGCCGTCCCCGCGGCGAACAGCGCCTGCGCCGCCAGCAGCGCCGCTTTGCGCAGGGCGACGACCAGGCAGCCGGCGGTGTCGGCATCGAGCCGGTGCGCCAGCCAGGGACCGTCGCGGCGGCGGGACAGGGCAGGGAACCAGTCCTCGACGCTGCGCCCGCCGGAAGGCCCCGGATGCACCGGCAGCCCCGCCGGCTTGTCGAGCACGACGAAGCGCTGGTCCCGGAAGAGGAGGGGGGGAGG
>NZ_NHRY01000204.1 GCF_002937115.1 Rhodopila globiformis | reverse complement strand
GTCATGGCCCGGCTTGTCCGGGCCACCTGTCGCGGCACACGTGCTGGAATAGGTGGCCCGGACAAGCCGGGCCATGACGCGTGAGGTGCGCCGTCGCCGTGTCTCAACCAACCTGCGGTCTGCTGTAGTTGCCGCACTGCCCAGGTGTCCGTGCTGCCTGCGGCAGCAGCCTCGGGCAGTGAATGAGAAAATGACACAGTAAGACGAAAGACCTCGACCCGAGAGACTGTCTCAATCCGCCTGCGGTTTGCCATTGCCCCGCGTCAATCCGACCGAGGCTATCGCCCGCCGACATTCGGACGCGTTGCCAGAACCAATCCGGAGGCGACGCTTTGGAGCCGGTCGGCGATCCATCCGAGCATCCACCGCCACCAGCGCTTGGATTTCTCCACGGGCCCGCCAAGCAGCGCGATGACCAGGAAGGTCAGGCCAATTGCCAGGGTGCCAGCATCCTTCGGCAGAAAGGCAGCAAAAAAGTGCAACAGCGGCATGTGGAACAAATAGGCCGCGAAGCTGATACTTGCACACCAGTGGATCGGTGCAGCGATGCGCTCAAGCGGAATCCGGTTACATATGCTGCGCGCACCCAGCAGATGAAGTGCGACGGCCAGCCCAAGCATCCAGTCCAACCAGAAGACCCGAGCCTGTGCCAACTGGGTCATGATCCATGGGCTGACCAGATGCCGCATCAAGGCGATAGCCGGATCGTAGAGATGGGTCGCCAGCACCCAAGCGACGAGCAGGAATCCGGCTCCCCAGAACACCACGCCGATTTTGCCACCAAACTGTCGAAGCTTGGCGGACCTTTGCAGCCCTACCCCCATCAACCAGATGGGACTCAACAGCAGCGCCTTGTGTCCGGCCAAAAGCACGCCGATGGAAAGTGCCACTTTACGTGCCCGTCCTGGGGGAACGAACGTCCAGGCCGCAAACAATATATAGTACCAGAATTCGGCGCAGAGTGACCAAACCACGCCATTCGAGAGCGGCTGGATACTCAACCAGGATTCCGACAGGAATGTGACGATCGCGCCCACGCGGATCAACGGCCAATCGATCGGTGCTTCGGCATACGCCCAGGGATTGTGCCCGAGGCTACGTCCCACGACATCGCATGCAACCGTGAGTGCCATCGCAGGCACAAGCACGGACCACAAGCGTGCGAGCCGGGCGATCAGAAAGCTGCGGGCGTTCGTTTCTCGCGTATCGGCGACGTTGCTGATCACATAACCGGACAGGACGAAGAACACTATAACCGCCTGGTGGCCCCAGCGCGGGATGCCGGGCAGGTCGAACAACGTCGGCGCATGGTCCAGGACAACGAAAAATGCCGCCAGAGCGCGGACGAAATCAAGATAGATCGACTCGCGCTGGCTGATCGAATAAGGAGTGGCGGCTATCATTTTAGAGTAAGACCTCATGGTATCGTTCTAACCATGATACGGTTCCATATACGGAATCGATAGCGCTAATGCACAAAGCCGCCCGATTTCGCTTTACGGCGATCCAGCAAGCACCAGGATCCGGATGGTAGCGCCCGCGATGTTCGTTTAGGCGCGTCCGGCTTCTCGTCATCATCAATGGTTTCAGTCGTCGGCGGCTTGGATGGGATCTCGAGTCGCGGCGATCCGCCGGCTGCCTATCGAGCAAGCCGAAGACCTCGGCAACGCCCATTGGCACCAGCCGGCAGGCAACCCCATCATCGCCATAGCCCACCCGCCCTGGACGAGGCGCTGGCGATTACCGGCTTGCCGGGCTATATCGTCTCCAGCAGGATCGAGATGCCGCCGGTATGTACCAATGGATGCAGCGGCAGCACCACAAGGACCGCACCAGCAATCAGCGTCCGATAGTCCCGGGTGCTCGGCCGGATCGACACTACCATGACGGGAAAGGCTTGGCGCTCTTCCCGGATCATGCGGCCGTGGCACGAAAACATAGTACGCGGTTTCGTTCTTGATTGTCTTGCTGCCGCATCGGCGACCACAGCTTTATGACGGCAGGATGCGCCCCAAGGATGCGATGCCGGCGCACCGAGCGCCCCGGCCTCGCGCGCGCAGTCCTCGGCCAGACAAGCACCCGCGCTACGGGCCACGCCCGTTTTCCCACTGCTCGATCACCTGCCGCGGCGCGGCATCCTGCGGGTCCAGGGCAGCCAGCGCCCGCGCATAGCGCAGCGCGGCCGGCATGTCGCCGCTGTCGCGGGCGATGGCGATGGCGGCCGTCAGCAGCTCGCGGTCGCCCGGATGCCGGCGGAGTGCCTGCTCCAGCACCGCCAGGGCCTGCGCCGGGTCGCCTGCCCCGTTCAGCCCGACGGCATACACATAGGCATAGCGCGCATTGTCCGGCGCAAGCTCGTGCGCCCGGCGCAGCGCCGCCATCGCCTCCGGCATGGCGCGTCGGCGCACCAGCGCCAGCCCCAGCGCGTGCCAGGCATCGGCGTTGCCAGGCTCGATCGTTACAGCCTGGCGCAGCTTGTCCTCGGCCGCGGCGTCCTGGCCGCGCATGCGGTCGAGATCCGCCCAATTCACCAGCGCCGGCACGAAGCGCGGATCGAGCCGCAGGGCCGTCCGGTAGGCATCCTCGGCCGCCGTCGCCTGCCCCTCCCGCACCCGCAGCAGCCCGACATTCAAATGCGTCTCCGGCCGATCGGCGTCGGTCAGTTCGGTGGCGAGGAGTTCCTGCGTGGCGCTGGCCAGGGATGCGCGCTGCCGCGGCGCCAGTTGCGCATCCAGCCCGACGAGCGCCCGCGCCGTCTCCACCCGCACCCCTTGAATCCGGTCGTCCAGCAGCGGCGCGATCGCCTGCACCATGGCGGGCGACGGCATCGCCGGCAGCGCCCGAGGCGCCGCGGCGCGGACCAGCGCGCTGTCATCCATGGCCGCCTGCCGCAGCGTGGCCGGCGCAATCGGTTCGGCCTGGTCGTGCGACAACGCCAGCGCCGTGGCCCGCGCCATCGGCGGTTCCCGCGTGTCGCGGATCAGCGCGTCCAGCAGGCGCCCGGCGTCGGCGGCGCCGGTGCGGCCGGCCTGCAGGGCGGTGGCGAAATGCGGCCTGGTCTGCCGTCCGGCCGGGTACCAGCCGGCGATCGCCTGCGCCGCCCAGGCCGCCGTGCGCTCGGCATGGCAGCGCGTGCAGGCATCCGGCGCGCCCACCGCCGCCGCAACGTCGGGCCGCGGCACGCGCAGCCCGTGGTCATGCCGATCGTGGACGATCATGTAGGTCCGCGTCGGCATGTGGCAGGCGATGCAGCGCCCGCCAGCGCCGTTCGGATCGTGGTGGTGGTGCGACGCCGTGTCGAAGCGCGCCGGCATATGGCACTGCGCGCAGACCGCGTTGCCCGCGGCCCGCAGCGTCAGGCCATGCGGCTCGTGGCAATCCGAGCAGGTGACGCCGGCGCGGTGCATGGCGCTCTGGACGAAGGAGCCGTACTCGAACACCTCGCCGTCGATCTGGCCATCGGCGAAGTAGAGCCCCGGCTCCAGCAGCGCCGGCTGCGCATTGTCGAGCAGCGGCGCGCCTGCCACCGGCGCCGGCACCAACGGCTTCCGCCGCGCATGGCACAGCGCGCAGGTATCGAGCTCGATTGACGCCAGCGGCGCCGTGCGGCGGGCGATGCCGGTCTGCAAATTCATCTCCCAGTGGCCGGAATCCGTCGGCCGCAGCCAGTTGGCCAGGCCCATGTGGTCGCCAGGAGACGTATCCGGTGTCCGGTACGCGCGCGCCCAGGCAACGTGCCGCGCGCCCGGCCCGTGGCACGCCTCGCACGCCACGTCCATGTCGGTGTACGTGGTGGCATAGGTGTTGGTGGCGAGGTCGAAGCCCTTGCGCAGGTTGGTGGAGTGGCAGGCGGCGCACTGGTAGTTCCAGGTCTGGTCGCGCCCGGTCCAGTGCAGCCGATCGGCGGCGTGCAGAGTCTGGCCGGGATACAGGTCGAGCCAGCGCTGCCCGCCCTGCCCCTTCGGCCGCGTGTCCCAGGCCAGCCCGAACGCCTGCAGGCGGCCGCCCGGCAGGCGGATCAGGTACTGCTGCAGCGGGTCGATGCCGAAGGTGTAGGCCAGGTCATAGTCGTGCGGCTGGCCATCGGGGCCTTCGGTCCGCACCGAGAACCGCTCGCCGGCGCGGGAAAACGTCGTCGCCATCCCGTCCTTGACGAACGGCGCGGCCGAGAAATCACCCAGCACGTTGGGCGGCGTCGCGTCGAGCATGGCGCGGGCATGATGCGAGGTCTTCCATTGCTCCGCCTGGGCGGCGTGGCAGGACACGCAGGCCCGCGCGCCAACGAAGCCGTCGCTGCCTTGCGCTTGCGCCGGCGCCCAGCAAAGCAGGCCGCTGATGATGACAGTAAACGCTGCAATCCAACGCACGCGGGTCATGCCGTTGCCTCGAGCTTCCAGTTTACCGGCCGCGACGGAGGGTCGCATCACAAGTCGTACAGGCGGACAGCGCCTGCGGTTTCGCGCACGGGACAGGGACGACGCGTCAGCCAGGCGCGGCACGGATGACCGGTCCCTTGCGGCCGACATCGCCGGCTGAAGCCTGCCTCGTCGAAGCCGTGGCGGAAACGCCCCGGAGGTTGCAGACTGGCGGAACGCAGCCGACATGGAATGCGCGTCCACACCGAGGCAGCCATGACCGACAAGCCGAACTTCATCCTGGTTCCCGATGACGCGCCGCCGCCGCAGCCACCGGTGCCGGTACCGCCGCCCCGCGGACAGGGCGGCGGCCTGCTGGCGACGCTCCGGACCATGGCGAGCGGTGTCATCGCCGCCGCCACCTCCGCCGCCCCGGCCGTGCTGGCACAGCTGACCCACGCCGAGCCGCCGGCCGACACCGGCGCCCCGCCGCGCCCGCGCCTGGTCTTCGCCGTGGACGCCACCGCGTCGCGAGAGCCGGCCTGGGCCGCCGCGCGCCGGGTGACGGACGCGCTGGTGAAGGCTCTGCCGGGCGAGCTGGACGTCGCGCTGGCGGTGCACGGCGGCGGGCGCGTGCACACGTTCACCTCGTTCACCGGCAACGCCAATACGCTGCGCGACCGTGCCGCCGGGATCACCTGCGTCTCGGGGCTGACACGGCTGCTGCCGATCCTGTCGGCCAGCGTGAAGGCGCCGGGCGTGCGGGTGGTCGTCTATGTCGGCGACGTGTTCGAGGAGAGCCTGGCGCAGGGCCGCCAGATCGCCGACAGCATGGCGGCACGGGGCACCAAGCTGATCGTGCTGCACGACACGGCCGATCCCGCGGCGCGCCGGGACGCCGAGATGTTCTGGGACCTGGCGCGGCGCACCGGCGGCTGCGTGCTGCCGTTCGACGCCACGGCTTCCGATCGGCTGCGCGACCTGCTGTCGGCCGTGGCGGTCTATGCCGTCGGCGGCGAGAAGCTGCTGCGCGAGCGGCGGGAGGCTTTGCCCGGCGCGGTTGCCCTGCTGGAGCACCTGGGCAAGCGGGGGTGACACCGTGAAGCCGCACCTGGGACGCTGATGGGCGCGCGGAGCCAGGTCGTCTCCTCATCGTCACGGCCGGGCGGGTCCCGGCCATCTGCGCTTCAACGGTGGGGGGTGGATGGCCGGGGCACGCCCTACGGGATGCACACATCTCGGAAACGGTCCGCCGCTGCGTTTCCCTTTCGTCATGGCCCGGCTTGTCCGGGCCACCTATTCCAGCACTTGTGCCGCGACAGGTGGCCCGGACAAGCCGGGCCATGACGATGGAGGAACGCTCTTGGCGCCCAGGCAAGCACTTGATTTTACGGTCATTTCCCACTCGTTTCCAGGATGTGTGCATTGCGTAGGGATACGCCCGGCCATGACGGTGAGGCGACCGTCAGCGCCCGTGCCCGTGCCCGCGCGTCCGCCAGCGCTACGACAGAACCTCCCGCCGGCCGTCCGCGTAGGCCAGATGGACGGCGGCATCCTGCGACCGCGCCAGCGCCGCGATGCGGTCCGCCGGCAGCAGCGAGAACCCGGTGGACAGCGCATCCGCCGTCGCCGCCTCCGCCGCCACCACCGACACTGCCGCATAGCGCCAGCTCGATCCGCCGGTGCCCGGGTCGAAGATGTGGTTGAACCGGCCCGCCTTATCAAACTGTGTCCCGTAGCCGCCCGAGGTGGCGACCGCCTGGTCCGCCAGCGCGATCCGCTCGGCGACCTGCCCGGGCGCCGCAGGGTCTTCCAACCCGACCCGCCACGGGCCGCCATCGGGATAGCTGCCCAGCGCCCGCGTCTCGCCCATGTCGACCAGCGCGTGCGCGATGCCGCCACGACGCAGCAATTCGGCCACCCGGTCGGTCACATACCCCTGGGCGATGCCGTTCAGCGTGATGGCGGTTCCCGGCGCCAGCGTGACGCGCCCGGCATCCAGCGTCACGCGGTTCCACCCCACCCGCGCCACCGCCGCCGCGACCGCCGCGGCCGGCGGCCCCGCTGCATCGGCGTTCGGCTGCGCGAAATGCGCGGCATACAGGTCCCACAGCGGCTGCACCGTCACGTCGAACGCGCCACCGGTCAGCGCATGGAACCGCGCCGAGTCGGCCAGCACCCGCAGCAGGTCGAACGGCGGATCCTCCAACACGCCCACGCGGTTCAGCCGCACCAGCGCCGAGTCGTCGCGATACAGGCTGAGCTGGCGTTCCAGCCGCGCCACCTCCTCCAGGCTCGCGGCGATCAGGCGGCGCGCTGTCGCGGCATCGGGATGGTGCAGTTGCAGCACCGCGTCCGCCCCCAGCACGTTGCCGCGCCACACATGCAGCATCGGCCCCGGCGCCGCGGCGGCGGGCAGGATCGGCAGCCCCGCCGCGGCGGCGGAGACCACAATGAAGCGACGGCGGCGTATCGGCGTCATGACTGGCTGCCTTCCGGAAAAATGTAGCTGGACGGGATCTGCGACAGGCGCACCACCTGCCCGCCGTCGCTTTCGGCGAACATCCGGGCGGCGGCGGGATCGCTGAACGGCACTGCCTCGGCGGTTTCCATGCCGCTGCGCCGGCGGCTGCCGATGACGAAGACGGCGCGCGAGGCGTCCACCCAGGCGTCGGGCTGCTCCCATTGATGCGAGCGCGCCATGTCGCTGACCCACATCACGGTGATGTCCGCGGGCATCTCCGGCAGCCGGGTGAAGGCGATGGCGTCGCGCACGGTGGCGAACCAGTACGGGTCCGGCCGGTCGCGCACGAAGATCTGCGCCTTCGGGCCGGCATGCTCCAGCAGGTTCATGCCGCAGAACTCGGCGACGGCCGACGCGCCGATCGGCCGCGGCGCGGGGGGAGCGGTTTCGGCTGTCTGCTTCTTGCACGCAGCGATCGACAGAAGGCCAACGAGCAGCAGGGAACGACGATACAAAGCGGCCTCCATCAGACCGGGCGGCGGGCGAAGCGGGCGACGGCGGCGGCCAGCGGCAGCGCGACCCAGGCCAGCAGGGCCGCCAGCAGCGCCGGCGGAGTCAGCGCCGTCTGCCGGGCCAGCCCGGCGGTGCCGCCGAACGCCCCCACGTTGTCGCCGGTGAGGTTGAGCAGGCGGTAGGCGTCCGTGGGATTCAGCAGCAGCAGACCGTCCAGCACGCCGCCGGTCACGCTGCGTCCCTGGTCCGTCACCAGCACGCCCAGCAGCGCCATGTCCCAGATCAGCACGAAGCCGAGCCACAGGCCGATGGCGATGCCGCCGGCGGTGCTGCGCTCCCGCACCAGCGTGCTGACCAGCAGGCCGATGGCGACGAAGGCCGCGCCCAGCAGCACCGAACTGCCCAGCAGCACGGCGAAGGCCGGCAGGGCGGAGACGTCTGCTCCCTCGGGGGCGCCCTCGGTCGCGCTCAGCGCCGCCGCGGCGACTCCGAAGCCAGTCAGCGTGGCGAAGGCCAGGATGGCGACGTGGCCGAGGAACTTGCCGATGACCACCTGCCAGCGCGCCACCGGATAGGCCAGCAGCAGCGCCAGCGTGCCGCGCTCGGCCTCACCCACGATGGCATCGTGCGACAGCAGCAGCGCGATCAGCGGCAGCAGGAAGATCGACAGGCTGGACAGGCTGACGATGGTGACGGCCAGCGGCGCCACCTTCACTGTGCCCGTCGGCGCCGCGCCGAGGAACGCCAGCGTCAGCGCGAATACCGTCAGCAACAGCGTCGCGCCCAGCACCCAGCGGTTGCGCAGGCCGTCGCGCAGTTCCTTGCCGGCCAGGATCAGGATGGTCAGCATCGGGCCGCTGCCTTGCCGCGCAGGAAGGCGGCATAGACGTCGTCGAGGCTGGGGCGGGCGATGTCGACCTCGATCACCTCCTGCGGCAGGGTCCGCATCAGCGCGGGCAGATCGGCCTCGTCGCATTCGATGTCCAGGACGTCGTCGCAAATCATCCGCCAGCCGATCCAGCGGTCCGGCACGTTCACCACGGCGCGCGGTGCCCCGGCGAGACGGACCACCAGGCGCGGGCGGGTTCCGGCCAGCGCACGCAGGTCGTTCAGCGAGCCGTCGGCGACCTTGTGCCCGGCGTTCATCACCACGACGCGGTCCACCTGCCCCTCCATTTCTGCCAGCGCATGCGAGGACAGCAGCACGCCGACGCCGCCGTCGCGCAGGTCGCGCAGCAGCGCGTAGAAATCCTGCCGCGCCGCGGGATCGAGGCCGGTCGTCGGCTCGTCCAGCAGCAGCGCGCGCGGGCTGCCCAGCAGCGCCTGCGCGAGGCCAAGCCGCTGGCGCATGCCTTTCGAATAGGTGCCGACTCGCCGGCGCGCCGCCTGTTCCAGCCCTACCTTCGCCAGCAGCGCCGCATTGCCGCGCACGTCCTGCCGCTTCAGCCGGGCGTAGAAGGCGAGCGTCTCGGCCCCGGTCATCGCCGGCTGGAAGGCGACGTTCTCGGGCAGGTAGCCCAGCGCCACGCGCGCCCGCCCCGCCGCCGCCCCGGCCGGGTCGCCGCCCAGCGCGTGCACGTGGCCGCCGGTGGGCCGGATCAGGCCGAGCATCAGCTTGATCAGCGTGCTCTTTCCGGCACCGTTATGGCCGACCAGGCCGACGCATTCACCGGAATTGAGCGCCAAGGAAACGTCCCGGACGGCGACCTGGCGGCCGAACGTCATGGTGACGTGGGAGAGGGTGATCAGGGGTTCAGTCATTGGGCCTGCCCGGCCTCGCCGCGCGGCGGCAGCTTCGCCAGCGCGGGCGGGCGCGGCGGCTGCATCAGTGGGGCGGAATCGATGACGCCGCCGGGATGGATCGCCGGGAACTGCCGCTGCGCCCAGCGCACTACCTGCACCGCCGGGCTGTTCATCAGCAGCTTCGCCGCCGGCGCGCGCCAGACCACCTGGTCGATGATGTCGTTGGGGCGGTACGGCGTGTCGGCGATGCCGTCGCCGTTCAGGTCGAAGGCGGCGTTGTCGCTCCAGTAATTGCCGCGGCCGTGCTCGGCCCAGTCCAGGTTGCGGGTGCCGACGTACTTCACCTGGGTCTGGTTGCCGACGAAGGCGTTGCCAGTGATGGCGTTACCCTCCGAGCCGGCGGTGAAGTGGACGCCGATGCGGCAGCCCTCGAACCAGTTGCCCTCGAAACGGTTGTGGTTGGCGTTGTAGATGAACACGCACTTCTCGGAGTTGCGCACGACGTTGCCGGTGATGCGGGAGTAGTTGGCATAGTTGAACAGCAGCCCGTGGTCGCGGTCGCCGTCGGAGACGTTGCCGTCGAGCGTCAGGTGGTCGGAATACATCATGACATAGCCGACGTTGTTGCCGATGGAAACGTTTCCGGTGACCATGCTGTGGTTGGTGTACATAAAGTGCACGGCGAAGCGCAGGTCGCTGAAGCGGTTGTTGCGGACGACATCGTCGCGGCTGGTCACCGAGAACACGCCGTCGCGGCCGCCGGCGATGTCGCTGTCCTCGATCAGCGCGCCGGGCGCGTTCCAGACGGAGATCGCCGGCCCGCGCTCCGGTCGGCGCAGGATCCGCAGGCCGTCGATGCGCACGCGGCGGATCGTTGTGCTATGAGATCCTTCCAGGTAGATGGCGATCAGGTTGTCTTTCAGAAGGTCGTCCTCGACAATGGCGTGGTCGGCCGTGGTGTCGAGGAAGATGCCGCTGTGCTTGTCGATCAGGCTGCGGCCCGAGCCGGTGACGGTCAGGCCGCTTATGGTGACGTTGGGGGCAGTGACATGGATCGCCATGCCGGCGCCCAGGCCGTCGAGCACCGCACCCGGCTCGCCTTGCAGCACCAGGCTCGGCTTGTCCACCACCACGCTGCCGCGGTGCACGCCCGCGGCGAGGCGCAGCGTGTCGCCGGGATTGGCCGCGGCAATTGCCGCAGCCAGGCCGTCGCCCGGCGGCACGATGGTTTCGGCCGCACAGGCCCCGGTCGCCGCAAGCAGCGCAGCCGCCAGAAGTGTGCAGCCGCACCGCATGCTCAGACGCTCTTCGGATGCACCAGCATCCGCCCCGACATTTCCATGTGCAGCGCATGGCAGAACCACTGGCAATACCACCAGTGCACCCCGGGCCGATCCGCCGTGAAGGTGACGGAGGCGGTGGCCTGCGGGCCGATCTCCATGGCGATGCCGTGGCGCACCAGGGTGAAGCCGTGGGTCAGGTCCTCGACCTCGTCCATGTTGGTGATCGTCACGGTCACCTCGTCGCCCTGGTTCACCTCGAACTTGTCGAGACTGTAGGCGGGCGCGTTGGAGGTCATGTACACCCGCACCTTGTTGCCGTCGCGGATGACGTGGGCGGCTTCCTCCAGCTTCACGCCGTCCTTCTTCGCCTGGTTGCGGGCATCTTCCCACATCGGATCGTCGCGCTTCCAGATGCTGATCGGATTGACCTTGGAACGATGCACGATGCAGATGTCGTGTGGCTCGGCGAAGCTGGGGCCGTCGTGCACCAGTTTCATTTCGTCGCCGGAGATGTCGATCAGCTGGTCGTTCTCGGGCTTCAGCACGCCGGTGTTGATGAACCGGTCCTTGCTGAACTTGTTCAGCGAGATCAGCCACTTGCCGTCGGCTTCCTTGGTCTCGCCCATGGTGGTGTGGTCGTGCCCGGGCTGGTAGTGCACGTCGATCTTCTGGATGATCGGATCGACCTTCTCACCGGCGAAGGCGCGCTTGGCCTTGTCGATGTTCCACTTCACCATCTGGCTGTCGATGAACACCGTGGTGTAGGCGTTGCCGCGCCCGTCATAGGCGGTGTGCAGCGGGCCGAGGCCGACTTCCGGCTCGGCCACGACGGCGCCGCGCGGCTGGATCTTGTCGTCGAACAGGTCGTCCAGGCGGCGTACGTCGATCACGGTGACCGTCGGCGACAGCTTGCCGTTGAACACCACATGGATGCCATCGGGCGCGGTGTTGGCGCCATGCGGCGAGTTCGGCACTGGAATGTAGCGGGTGTATTTCGTGCCATGGCGCCCGTCCACCACCTTCACGCCGCTCATGACCTTGTAGTCGCCGCTGGCGACCGCCTGCTCGATGCGCTTGATGTTGAAGATCACCGCCCACGCCTGCTCGTGGTCGGTCATCTGCGCCAGCGTCACGCCTTTTTTCGGGTTGTAGCAGGTCGAGAACGCATACTTGCCCTGGTAGTCGCAGTCGCAATTGTCCAGGTTGCCGTCCACCAGCACCTGCCAGGCGACCTCCATCTTGTCGCCGTCGATGGCGGTGAACACGGACCAGTAGTTCTTCGGGTCGTCCAGCACCGAGCCGTCGTTGGGGATCGGGATGACATGCTCGCTGTTGGCGAACACATAGCCGGTGCGCGGATACTTCTGCGGACGCATGCCGTGGATGTCGGAGGCGTTCGGGATCTCGATGATCTTGTCGGTCTTCATCACGTCGCAGCGGATGCGCGCGACGCGGCAGTTCGCCTTGTCGTTGACGAAGATGTAGCGCCCGTCATAGGTGCCATCGGTGAACGACATGTGCGGATGATGCGCGTCGCCGTTGTGGTAATCGAACGCGTCCGCAACGTTCTGGCCGCCGAAGCGCTTGGCGAGGAATTCCTTCGTCGCCGGCAGCATGTTCTCCGTCAGGATCTTCTTGCTTTCGTTGGTGATGCCCCAGCCGGTGGCGGCGTCGCGGTTGAACACCGGGATGCGGATCAGCTCGCGTGAGGACGGCAGGCCGATGATGCGCACCTCGCCGGTCTGGCCGCCCGAGGAAAAGCCGTAGTATTCATCGAGGTCACCCGGCCTGACCTCGGCGCTCAGTCCGCCCGCGCTCGACGCCGCCAGCGCGTTGCGGCTCAGCGCGGTGCCGCCGGCGCCGGCGGCGATCCCGGCCAGGGCCGCGGTGGCGGTGCCGCCGAGCAGGCCGCGGCGGCGCAGGCTGGTGGCGTCCTTGGGTGTTTCGTCGGTCATGTGTGTCTCCTCGGGCGGGCGCCCTGCGGCGCCGGGGGTTCGGAGCCCGCTATTCCACGGGCGCCGGGATCGGCCGCTTCGGCGCGGGCCGCGGCGGCTGTGGCGGCGGGGCGGAGGCGAGGTATTTCTCCCGCTTCAGCCGGCGCTGGATCATCACCGGACACATCCGGTCGTGGTGGTAGAGCATCTGGCAGTGCAGGCACTGGATGCATTCGCTGGGATTGATATGACCCTCGGGGTGGATCGCCTGTACCGGGCATTCGTTGCCGCAGCGCTGGCACGGGCTGCCGCATTCGCGGTAGCGCCGCAGCCAGTCGAACAGCCGCAGCCGCGCCGGGATCGCCAGCGCCGCGCCCAGCGGGCAGAGATAGCGGCAGAAGAAACGATCGACGAACAGGCTGGCGGCCAGCAGTGCCACGGCATACAGCACGAATGGCCAGCTGCGCAGGAAATGCAGGACGATGGCGGTCTTGAACGGCTCGACCTCGGCCGCCTTCTCGGCGGTGCCCAGCGCGCTGAGGGAGATGCCGAACAGCACCAGGAAGACGACGTACTTGATCGCGGCCAGGCGCTGGTGCAGGCCGAAGGGGATCTTCAGCTGCCTGATGCCGATGCGGCGGGCGCCGCGGTTCGCCAGTTCCTGCATGGCGCCGAACGGGCACAGCCAGCCGCAGAAGGCGCCGCGGTTCCAGAACAGCATGGACGCGGCGGTGGCGAACCACAGGATGAAGATCAGCGGGGCCATGAGGAAGTAGTCCCAGCTGAAATCACTGCGCAGCGCCGACAGGAAGGCCAGCACGTTCACCACGGACAACTGCGCCTGGGCGTACCAGCCGATCCAGACCAGGCTGAAGGTGAGGAAGCCGAGGCGGACACGGTCGTAGAGGACGGGATGGCGGGCGAACCAGTCCTGGAAGAAGAAAATCGCCGTCAGGACCAGGATCGCGATCGAAAGGACCACGACCTTGCCGGCATCCGCCCGCCACATCACGTGCCACAGCGGCGGCGGCGCGGGCTCGGCTTGCTCGGCCTGCGGCGGCGGGGCCTTGGGCAGTGGCGCCAGGTATTTCTCCGGCAGGTCATAGGCGAGGTCGAACGTCAGGAACGCCTTGTCGCGACCGGTGGTGGCCCGTTGCGCCAGCAGTTGCAGCCGCCACGGCGCCGCCGGATCAAGTTTCATGCCGTTCGGAACAACGAACAGGTCCGCCTCGACGAAATCCGGCGCGCCCACGGCCGCGGCGTTGCCCAGGCGGGTATGGTTGATGTCCCGGAAGCGGATCGACTGGTCGCCCTGGACCACGGTGAAGCGATCGAAGATGCCGCCGCGCACATAGCCCGAGCCCTTGAAGGAATAGGCGCCCTGCGAAAACACCGCGATCGCCTGCTGCCCGGGCTTCAGCAGGCTGCGCATGTGGTCATACCCGACCTGTCCGAGCAGGCTGCGGCCGATCGCCGGCACGCTGACCGGCGCCGTGTACATATCTATAAAGTCACTGTTCGAGTCGTCTGTTTCCGGCCGCACCGCGGCATCCTGGTGCCCGGCATGGGCGAAGGCGTCGCTGACCTGCCCGACGGTCAGGTGCAGGCGGTGCACGGATCCGTCCTTGACCAGGGCCGCCCAGTCCTCGACCGTTCCGGCGGCGGGGTCGATCTGCCGCGCCGGCGCGGCCGCCACGACGGACGCTCCGCCCGGAGCATGCAGGCGCGCCATGCGTCGCGCCGAGCGCATGATCGAATCGCCAATGACCATCACGGTCACCGTCGCGCCGCTGACGATATCCACCGGCGGCCGTTCCGAGATCGCGGAAATTCCGCTGACATCCTGACCGATATAGCCATTGATGAAAGCATTGATCCGCGCCGGCGGAATGCCGATCAGGACGATCGGTTCATGGTGCTCCATCAGTTTCGCGCCGGCGATCTTTCCGTCCTTGGTCAGGCCGATCAGGATCCGGATCGGCTTGCCGGAATAGCCCATGGCCGGCGCGACGTCGGTATTCAGGAAGATCCAGCCGAGCAGTTTCTGGCCGGCATAAGCCGGCATTGCGGAAGGATGGCCTTCCAGCGGGCCCAGCCGATCGGCGCCCGGGACGATGTCACCTGCCGTAACCTTTGAGATGTAATCAGTAAGGTGATCGGCATGCGCAGTACCAGGCAGTGCCGCGACAAGAAGGAGCCAGACCAGGACAAATGATTGTTGCCAAAATCTGCCAAACACGACTGGCCCTCCTTCGCGGCGGTCCTCTACACTGTCCCGGCGCATAACGCGAGCGTTATTCCGAGTCGCGAAGTAGGAGATTTCGATGGACCGCCCGCCGCCCCTGCCCCCGCCAATGAGAACCCAGGCCGACCTGATTGCCCTTGCGCATGCGCTTGAAAAAGAAGCCGCATCTCGTTATCTAAATCTTGCATCAAAAATGCGACTTTATGGCGAAAAGGACCTGGAGGAACTGTTTTTGTTCCTATCCAGTATCGAATCCAAGCACGCGCATCAGGTCGAGGTCCGCAGCCACGAGTTGATCGGCGCCCTCCCCGACCCGGCACGCGTGCAGTGGGAGGTTCCGGAGAACTTCGACGAAGAGGCCGCCGGATCGGCGACCCTGACGCCCTATGCCGCGCTGGCTATCGCGGTGCGCAACGAGGAGCGCGCCTTCGCCTTCTACTGCCACGCCGCCGCCGCCGCGCCGCCCGCGATGGCGGCGATCGCCGAGGACCTTGCGCGTGACGAACTGGAACACGCCGCCCTGCTGCGCCGCGCCCGGCGGGAAGCCTGGCGGCGCGAGCAACGGCCAACGCCCGTGCCGCCTTCGTCGGACACTGCCGCCGCGCTGCATGCCGCCCTGCCGATTGAACGCGCCGCTGCGGCCGGGCTTCACGCTGCGCTGGCAACGCGGCTGGAGGCAGAAGGCGACGCCGTCCTCGCCGCGGCTTTTCGCCAGGTCGCGCAGGAGGAGGATCCGACGAGCAGCCCCGGCGATACTGCCGCCACGGTGCGCGACGGATTGCGGGTGCTGGAGGAATCCTTCGAGCGCCTGAGCGAAATCGTGGCGCGGACCACCGACCCTGAAGTGATGGCGGCCGCACAGCGGGAAGCCGAACGCACGATCCGCTGGCTGGCCCTGGCCGGAGGAGCCTGGCAAAATTCGCTGCTGGCGCCGCGTGGCGATCCGTGTTGATCCGGCGGGCATGACCTGAAGCGGCCGTCGCCCGATCACGTGTATGGCCGGGGGATTGCTTCGCGGCGACGGCGATGACAGGCTCGTGCGCGGGAGGGCCAACCCTGGTCTCGCTCCGCCGCACCGGCTGAGCCAGCCAAGCAAGAAAAACAGGAGGCACGACATGCAGGATTTCGCTGGCAGGATCGCGGTCGTCACCGGTGGCGGCACCGGCATGGGCCGGGAACTTGTCCGCCAGTTGGTCGCCGAGGGCTGCAACGTGGCGATGTGCGATGTCTCCGCCCCGGCGATGGCCGAGACGCAACGGCTGTGCCAGGCCGAAAAGCTGCCACAGGGCCTGCGCATCACCACCCACCTGGCCGACGTCGCCGACGAAGCGCACGTGCAACGTTTCCGCGACGAGGTCGCCGAGCGGCAGGAATCCGACCGGATCCACCTGTTGTTCAACAACGCCGGAATCGGCGGCGGCGGCAGCATGATCGCGAACAGCCGCGAGGAATGGGAACGGACCTTCAACATCTGCTGGGGCGGCGTTTATCACTGCACCCGCGCCTTCCTGCCGATGCTGCAACGGGCGGACCAGGGCCACATCGTCAACACCAGCAGCGTCAACGGCTTCTGGGCCTCGGTCGGGCCGCGCGTGCCCCACACGGCGTATTCGGCGGCGAAATTCGCGGTGAAAGGGTTCACCGAGGCGTTGATCACCGATCTCCGGATGAACGCATCTCATATAAAGTGCTCCGTCGTCATGCCCGGGCACATCGGCACCTCCATCATGGCCAACTCCCGAAAGATCCAGAGCGGCAGCATGTCGGATGAGATCACCGCCGCGGAGGTCGCGCAGGCGCGGGCTCGCCTGGCGTCGATGGGCATGGACACGTCGATGTCGGATGATCAGCTGCGAACGATGATGGCCGAGCGGGCACGGCGTTTTCTTGAGGAAGCACCCACCACCGCGGCGCAGGCGGCGACCATCATCCTGGATGGCGTCAAGGCCGATCGGTGGCGCATTCTTGTCGGCGAGGATGCGCACAGGATCGATGCGAAAGTCCGCCAGTCGCCGGAACGGGCCTATGATCTCGACTTCTTCGAAGAACTTGCAGCGGAAATCGGCTGGCGGCTTGGGACCTGAGTTTTTCTTCTGACGACCACACAATGGGTTCCAGCCAATGGAACCAACGGGGGAGGTTCGAACAATGGCAATCCGCAAACTGGGACTCGCTGGCGTGCTGGCGACTGGCCTGGTCTTCACCTGCTACGCGGCCGGGCCCCAGGAAACCTATAATCCGCAATGCTTCAAGCCGGCAGCCGGCCACAAGATCATGACGATGACGGCACGGCCGGGGCCATACCGGGTGGCGTTGGCCAACGGCTTCGCCGGCAACAGCTGGCGGATCCAGATGATCCAGGGCCTGAAGGCCTGGGCCGCGCGGCCGGAGAACGCCAAGGAGATCAAGGAACTCAAGATCGTTTCGACCGGAACCGACGTCGCCGCGCAGATCGGCGCCATCGACAACCTGATCGCCGCCGGCTACGACGCCATCATCACCATCGCCGTCAACCCGACCTCGTTCGAGCCGGTGATCAAGCGCGCTCGCAAGGCCGGCGTGGTGCTGGTGCCGTTCGACAATGTCCTGGACACCGACCAGGTGATCCAGGTGACCGAACCGCAGGTCGAGCTCGAAACGGTCAAGGCGCAGTTCGTCTATGACAACATGCCGGAGAAGAAAGGCAAGGTGCTGGAAATCCGCGGCCTGCCCGGCAATTCCGTGGACCGCGACCGCTCGATCGGCTTTCACAAGGTGTTCGACAACAAGCCGGGAATCGAGGTCGTAACCGTTGTCGGCAACTGGGATGACGGCACGGTGCAGAAGGTCGTCAGCGACGCCATCGCGACCCAGGGACCGTTCGCCGGCATCGTTGCGCAGCATGGCTCCACCGGGCTGATGAACGCGCTGAGCGATGCGAAGCATCCGAAAGTGCCGCTGGGGACCTCGGGCGAGAACGGCTCATTGAAAATGATCCACGACCAGGGCTGGACCGCGATTGCCCGCGTCCAGTCGCCGCTGCTGGCGGTGGTGGCGATGAAGGCGGCGATCGCCGAGCTTCAGGGCCATCCGATCCCGCAACTGATCCAACTGCCGGTGCCGACGCTGTACTCGAAGGACCTGAAGGACGGCGTGAATTACTCCAGCAAGCTGCCGGACAATTTCCAGGACGGCGCCGACATCAAGGCTTGCAACGTGGTGATCCCGATCGACGAGTTGCTGAAGCAGACGCCGGACAATACCTGAGTGCGATGCGCGGCTGAGGAACGGCAGACCATGCAGGACCAGCCGGATGCCGGCACGCCGTTCCTGCGCCTGAGCGGCGTGCACAAGCGTTACGGAGGCGTGACGGCCCTGGACGGCGTGGATTTCACCTGCCGCCAGGGCAGCATCCACGCCGTGCTGGGCGAGAACGGCGCCGGCAAGAGCACGCTGATCAAGACCATCGCCGGCGCCGTGCAGCCGGACAGCGGCCACATGGAAGTGGCCGGCCGCAGGGTGCATTTCGCCGATCCGCTGGATGCCGTGCGGCACGGCTTCGTCTGCGTGTTCCAGGAACTGTCGCTGCTGCCGGACCTGAGCGTCGCAGACAATATTTGCATCACGCAACCACCCGGCCTGTGCGGCTTCATCAACCGCCGCGCCCAGCGCCGCCAGGCGGAGGTTCTTCTCGCCCGCGTCGGCTGTCCGGACATCGATCCGGGCATGGCGGTGCGCGACCTGCCGCTGTCCCGCCGGCAACTGGTGGAATTCGCCAAGGCGCTGGGCCGATCGCCGAGGCTGCTGATCATGGACGAGGCGACGTCGGCGCTGACCGCGACCGACGTGCAGACTGTCTATATGCTGCTGCGGACGTTGCGGGACGAAGGAACGGCGATCCTGTTCATCTCGCACCGCATGCACGAAATCGATGCGCTGGCGGACACATGTTCGGTGTTCCGCAGTGGCCGCCATATCGAGACGTTCTCCCAGGGCAGCCGCAGTGAGCATGATATCATCAACCTGATGATCGGCCGCGAGATCGCGCAGACCTATCCGCCGAAGCCACCGCCGATGCCGGCGATGGCAAACCCGATATTGCAGGTGCACGACTTGGCCTGGAACAACCGGCTGCGGGGCATCTCGCTTGAGGTGCGGCGCGGGGAAATCCTCGGTCTGGGGGGGCTGGATGGCCAGGGGCAGCGCGAACTGCTGCTGGCACTGTTCGGCGTGCTGAAAGACGTGACCGGCGAGATCGTCGTGGATAGAAAGCCCGTAGCATTCTCCGGACCGAAAGCCGCCATGTCGGCAGCGATACCAATCGCGCTGGTGCCGGAGGATCGCAAGGTCGAGGGATTGCTGCTGCCGCTCTCGGTGAGGGAAAATCTCAGCCTTGCCTCGCTGGACCGACTGTGCCGGGGACCGGCTCTGAATCCGGCCGCGGAACGGCGTCTGGTAGCCACAGAGGTCGAGCGCCTGCACATCAAGGCCGGCTCCATTTCGGCTCCAGTTGGAACATTGTCCGGCGGCAACCAGCAGAAGGTGGTGTTGGGCAAGTGGCTGGCGACCGGTCCGGGCATCCTGCTGCTGATGGACCCGACGCGCGGCATCGACGTCGGTACCAAGCAGGAATTCTATGCCCTGGTGCGCCAGTTGGCCGACAGCGGCGTGACGGTGCTGTTCTACACCACCGACTATGACGAACTGGTCGGCATGTGCGACCGCGTCGCCATCATCTATCGCGGCCGCGTGATGCGGGAACTTGCAGGCGCAGACATCACCGAAGCCAACATCGTTTCGGCCTCCCTGTCGATCAGGATGGCTCCGGCCGGCGCGCCGCGCCCGACGGTGCGGGCATGAGCGCGCTGCCGCCCGCGATCCAGCGCAACCGGCGCACGATCTTCGCGGCTGCCCTGTTCGTCGTGCTGTTCGTTGCGTTCCTGATACTGCACCCGCGCGGCCTGTCGATCATGGTGACGACGCCGGCGGCTAACCAAGGCCTCGCGCTGGCGTTCGCGGCAATGGCACAGACGCTGCCGGTGCTGACGGGCGGCCTTGACCTGTCGGTCGGGGCGGTCCTGGCGCTGACGAACTGCGTCGCGTCACACCTGGTGAATGGCTCAACGCCGCAGATCATCGCCGGCATCGTGGTGACGTTGCTGGCCGGCGCCGCCTGCGGATTCGTCAACGGGCTGGTCGTCGTGGCCGGGCGCATCCAGGCGATCATTGCGACCCTGGCGACCGGAGCGATCTTCAGCGGCATCGCCTATCTGCTGCGCCCGGTGCCCGGCGGCAGCATCGACGAGGGTCTCGGCGATCTGCTGACGAATGAAACCTTCGGCGTAATCCCGACATCCTTGCTGCTGCTGGCCGGCGTCGTGCTGGTGGTATGGGTGCCGTTCCGCAATTCCGTCCTCGGGCGTGGTTGCTACGCGGCCGGATCGTCGGAGACGGCGGCCTTCCTGTCTGGCGTGCGCGTCGGGCGGTCGCGCCTGGCCGCCTATACGCTGGCGGGCCTGCTCGCGGCGTGCGGCGGCCTGTTCCTGGCATTGCAGACGCTGTCGGGCGATGCACAGGTGGGCGCCGATTATACGCTGAAATCGATTGCCGCCGTCGTCATCGGCGGCACGTCGCTGACGGGCGGCAGTGGTGGCGTTGTCGGCTCCATCTTCGGCGCCTATGCGTTGCGCACCATCTCCGGGCTGCTGCTGTTCGCCGGCGTTTCGCCGCTGGCACAGCCGTTGTTCGAAGGCGTGGTGCTGCTGGCGGCGATCGGCCTGGGCGCATTCCGCCTATTGGCCAACCGCAACCGGTTGGAGCTGCTGAGCGCGCGGGACACATCGTCCGCCAACGCCGGCCGGACATTGCTCCCGGGCATCGACAACGCCGTTCTGGTGACGCTTGGCGGCATCGTCGCTATCCTGCTGATCGGCAGTTCCTATCTGCCTTCGTTCCTGTCGCCCGGATACTTGCTGCTGCAACTGCGTATTGCGGCGTTTCTTGGAATCGTTGCGGCCGGACAGATGCTGGTCATTCTGCTGGGGGAGATCGACCTGTCCGTCCCGTGGACGATGACGGTCGCGGCGATGACAGCGACGAGCCTCGCGGGCATGGGCGAACCGTGGGCTACCCTGGCGATTCCGCTCGGGCTTGCGGTCGGCGGGCTGGTGGGCCTGTTCAACGGCATAGGCGTAGCATGGTTCCGGTTGCCGTCAATGATCCTGACATTGGCCACCAACGCTGTGCTGCTGGGACTCGCGGTGATCTACACAGGAGGATTCGCGCCGCAGACCAGAGCGTCGGAACTGATGCGGCAGCTTGGCAAGGACAGCAGCTTCGGCGGCATACCGAACATTCTGTGGGTCTGGCTGGCGGTTTCGGTGGCAATGGTGCTGATCCTTCGGAGCACGCCCTTTGGCCGCAAGGTGTACGCGACAGGGAACTGCGAGCGTGCAGCGTATCTTTCCGGAATCAGCACGGGCGGCGTTGTCACGACATGCTTCCTGTTTTCCGGTCTGGCGAGCGCCCTTGGCGGTGTTATGCTGGCGGGGCGGCTTGATCAGTCCTACCAGGGAATGGGAGATGAGTACCTGCTGCCCGCGGTTGCCGCGGTGGTGCTGGGCGGCACCAACATCCTCGGCGGGCGCGGCAGCTATATCGGCACCGTGGCCGGTGTGCTGATGATCAGCCTGCTCACGTCGATGCTGTCGGTAATGCAGATGCCGGAGGCGAGCCGGCGGATCATCTATGGAATTGTCATCATTGCGATGTTGCTGGTGAATAGCCGTGGAGCCAGTGGACGCCGCCGCTGACAATGCTGCCCGTCGTGCGACGTGCGTTCCAGATGTCGCCGACCTCGGCCACGCGCGGCCAGAGAATCCAATTTTCGGCCTGCCGACTGAAGTAACGACCGTCCACCGGAGGCTTGCCAGTGGACGCCGGCATGGTAACATGTGTGTAGCGTTCCAGGCTGCAGCGCCGCAAATTCACCGCGGAGCCGGTCGAGTTTCCGGCAACCTGCCTATCCGGAGGTTGGTGGACCCATGATGAAAGATCATATCGTGCAGTGGGATATTCGCTATTCCGGTGCGGACTACCTGTTCGGCAAGGCACCAAATGCTTTCCTCGCCTCGCAGGCTGGCAGATTGCGACCTGGTCAGGTGGCTCTGGCCGTGGCTGATGGCGAAGGGCGGAATGGCGTCTGGCTGGCGGGGCAAGGCCTGGATGTCCTGTCCATCGATGCTTCCATCGCGGCACAGGAAAAGGCGCGCCACCTTGCCGAAGCCCAAGGCGTTCAGTTGCGCCTCGAACTGGCTGATCTCAGTGAATGGGCGTTTCCGGAAGTCGCGTTTGATGTGATTGCGGCAATCTTCATTCAGTTTGCCGGCCCCGACCTGCGTGCGCTGCTGTTCAGGCGCATGAAGCAGGCATTGCGTCCCGGCGGCCTGATCCTGCTGGAAGGTTACCGAACCGAACAGCTGCGGTATGGCACAGGCGGACCGCCCTACGTTGAAAACCTCTACACCGAGGTGATGCTGCGCGAGACATTCAGCGACTTCGAAACCCTCCTTCTGGCCTCCTACGACGCGGTCATTGAGGAAGGTTCGGCGCACAAGGGCCTGTCGGCACTCATCGATCTGGTCGCTCGCAAGCCCGACAGGCCACCCGGGTGACTGCGGCACCATTGCCGGCGGCGAAGCGGCCACTTGGCAGCAAAGGACCGGCGCACCATAGCTCGCCAGCCGATTTGCCAAGCTGGTGCCTGCCTCTTCATATCGATGGATTGGCATGATGAGGTATCCATTGGCTGAAGGCGCCTGTCGATCCGTGAGCCTTGGGTCAGTCGCGGCGTTCCGGTGCCGGGAAAACCGGTTTTCGCGCTGATGAATTTGAAATTTTTCTTAAATTGTTAACGGTGTTTTTGCTGGCAGGTGGTCGTGCACTTGCCTTAACGATTGATTAGCGGCACAAAAGATCCGGTCTTGTGAAACCCGGCAGGCTGCAGACAGCTTGTCGAGGGTTCTGCGCGCAATAAAAGCCATTGATGAGAAAGAAATTGTGGCTTGTTTATGCCGAACCGGATGTGCCGATACCTGCGTACACAGGCCCGCTCAGCCATCACCCGCAACGCGAGCCTGATTTGCGGAACATGGCTATTCGGCAGCCTCCTATGGTAATATCCGCACCGGCCCTGGTGAAACGGAATGGAAGAACGTTGCGGCTGTCGCACCAGCCCGATCCTGGGTGGAACGACATATCCAGGTTCGTAAGCGTTCATTGCCCGCAATGCATTACGACGCCATTTTAACAAAGCCTCCAGCTTCACCCTGATTGCACCGCGATTCGGAAGGTCAAGCCGATGAATCTTGAAAATGGTCCCGAAATTCCAAACGCTGGCATTCATGCTTCCGAACGCTCAACCGCGTCGCCAAGAGCCCGAATCCTTCTGATAGAAGACGACGTGGAAATCGCCGATGAGGTGCTGAACGACCTCGCGGATCGTGCCTACGAGATCAGCCATGCCGCGACCGGGCTACTGGGCGCAAAAGAGGCCCGGCAAGGCCACTATGACCTTCTGATCGTCGACCTGATGCTGCCCGAGTGTGACGGCCTGTCGATTATCCGGGACCTGCGCCGCGACGGATTCAGGATGCCGGTGCTCGTTGTCAGCGCTCTGGGCGCCGTGAACGACCGGGTCCGTGGCCTGAAAATCGGCGGTGACGACTACCTCATCAAGCCGTTTGCCCTGCCGGAACTCGCAGCCAGGGTGGATGCCCTGCTTCGTCGTCCGGTGGAAATCCGCGCAACGATCCTGCGCGTCGGGGATCTCGAACTCGATCTGATCGAGCGAATCGCAAGGCGCGGCCGGCGCACCATCGAGCTGTCAAAGAGCGAGTTCAAGCTGCTCGACTACTTCATGCGCCAGCCGGACCGCGTCCTCACGCGCAATATGCTTCTGGAGGACGTCTGGCACTACCGGTTCATGCCGCAGACCAATCTGGTCGATGTTCATGTCGGGCACCTGCGCCGCAAGATCGACGGCCAGAATGAGCCACCGATGCTGCTCAGCGTCCGGGGCATGGGATTCGTCCTCCGTGAACCAAAATAGGCTGACCCACTCGTCAACGTTCCGGTTGTCGGCTGTGTTCGCCGGCACCTCGCTCATGACGGGCCTGCTGTTGTTTGCGTTGACGTATTGGCAGACGAAGGTTTTTGAAACCAATCGTATTTCCACCTTCATTGCAACCGAGGGTTCCTCGCTGTTTCAGGTAGGTAAGGCGAGTTCGAGCTTGCCCGCGATGAGGTAGATCATCGCCTTCAGGTTGCGGGATGAGCGGTAGCCCCGGGCCTTGGCTTTGGCCGCCTGAACCAGGCTGTTGATGCCTTCAAGGATGCCGTTGACGATCTTGGTTTCATGCCAGTGCAGGATGCCGTTCCAGTGCCGCTTGATGGTCCGGGCGGCCTCGATGACCGGCGGCAGGCTGTCAGCGCTCATGGGAACGGACCCACTTTTGCTCGCGAAAACGGACCCTCTCGGTGCGCATGTTTTCGTGCCACGGAGGTCGTCACCCACGGCCAGCCAGGGCATCATGAGCCGCTGTGACGGATCGGCTCAGCCTCTCCAGTGTCCATCCCTTGGTTCGACTGAAGGACCATCCCTTCGTCCCGACCTGCCTACCCCGGGGCGTTGCCGCGAGCGGCGGTCAAGGATGGCCGCCAGGCCACCGTTCTTCACGGCGCGCAGCGTCCTTGAGGGCCGTTCGCGGCAATGCCAGGCTGGGGAAAGGTGAGGACATCAGCGGCGTGTTGCCAATTCATAACGGTCCGCCCAAGCTGCAAACCGCTGCCATTGATGACACGCATGAGTTGCAATTATGTGAAACGAACCCTGAGGGGTTGCGGCTGCGCCGTGCACAACCAAGGCCATCTGGCCGGGCGATCTAGGTGTTGGCGCGCGCCAACGGTTCCTCATCCCGCCCAAAGCAGCCCACATCAAAGGAAAACTGCTT
>NZ_NHRY01000203.1 GCF_002937115.1 Rhodopila globiformis | reverse complement strand
GTCAACCAGGGCCGGCGGCAGCCGCGACGGCGGTGGCGGGCGCGGCCGGGGCGGCGGCGGCACCCAGGGCCGGCGGCCACGGTTCGCCCGGACGGTGACAACGCGCGCCCGGTCCGGCTCCAGCCAGATCGCCGCGCTGCCGCTGCGCCAGACGGTGAAGCGATCGACCAGCGCCGGCCAGGGCCGCGGGCACAGGCCGCGCGCCGGTTCGGGGGCGACGATCACCGACACCTGGCCGCACCCCGCCGGATGCGGCGCGCCCAGGGCCAGCAGCGCCCCGGGCCGATCCGGCCAGGGCCGCAACGTGCAGGCATCCGATTCGCACCGGATGCCTGCCGCCGGATCATCCGCCAGCGGCAGGAACCCCTCCACCGCCCAGTACTCCGCCCAGGCATCCCGGGTGAACCGCGAGCCACCCTTCGCCTGATGCAGGAACGCCCCCTGCGGCGTGCGCAGCGCGATCAGCCGCGCGTCGCTCGACACCAGCAGGTCCGGCGGATGGTCCAGCAGCGGCGACGCCAGGCCGGCGGCCATCGCCACGACGCCCAGCAACCGTCGCCGCGTCTGCCACAGGCCCAGCCAGGCGAGCCCAAGCGAGAACACGCACAGCCCCCACAGCGGCATATGCGGCACGTTGACGATCGCCGCCGGCAGCGCCGCGGTGGTGCGCGCGACCCACAGGATCGCCTCGGCCCCCCAGCCCATCGGCACCAGCGCCAGCGCCTCGAGATGCAGCGGCATCAGCGCCAGCCCGATGAACCCGGCCGGCATCACCCACAGCGCGGTCAGCGGCACCGCGACCATGTTCGACAGCACGAAATAGACCTGCACATGGCCGAAATGATAGGCGCCATAGGGCGCCGAGGCGGACCCGGCCAGCGCGCTGGTCAGCGCCAGCGCCGCCAGGTGCGACACGAACCGCCGCTGCCAGCTTCGCCCGTGCAGCCGGCGCAGCCACGGCCGCAATGCCTCATAGCCGGCGATCAGCGCCAGCACGGCGGAGAAGCTCATCTGGAACGAGACCCCCGGCAACTCCCACGGCACCAGCAGCATCAGCGCCGTCGCCGCCAGCGCCAGCCCCCGCGCCGACACCACCCGCCGATCGGCCAGCACCGCCAGGGTGAACAGGCAGGCCATGGCGAAGCTGCGCATGATCGGCACGTGCATGCCGGTCAGCACCATGTAGCCGCCGCCGGCCGCCAGGGCGCACAGCGCCGCCAGCTTCTTCGCCGGCCAGAACAGGCTGGCCCGCTCGCTGAGGGCAAAGGCGAAGCGCGTCACCATGAACGCGAAGCCCATGACGATGCCGATATGCAGCCCCGCCACCGCCAGCAGGTGCGCCAGGCCGGAGTCGCGGAACGCCGCATGGTCCGCCGGCGGAATCGCCTTCGACTCCCCAGTCATCATCGTCACCGCCACCGCCCCGGCGGCGCCCGGGATGACGTCGGTGATCCGCTGCGCGATCCGCTCCCGCAGCACCTGCACGTTGCGCAGCAGCGGCGAGGGCTGCGCCGACGCGACCAGCGCCACCGGACCGAGCGCATAGCCCGATGCGCCGAGGCCGGCATAGAACGCATCGCGCTGCATGTCCCACCCGCCCGGATACGAGGGCGGCGCCGGCGGGCGGATGACGGCGCGGACGCTGACGCTGTCCCCGGTTTCCAGCGCCGTGTCGTCGCCGGCGTGCAGCCGCACCCGCACCGACCGCCGCAGCGGCGTGGCGGCGCCGTCCAGGAACGCCGGCTGGATGGTGATCCGCCGCCCGTCCGGCAGGATCTCGACCGAGCGGATCACGCCGGTCACCTGCGTGGCATGACGCGGCAAGTCCGCTTCGATCGGCGGCGCGCGCGCCGTGGCGACCTGGGCGGCGGCGAACCCGAGCGCCGCGGCGGCGACGGGGGCCAGCAGCCAGCGCCAGTCCGGCCAGGCCACGACCGCCGCCAGGCCGAGCAGCGCGGCGCCCGGCCCCAGCCAGACGGCAGGCTCGAACCGCAGGCTGTAGTAGAAGGCGACGCCCACGCCCATGAACACCGGCAGCCACAGCGGCAACCGATGGCGCTCGGCGTCGAGCCAGTCCTTCACGGCAGCGATCAGCCCCATGCGGGGCAGACTAGACGGCGAAGTCTCTACAAAAGGTGAATGCGCGTGCTAGATCGCGGCCCATGACCGTTCGCACCCGCTTCGCCCCAAGCCCCACCGGCCCGCTGCATATCGGCGGCGTCCGCACCGCGCTGTTCAACTATCTCTACAGCCGCCACTGCGGCGGCGAATTCCTGCTGCGGATCGAGGACACCGACCGCGAGCGCAGCACCCAGGAAGCGACGCAGGGCATCATCGACAGCCTCGACTGGCTGGGCCTGGAGCGCGACGAGCCGATTGTCTTCCAGTCCACCCGCATGGACCGGCATGCCGAAATCGCGCGGGACCTGCTGGCCGCCGGCCGGGCCTACTACTGCTACTGCACCCCGGAAGAACTGGCGAAGGAGCGCGAGCAGGCCCGCGCCGAGGGCCGCGTCTGGCGCTACGACGGCCGCTGGCGCGACCGCGATCCGTCCGAGGCGCCCGCCGGCGTCAGCCCGGTGATCAGGCTGAAGGCGGACCGCGACGGCGAGACGGTGCTGGAGGACCTGGTGCAGGGCACCGTCCGCGTCGCCAATGCCGAGTTGGACGACATGATCATCCTGCGCGCCGACGGCACGCCGATGTACAACCACTCGGTGGTGGTCGATGACCACGACATGGCGATCACTCACGTGATCCGCGGCGACGACCACCTGACAAACACCTTCCGCCAGATCCAGATCTACCGCGCCATGGGCTGGGAACAGCCGCGCTTCGGCCACATCCCGCTGATCCACGGCGCCGACGGGGCCAAGCTGTCGAAGCGGCACGGCGCGCAGTTCGCGCTGGAGTTCCGCGACAGCGGCTTCCTGCCCGAGGCGCTGTGCAACTACCTGCTGCGCCTGGGCTGGTCGCACGGCGACCTGGAGATCGTCGGGCGCGAGGAAGCGATCCGGCTGTTCGACATCGCCGACGTCAACCGCGGCGCGTCCCGGATGGACTACGCCAAGCTGCTGAACCTGAACGGCGTCTATATCCGCGGCGCCGACGATGACCGCCTGACGCGGGACGTGCTGGAGCGGCTGGCGCACCGGCCCGGCCTGTCGCTGGGCAGCATCGCCGCCGGGCGCATCCGGGCATTGATGCCGGCGCTGAAGGAGCGCGCCAAGACCCTGGTGGAGCTGGCCGATTCCGCCGCCTTCCTCGCCCGGGTGACGCCGCTGCCGATGGAGCCGAAGGCCGCCGCCGCGCTGACCGCCGAGGCCCGGCTGATGCTGCGCGAGGTGGCGAAGGCCCTGGCGGAAACGGATTTCTCCATCCCCGCGATCGACGCCGCCCTGCGCGGCTTCGCCGAGCGGAGCGGCCTGAAGCTGGGTCAGGTGGCGCAGCCGCTGCGTGCCGCCCTGACCGGCAGCACGGTCAGCCCCGGCATCGACGCCACGCTGGCGGCGCTGGGACGCGAGGAGTCGCTGGCTCGGATCGAAGCCGCATCGGGCTGAGGTTTTCCTGTCTTTCCGCTCACCGTTTCGTGTAGGTATCGCCCGTCCTGGTCATGGAGAGGCGGATGCGCTCGACGAACCGCAACACAGCGACGCGGCTTCTGTTCGCCACGGTGGTTGGCGCGACGGTCATGGGCGCGGGCATTGCCGGCAACATCGTCGGCGATTACGTCGTCCGTGCGCCGCGGATCGGCCATATCATTGCGTTCCTACCGTCGAAGGACAGCCAGCCTGCGAGTGGCGCGCGCCTGATGGTGCATCGGCGCGACCGGTCCGACTGCGTGCTCAACCTGGACGTGCTGCGGCGAAGCGGCGGCAGCCTGGTTGTCGAAAGCCAGGTGCCCGGCGCCGGCTACAGCGCGCATTGGGCCGGGGCCCGCACCAGCGACGACGCCCGCGATTGCGGCACCGACGCGGACCTGGTGATCCGGCCCCAGTATCTCGACGTGCTGGACACCTTCGCCGACGGGCCCGGGGGTTCGCCGGCCGCTTCCGTTCATGGCCTGGGGGGCCTCAGGTAGGCGCAGACCGCCATATGCGTTAGAAGAGCGGCCGACGTTCTCATTCCGTATGGCCGGCGCAGGCCGCCTTCGGCCGCGGCGGGCCCTGCAGTCAGGCCGGCGGAGCCAGGATGGAGCCTGCCGATGCCGGACGAGGCGGAACTGCTTCAGCATCTCTACGATCGTTTCAACGCCCGCGACGTGGACGCGGTTCTCGCTGTCCTGCACAAGGACGTGGTCTGGGCGAACGGCATGGAGGGCGGCACCGTCCACGGGCACGACGGCGTCCGCAGCTACTGGACCCGCCAGTGGACCCTGATCGATCCGCACGTCCGGCCGATGAGCTTCGCTGTTGAAGGGCAAGGGACAATCATCGCCACGGTGCACCAGACGGTGCGCGACCTGACCGGCCGGCTGCTGGCGGACAAGGTCGTCGGCCATGCATTCCGGATCGAGGACGGACTGGTCAGGCGTTTCGACATTCGAACGCTTACATGAAGCGGATTTGCAACGACGTGGCACCAGGCACCGCCACTGGCCTGCATTGCCTTGAGCGCCACGCCAGGGCTGTCGCAGGCCATATCGGTCGTTCCTGTGAAAATGCGCTCGAAGCGCAAATGGCCGGGACTGCGCCCGGCCATGACGGAGAGGCAACAGCCTCTCAATCATTTTCGGTCATCGCGGTGCCGGCGTATCAGCTGGCCAACTACCAGATCAACGCGATGCAGGTCGCAATCAGATCGCCTCTGCGCCCCGCTCTCCGCACTCTGCGTTTTAAAAATGCGGTATCGCAACAAAGAACGGCGTTGCCGGTAGGATGCCCTGTCGTCAACGCCGATGGCGCCCCGACCACCGCGACTCAACGCAGAGCGCGCAGAGCGGGGCGCAGAGCAGACATCCAGGCGTCCTGTGGCAGTGCCGTTTGCGTCAGTACCGAAACCGCTGCACGACCGTCTCGCAACAACAGGTGTACCACGACTTCCGTTTCTTGTCGCAAACGGCGCCGCCCTGGCTTCCAAGGGGCGTCCGGCGCGCGTTGCGGTAGCCGTGATCGCCGGCTATCGGCGGAAATCCATCTCTTCCAGGCGGGTCTGCACCGTGCGGCCGCTCTGCCAGGAATTCGCCCCGGGCACCACGTTGGGCATCGGGATTTCGGCCCGCTGCCGCCGTCTCTCGTCGGTGGAGATGCCAAGCCGCTGGTCGCGCGCGGCAACCATGGCCTCGTTGATCTGGCCGTCCTCGGTGAATCCCATCATCAGTTGCGGTATGCCGTACGGAAAGTCGTCACGGTCGTACTGCCAGGTGTGGAAGGTCTTGCCGTATGTCGTCACAAGATCCTTGAAGTAGGTGCGTTCCGCCAGTTCTGGAATTCCGGGCGCCAGCAGCTCGCCCGATTTCACTTCGTAATGATGGCTGTGCCACAGCCGCTTCTCGTCCTCGGGCAGGCTGCGGAAGCGCGCCTCGCTGATGATGTATTCGATGCCGATCAGCCGCGCGTCCGGCCGGTTGGAGTCGAAGATCACGCACTGGTGCAGGTCGTGCCGCAGATGGATGCAGAAATGCGTCGCCTCGACCTGACGCCCCATCTCGTCGGCGTACATGTGGAAGCCGTTGAGGTAGGTGCTCATGGCCTCCAGCGGATACTTCCGCTGCATCGCCCCCGCCGCGGCATCCAGCACCCGGTGCTTCAGCGGATGCCCGCGGCCGACGGCGGCGGACGAGATCATCCGGCCGCTGAACAGCATCCCCGCGGCGGCGGTCAGGCCGGCGATGAAGCCGGTGCCAATGGGGCCAAACAGGCCATTCCGGCTCCGGTCCGGATACACGGCGTCAGACATGCGTGCCATACTTGCCTCCTTTCCGCCGCAACGGCGCATGCCCCTTGGCGTTGCCTTCAAAGGTACGGCACGCCAGGGCCCTCCACGACGCCGGCAGGCCCGGGCGTTGCGCCGGCCGCCGGGTCAGGACCTGTCGTCGGCTTCCGGTGTATCGCCCGCGCCCGAGGCGTTCCCTGTCGGGCTGCCGGGATAGGGTTCGGTCGGCGTCTTGCCCTTGACCTGCTCGTGCCTGGTGCCGCCGGCTCCGGATTGGTTGCCGGTCGGGCTGCCGGGGAACGGCTTGGTTTCCGGGGTCTTTTCGTTTGCCATGATTTCTCCTGCTTCGCCACGATCCACGTTCGGTCTGTTCCCGTCTTCGGTGAACAGCCGGAAAGCCACCGGGTTTTCCCGTCGGGCGACGCATGAAGGAGGATTCATTCCGGCGAACCGGCCGCCGATCGGCCGCGGCGCGAAAGACGAAAGTGCCGCCGGCGGCGCGGCGGGGCCGGCCGCGCCGCCGTGGCCCGCGCCTACGCCATGGCCAGCCGATCGGGGGTCATCGGCAGGTGGCGCAGGCGCTTGCCGGTAGCGTGGAACACCGCGTTGGCGATTGCCGGCGCCACGCCCACCAGGGCGATCTCGCCCAGGCCCTTGGTGCCCAGGCCGCCGACGTTGCGGTCTTCCTCCGGAACGAACGTCACATCCAGAGCCGGCGTGTCGGCCATCGTCGGCACCAGGTATTCCGCCAGGTTGCCGTTGACGAAACGGCCCGAGCGGCGGTCGATCTCGGTCTGCTCCAGCAGCGCCATGCCGATGCCGCCCATCATGCCGCCGATGCACTGGCTGCGCGCGAGAAGCGGGTTGACCACCTTGCCGATGCCATAGGCGCCGGTGATCCGCCGCACCCGGATCTCGCTTGTGTCGGGATCCACCGTCACCTCGGCGAACACGGCGCCGAAGCCTTCCATGGAGAAACGTTCCTCCAGGTCGCCGGGATCGAACGCGCCCTCGGCCTCGAAATCGCGGCCGATGCGGCGGGCGATCTCAAGGATGTCGCCGGTGTTGACGCCCGCCGCGCCATAGACAGCGCCGCGCAGCTTCTCGCACGCGTCGCGCACCGCCGGGCCAATCGAGCTGATGGTCATCGAGCCGCCATGCACCGGCGCCATCGGCAGCGCGCTGTCGCCGATGGATAGTTTCACCTGCTCCATCGCCAGATCCAGCGTGTCCGCCGCGACCTGCGTGACCGAGGTCCAGGTGCCCGGCCCCATGTCCGACGACGCCGTCGCCACATGCACCTCGCCCTTCGCGGTGACGCGCGCGCGAGCGGTGGCCTTCACCTTCTCGGCCGGATAGTTGCTCACGGCCATGCCCCAGCCCAGTTGCAGGCGCCCGTCCCGCATGGAACCGGGCTGGTGGTTCCGCCTGTCCCAGCCGAAACGAGACGCGGCTTCCGTCAGGCATTGCTCCAGCGAGATCGAACTGAACGGCAGGTCCTTCATCTGGTCCCGCTCAGGAATGTTCCGTAGCCGCAGCGCCAGCGGATCCATCTTCAGCGCAACCGCCAGCTCGTCCATCGCCAGTTCCAGGGCATAGACGCCGGTGGCGAGGCCCGGCCCCCGCATGGCGTTGGGCGAGTTCACATCCCGCAGCGCCACTCTGTACGGCAAATCCACATTCCTGCAACGATACAGGATCGGCGTCGCCTTCAGAACGTTCTCCGTGTAGATTTCGTAACGGGAATTCTCCGCCGTCACCTCATGCCGTATTGCCTGCAACGATCCGTCGCGATCGGCGCCAAGCCGCACGCGCTGCTGCGTCCAGGGACGGGCTCCCGTGCCGCCGTAGTATTCGCGCCGCGACAGCACCAGCTTCACCGGCCGCCCGACCACCTTGGCCGCCATCGCCGCGATGTAGGTATGCGGCCAGACCCGCAGGCTGGAGCCGAAGGCGCCGCCGATGAACGGATCGATCACGTGCACCCGTTCCGGCGGGATATTGAACGCGGCGCCGAGATGCTTCGCGCAACTCTGCACCCATTGCGTCTTGTCCCATACCGTCAGCCGCTCGCCGTCGCTGTCCCATTGCGCGGTGGTGGCGTGCAGTTCGATCGGGTTCTGGTTCTCACGCTCCATGACCGACAGGCTGTCGACCGTCACCGCGGCCGAGGCCAGCGTTGCATCGGCATCGCCGCGCCCCACGTTGCCCGGCTTGGCGCTGATTTCGTCCTTGCTGGCCGGACGCGCGTGCCGCAACGTCGCCTGCATGTCGATCACCGCCGGTTCGGGCGCATAGGAGACGCGCACGCGCGACGCCGCCCAGCGGGCCTGTTCCAGCGTTTCGGCGACGACCACGGCGATGTGCTGGTTCTGGTGCAGCACGAGGTCGTCCTGCAGCGGATGCTCCGGCGTGCCGACCGGATCGACAGGCGGAATCTCGGGGATTTTTCCAAGCCGCGGCGCGTTCCGGTGGGTCAGTATCGCCAGCACGCCAGGCACCTGTTCCGCCTCCGCAAGATCGAAGCCGGTGATGCGACCGCGAGCGATCGTGCTCTGCACCACGGCCGCGTGCGCCATCCGGTCCGCCGGGAAATCGGCGGCGTAGTGGGCGCGGCCGGTCACCTTGTCCGGGCCGTCAACGCGCGGGAGGGGCTGTCCGATCAGGCTCATGCGGCGCCTCCCGCCAGGGCCAGCGCGCGCGCCAGGACCCTGGGCATCAATGTGATCTTGTAGGCGTTTTCCCCGCGCGCGACGGCGCCCTCGGTGGCGTGGGCCGCCGCCGCGGCGTAGCTGTCGTCATTCGCCGGCTTGCCGATCAGGGCCGCCTCGACGGCGCGCATCCGCCAGGGCTTCGTGCCGACGCCGCCCATGGCGACGCGCGCGGCGCGCACCGTGCCGCCGTCGATCTCCAGTCCCACCGCCGCCGACAGCAGCGCCCATTCGAACGCGGCACGGTCACGCACTTTCAGATAGCGCGCGTTGCGGGACAGCGCCGTCGCGGGCACCTGGATTGCCGCAATGATCTCGCCGGGCCGCAGGTTGGTTTCCTGCTCGGGGTGCGTGTCCCAGGTGCGGTAAAGATGGTGTATCGGCATGTCGCGCTCGCCGTCCGGACCGGCGAGATGCAGCGTCGCCTCCAGCGCCACCAGCGCGACGGCGAAATCCGAAGGGTGTGTCGCGATGCATTGGCCGGACGTGCCCAGCACGGCATGGATGCGGTTCTCGCCGCCGATGGCCGCGCAGCCCGAGCCGGGACGGCGCTTGTTGCAGGCCGCCACCCCGGCGTCGCGGAAATAGCCGCAGCGCGTGCGCTGCAACAGATTGCCGCCCATGGTCGCCAGATTGCGGACCTGCGGACTGGCGCTTTCCAGCAGCGCCTCGCTGATGGCCGGCGCGATGCGGGCAACCTCGGGGTGCACCGCCACCGCCTCCATCCGCGCCCCGGCGCCGATGCGCAGTCCTTGCGGTCCCGCTTCGATCCGCGGATCGAGCACGGGATCGAGATCGACAAGCCGATCGGGCGTGCGGACCCATTCCTTCATCAGCTGCAGCATGTCGGTGCCGCCGGCGATGAACTCGCCGCCCTCGGCGCCCAGGCGTGCCGCCTCGGCGAGGCCGGAGGGACGTTGCAACGTGAACGACTGCATGATTCAGGTCCGTGCGGCTGCTTCGCGGATGGCCGCGATGATGTTGGCATAGGCGCCGCAGCGACAGAGATTGCCGCTCATGTGCTTGCGGATCTCGGCTTCGTCGTGGCCGCGGCCTTCCTCGATCAGCGCGACGCCGCTCATGATCTGGCCGGGCGTGCAATAGCCGCACTGGAATGCATCGTGCGTAATGAAAGCCTGCTGCAGCGGGTGCAGGCGCCCGTCCGCGGCCAGTCCCTCGATCGTGGTGATCGGCCGGTCCTGCGCCCGGGCAGCCAGCACCAGGCAGGAATTGACGCGCTTGCCGTCCAGGATCACCGTGCAGGCGCCGCACTGGCCCAGGTCGCAGCCTTTCTTCGCGCCGGTCAGGTTGAGACGCTCGCGCAACGCATCGAGCAGCGTCACTTCCGGACCGATGGCAAGGTGGTGCCGGGTGCCGTTCACCAGCAGGGTGACGCCCGGCGCCGGCGCGGTATGACTATCCTGTGTGTTCACGCCAAGGCCTCTTGTGTTGAAGGATTGTCAGGGACAAGCGACCAGGGCGGTGGACGGTTCGGCTCTGCCGGCGCATGGCCGATCAAGAAGGCGGGATGGGACGACAGGAAAAACCAGGGAGGCACGCATGGAATCCGGACTCTACAGCGCGGAACCATTGTCGCCGGCAGTGCGGCGGACGGTCTTTGCCGGCTGTATCGGCTTCGCGGTCGATTTCTTCGACATCTACCTGCCAACGCTCGCCCTGGCGCCGGTTATCGGTTATTTCGTGCCCCCGGGCCTAAGCGCGGCCGCCAGCACCACGATCTATTTCTTTACGTTTGCAGCGACCCTGTTCGGCCGCCCGTGCGGCGCGGTGATCTTCGGCCACTGGGCCGACAAGATGGGCCGGCGCCGCACCACGATGATCAGCATCGCCGGGTTCGGCCTGTTCACCGTCCTGATCGCACTGATGCCGGGCTATGCCACGCTCGGCATCTGGTCGCTGGTGCTGCTGATCCTGCTGCGCTTCATCGGCGGCGTGTTCATGGGCGGGGAATACACGTCGAACAATACGCTTGCCCTGGAAATGGTGCCGAAGGCACGCCGCGGCTTCGTCGGCGGCGTGCTGCAGGGCGCCTTCCCCATCGGCTTCGCCATGGTTTCCGCCGTTACCAGCTTCCTGCTCGGCGCCACGACGCACGACCAGTACCTGCAGTGGGGCTGGCGGGCGGCCTTCCTGTTCGGCGGCGCGCTGGCGTTCGGCTTCCTGCTGTTCTACCGCTCGGTCCCGGAATCGGACATCTGGATGGAGGCGGAAAAGAGCGAGGCGCCGCTGAAGGAAGTGTTCTCCGGCCATCACGGGCGCAACCTGTTCCAGGTGTTCGTCATGATGCTGGGCTTCTGGTTCTCTGCGCAGGTGGCGACCATCCTGCCGGGAATCATGATCCAGCAACTGCATGTCCCGGCGCGGCTGACCTCCGACACCTTCCTGGTCGGCAGCATCATCCTGTTCTTCGGCTTCGTCGGCTGCGGCCTGCTGAGCCAGATGTTCGGGCGGCGCCTGACCATCGTGCTGTGCGGCCTGTCGGTGCTGATTGGCGGCAGCGGGCTCTACGCGCTGCTGGTCACCCGCTCACTGGCCGGCGCATCGCCGGGGGAAACGGTGGTCCTGACGATCCTGTTCTATATCCTCGTGCTGTCGCCGTGGGGAATCGTGACGACGTATATCTCGGAGCGCTTCCCGACCCACATCCGCGCCAGCGGCTACGGCATCGGCTACAGCGCCGCGGTGGTGATCCCGGCCTTCGCCGGCGTCTACCTGCTCGGCCTGTCCGCCATCATGCCCTATGTGTTCACGCCGCTGGTCCTGCTGGCCATCGGCGGCCTGCTGATGATCGGCGGCGCGCTGATGGGGCCGGAAACGCGCGACGTGGAACTGCACGCGCCCATGTTGCCGGCCGGGGAACCCGAGGCGATCGTTCCGCGCCCGGCGACGACGTAAGGCCGAACCGGGGAAGGAATGGAAATCACCCTTCCCCGGGCACCCGGGTTTCCTCGCCCAGCAGGTCGCGCACGTAGAGCTTCTTCACCAGCACATACAGCACCACGGTCAGCGGCGTTGCGATCAGCACGCCGATCATGCCGAACAGCAGGCCGATGGCGAGCAGCGCGAACAGCAGCAGCGCCGGCGGCAGCTCGATCAGCCGGCGCTGCACCAGCGGCATGATCATGTTGGATTCGATCTGCTGGATGACGATGAACAGCAGCAGCGTCCAAAGCGTGACCCAGCCACCCTGCCCCAGTGCCAGCAGGACAGCCGGCACGGCGCCCAGGATCGGCCCGATGACCGGAATGAATTCCGTAACGCCCGCGAACAGGCCCAGCGCCAGCGGCGCCGACAGGCCGATCAGCCAGGTGCCCAGGCAGACCAGCACGCCGACGATGGCCATGGCGATCAGCTGGCCCAGCAGCCACAGGCGCAATGCCCGCCCGGCCATGATCAGCGCGTCATCGATACGGTCGTGCAGGTCTTTGGGAAACAGCTTCACCAGGCCGATGCGGTACAGCGCCGGCGCGGCCGCGAAGAAGAACGCGCCGACGACCACCAGCACAAGACCGGACAGGCCGGTCAGCACCGTGCCGCCAAGCGAAACGAGCGAACCAAGCAGGTCCTGGATGCCGGACCCGATGCCGGACAGCCCGATATTGCCGCCATTCAGGTGTCCGGCCTGACCCGGCGCGGCAATCCCCAGTTTCTGCTGGATGGAATTGATCGCGGCCGGCAACTGCCCGGCCAGATCGGTCATCTGCGCCTGCAGGCGGCTGCCCAGCAGCCAGAAGAACCCGCTCAGCAGCAGCAACAGCAGCACGCCCACCAGCGCCAGCGACCAGTGCCGGGGCAGGCCCGCGCGCCGCTCGATCGGTTCGGCGGCAGCCAGCAGCAGCACCGCGCCGACGACGGCGGCGAACGCCAGCAGCAGCGCCTCGCGGATGCTCCAGGCGAGGGACAGCCCGAGCCAGACGCACGCGGCGGCCACGGCGAGGTAGAAGACAAAACGGACCATGTCGCCGCGCCGTTCCGGCAGGGCGAACCAGGGGGCACGATCCACGGTCTTCATCCTTTCCCGTCTCGTCCGGGCATGTCCCCGGCGCGGCGTTGCGTCCTTGGCCCCGATGCCCGGCGTCGCGACCGCGGGATAAACACGCCGGCTGCCCGCCGGTTGCCGGGCCGCGGTTCTGTGTCCGGGCCGGACGCCCGGTCAGATCGCCCCGGCCTGCCGCAGCGCCGCCACGCCCTCTGCGCCCAGGCCCAGCCAGTCGCCATAGACCTCCTGGTTGTGCTGGCCCAGTGACGGGCTTGGCACCGGCACGACCCGGTCCGCCCCATGCAGCCGCAGCGGCGAGTTCGGCACGATGATCGGCCCCAGCGCCGGGTGGTCGATCCGCTCCAGCATGCCGCGTTGGTGCATGTGCGGATCGTTCATCACCTCCACCGCGTTGCGCACCGGGGCGGCGGGGATGCGGTGGCGTTTCGCTGCCGCGACGACTTCCTGGCGGGACAGGCCGAGCGTCCAGGCGGTGACCAGCGCCTCGGTTGCCGCCATGTTGGCGGTGCGGGCGGGGTTGGAGGCGAAGCGCGGATCGTCCAGCAGGTCCGTCCGCCCCATTGCGCGCAGCAGGTTCTGCCAGTGCGCCTCGGTCAGGACGTGAATCGCCACCCAGCCGTCCCTGGTCTGGAACGCGTTGTACGGCGCGCTGGCCAGCCCGGCCTGGCGGTTGCCGGCGCGCGGCGGCGCCTGGCCGGTGCGCAGGTGGTAGTCGTAGCTGGAGGCGAGCGTGGGATACACCACCTCCTGCATCGCCACCTCCACCAGTTGGCCTTCTCCGGTAGCGGTGCGCTGCAGCAACGCTGTCATCACGGCGGCATAAAGATGAATTCCGCCCATGAAATCCACCAGCGCCGGACCGGCCTTCATCGGCGGACCATCGGGGTCGCCGGTCACGCTCATGATGCCGGATGCCGCCTGGATCGTGAAATCCATCGCCAGGTTGTCGCGGTCCGGGCCGCTGATGCCGAAGCCGGTGCCGGTGGCATAGACCAGCCGCGGATTGACCGCGCGCAGCACGTCGTAGCCGACGCCCAGGCTGTCGAGCGTGCCGGGCGCGAAATTCTCCAGCAGCACGTCGGCGCGGGCGACCATCCGTTTCAGCAGGTCCTTGCCGGCGCCGGATTTCAGGTTCAGCGTCACCGCGCGCTTGTTGGCGTTCAGCATTGCCATCGGCAGCGTGGTCTCGCCGCCGGCGGCGATGGCGCGGCGGCGCAGCGGCTCGCCCTCCGGCGGCTCGATCTTGATGACGTCGGCGCCGGCCTTGGCCATCAGCAGCGTGGCGTAGGGGCCCTGGTAAACCTGGCCGAAATCGAGGACGGTGAGACCGGCCAATGGCGTGGTCATCGCGGCACCCTTCTTTCCTGGACGTGGTGCCGGCGATGCTACAAGCAGTTGGCGGCGACGGGAAATTGCGGGGCCGGGTCGCGAAGCCGATGAGCAACCGGGATTTGAGATGGGCGGAGCAAGGTCCCCGCCCCATCGTCATGGCCGGGCGTGTCCCGGCCATCCACCCCTAACCGTTGAAGCGCGGATGGCCGGGACACGCCCGGCCACAACGAAGACGCAACGGGCCGCGGCAGCCGTTACGGCGTCATCGCGCCCTGCGTATTCACATACAGCGCATAGACCGAGGTGCTGGCGCACATGTACAGCCGGTTGCGCAGCAGGCCGCCGAAAGTCAGGTTGGCGCAGGTTTCCGGCAGGTGGATCTTGCCGATCATGTCGCCGTTCGGGGCGTAGCAGCGCACGCCGTCCTCCTTCGGATCGCCCCAGCCCATGCTGGTCCAGACGTTGCCGTCAACGTCGCAGCGCATGCCGTCGGTCAGCCCGGGCGCGAAGTTTTCGGCGAACACCTTGCTGTTGCTGACCTTCCCGGCGCCGAGATCGACATCGAAGACCCGGATGTGCGCCGGACCGCCCTGCGTGATGCCGCTGTCGATGATGTACAGCTTCTTTTCATCCGGCGAGAAGGTGATCCCGTTCGGCTGCACGAAATCGTCCACCGCCACCGTGATGGCGCCGTTATGCGGATCGACGCGATAGACGTTGTGCTTTTCCTGCTCTATCGGCTCCTTGAGTCCCTCGTAGTTGCCAAGGATGCCGTAGGACGGGTCGGTGAACCAGATCGAGCCGTCGGAGGCGACCGCCACGTCGTTCGGCGAGTTCAGCTTCTTGCCGTTGTAGCTGTCGGCGATGACCGTGATCGTGCCGTCGAGCTCGGTGCGCACCACGCGCCGGCCGCTGTGCTGGCAGGTGATCAGCCGCCCCTGCTTGTCAACGGTGTTGCCGTTGGAGTTCATCGACGGCTGGCGGAAGGTGCTGCAATGGCCGTCGTCCTCCAGTATCCGCATCTGGCGGTTGTTGGGGATGTCGCTGAAGATCAGGTAGCGGCCGGCGCGGAAATAGGCCGGGCCTTCCGCCCAGCGGAAGCCGGTGGCGACCCGCTCGACCGCGCCGGTGCCGGGGCTGCCCTTGAAGCGCTTGGGATCGAGGGCCTCGATATGCTTGTCGGGGTAGCGGGAATCCTGCAGCGGTCCGAGCGGCAGGCGTTCAGGATGCCAGTCCGGCACGCCGGTTTCACCGAGCGGCCGCAGCGTCTCGGCGGCCTTGGCGACAGACAGGGAGGCGGCCGCGGTTGCGCCGGCCGCGGAGGTGGCCAGGAAAGAGCGTCGGTTCATATCGTTTCCCTCACGTCTCTGCCCCATGTGTCCGGGGCTTTTCAGCGGGGCTGTCGGGCGCCGCCCCGCTCGCGCCCGGACGCGCCGCAGCGTCGATGCGGCGGTCCGTGCCCGGGATCAGGCGCCGATCGTTCCGGGTTGTCTACCGCGCGGGTGTGCACAAGGCTGAGAGTGAGGGGGCGAAGTTTGCCGAAGCGCCTCCTGCCGCCGATGGCGCCGAGCGTCAGATTTCGGGAAGCAAACCGGAAATCTGAATCTTTGCCAACTCAAGCAAGAAGGCCAGCAAAATCGACCCCCTTGGGCGTTCGGGACGCACCAATGAACCTGATGCCGGGGCCTAGGGGACCGACCCGGGCTTACGTCGGCCATTGTGCGGTGCGGATCGTACTCGGTCAGACTGATTGGCGTGCCGGTACTCGCTGGGCAATATGGCGTAGGCTGCCCTGAAACTTCGGCCGAAATGGGTCATGTCGGAAAAGCCCCAGCCATACGCGATCTCGCTCACAGTCCGGTGCGCCTGCGATGGATCCTCCAGCGCCTTCCGGCAACGTTCCAGACGCCGCTTCTGGATAAGGCGCCTGATCGAGGTACCCTCCCCAGCAAGCGCCGCATTGACATATCGTACGCTGAACCCGGCCGCAGCGGCCACGGCTTCGGAGTCGAGTGCCGGGTCGGCAAGGCGCGCTTCAATCACAATACGTACATTCACGCAGGCGAGCGAGCGGGCGGAGGAAACGCGAGGCCGTTGGTCCATCACTCCCGCGAGCGAGATGGCAACCAGATCGAGCGCGTGGTCCTTGACAAGCATCTCAGCCCTCGGGTTCAGCGTGCCCTCATAGATCGGCAGCATGCCTAAAATCGCCGACATCAGGCTGTTCTCGGTCTGCAACCAATTGAGGAGGCGGCCGGACATCCCTGACGTTTTGCCCAAACGGGCCTCCAGCGCGTGGCGCGGGACCTTGAGAACGAGCGACCTCGAAGCCGAGGAAAACCTCCCTGAGTAGGGCAACCGCGGGTCAATCAACACGACATCACCCCCTGTCAGCGCGACCTCGCCGTTGCTCTGCTCCACGCTGGCCGCTCCGGTGAGGAGCTGCCATATCAAGAGATCATCGGTCCCCGGCAGCGCAGCATGGCCCACCGTGTGTAAATATCGCCTCGGCGTGTTCTCGAAGAGGACGAGCCCAACTTCGTCGAAAGCTCCTGTTTGGAGTTCGGCACGGAAGGTGAACCGATCTTCCGGGCTCGAATCGTGCCGGATGATGGTCCTGCACGCAACGTCGTGCCAGCGGTCGAACCGGTCGCGCGGATGCAAGTCTTTGGTAGAAAAGATCGATTTCACAACCGCCTCAATGGAGTTCTACGACTGATCCAAGGCACCTCAAATGCGAATATGGTAAAAACATCGATATCGAGGTGGCGGGATCACCGGATTGCATTGTCGATTGACGTGAAGAAAGAGCATAGGTGCAACTGTTGCCGAATTTGCTGTCGCCCGGCTGAAGCCCGCTTTGGAACCCGGGCAGTCGCTCCGTCACATGCACGGAACGAGCTTGACGCTACCGAGAGGTGTCGTAAAGTCCCTCGGCGAGCGTACCTTGGGATCGATGCCTTTGTGGTGCTGTCCACAGGCTGCCTCCGCCGACGACCCTTGAACCTGCTCAGAAACTCCGCCGCTTGGTGTGCTAAGAGTTGTGGCCCACGCTGTACCAGAGTCGGTCGTCGAAAGGAGAGCGGCGCAAACAGGCATCTCTGCGGCGTCGACGGCGCCAATGTGCATTGCCGCTGAAACTATGGCCGCCCGGGCAGAGCGGGTCGACTATGAGTTGCATAAGCACCTCCGTCCTCATTCAACCGATCGGCCTGGATCAGGCCGGCTACATGTCGGTAACTATGATTACCATAGCCAACAATATAGGAAATAGACACATCCTTTGGTTGTCAATGACCGAATGATCACAACTATATGTGACGCTGTTTGTGCGAGACAAAAACGAAAACAAAGTGGCATCGCCCGCTCACGATTCAGTGTCCGGGCGTTGATTTGACGAAGTCACTCTCGGCATGCTGAGAAATCAAGCCTGTAGGCGGAATTCGCCGCGCGTGGACGCTGTTGGCGGCGGATCGGAATTTACATTTCTGTAGCACGTCTTGTACGAATATAAATAATAACATGTATTCTTTGGTCTGCGCAGTAATCTATGAACATAGCCATAAAAGTGCGACATGTATTGAGAGTGACCTTGTCAAATTAGTCCTATCGTTGCGACTTTTTTCTGACATGAACATTTTGCAGCGATCCAAGGGCGTGGCGTGGCTTCTTCCGTTGCGCCTGGGCGTGACGGCGCCATCCGGAATTCCGGGAGAGGCATTGAGGCTGGCGTGCAACCCGGCCTCCTGATATGCGCACAGCGGAAAGCCGCACGGCCAGCGCCTTGAGCCATGCGGTTTCGCCGGGATTAACGTAATCAAGCCCGCTCCTGGGAGCGTAAGAAGAGCGGCGCGAGTGTTATCCGGAAGTAAGTCGTGCTTCCTGCTCGCGGCCGTGTGACCGTTCAGGTCGCTGCAACACGGCGCCCGTTCCAAAGGGTACATGGTTGCCAGAAATTACCCAGCCATGTCAATCTGCAAAGGTTACTGTTTCTTTGTTTCACTGTTCGCCAAGTGCATAATGCAGCCACAAGACGAGCAGATTTTATTCAAACCTACCACAGGGCCGATAACTAGTACCTCTGCACAGAGATTATGACGTGTTGGTGGGGTGCGGATAGGCGCGGGCCAGCTTGGCCCGTGCCTTATCGGTGGTGAACCTCCAATGGACGCGAGCGCCAGAGGTATTGCGCTGGCGT
>NZ_NHRY01000202.1 GCF_002937115.1 Rhodopila globiformis | reverse complement strand
TCAGGTCGTTACGGGTAATCTTGAGCAACGCCGTCGCCTCCCTTGCGAATCGACAGTTTCGCCTATCGACTCACAACCGGCGGCGTTTGAGAATCCCCAACGAGTCAAAAATTCGGGCGGTTGGTATGACAAGTGTGGCGGGATTCCACAGCCATGACCGGGGACATGCCGATCGGCGTCGATCCGTCGCGGCGCGGGCCGCAACGAAATCGCCTCTGCGCGCCTGGTGTTAAAAGTGCGGTGCCGCAACAAAAGGCGGCGCTGCCGGTGGGGCACCCAGCCCCGGGCGCCGGCGCCAGCCTCACGGGCCGGGCGCCGGCGCCCGGCCCGGTCAGGCGGGGGTGAAAAACGGCAGCGTGGGGCCATCGCCTTCGGTCTTGATGAAGGTGACCTTCATGTCCTGGCCGATTTTCAGGTCCTTGAAGTCCATCTCGACGAAATTCGTCAGCACCGAGGGGCCTTCCGCCAGCGTCACGTAGCCGATGGCATATGGCGGGTTGGCCCGCTCCATGACGCTGTAGGTATAGACCTTGCCCTTGCCGGAGGCTTGCTCCCACTCGCACTCGCCGAAGCAGAACGGGCAGAGCGCGCGCGGATACCAGTGCGCCTTCCTGCAGCTGGTGCAGCGGCGGATCATCAGCTTGCCGGAAGCGGCGCCGTCGAAGAACGCCTTGGTTTCCGGGTTGGTCTCCGGGGTGCCGACGAACGGGATTTTTCTTGCAGTGTAGGCCACGATGTTCACTCCCGCTCCAGGATGACGGTGCTGCCGCAATGGCGCGTGCCCAGCGCGCCGCCGGTGCCGTGAGCGATGGCGAGGTCGCAGTTCTTCACCTGCACGGCCGGGTGCGCCTCGCCGCGCAGCTGCCGCACCGCCTCGATGATCTTGGTGATGCCGCCGCGGTTGGCCGGGTGGTTGGAGCACAGCCCGCCGCCATCGGTGTTGAACGGCAGCTTGCCGGTGCCGGAAATCAGGTTGCCGTCAGAAACGAACTTGCCGCCCTCGCCCTTCGCGCAGAAGCCCAGGTCCTCCAGCTGCATCAGCACGGTGATGGTGAAACTGTCGTAGATAGAGGCGTACTTGATGTCCGCCGGCTTGATCCCGGCCATCTCCCAGGCCGGCGGGCCGGACCAGCGGGCGCCGGTATAGGTCAGATCGACCTCGCCGCCCATCTGGTGCTTCGGCGCTTCGCCGACGCCAATGACCTTCACCCGCGGCCGGTTCAGGGTTTTCGCGATCTCGGGCCGGGTCACCACCAGCGCGCCGCCGCCGTCGCTGATGACGCAGCAGTCCAGCCGATGTAGCGGTGTCGAAATGATCGGCGAGCTGACAACGTCCTCGACGGTGACGACGTCGCGCAGCATGGCGTTCGGGTTGTGCTGCGCATGGTGCGAGGCGGCGACCTTGATCCAGGCGAGCTGCTCGCTGGTGGTGCCGTATTCGTGCATGTGCCGCTGGGCGCACATTCCGTACAGATTCGCAACCGCCGGGCCGTACGGGAACTCGAACTGCATCTCCGGCGCGGTGGGATTGCCGGGGCGCGGTGCAGTGCCGGTGGCCATGCCCTCACTGCGCGGCCGGCCGGACAGGGTGATCAACGCGACGTTGCAACGACCGGCGGCGATCGCTTCCATCGCGTGTCCAACGGCGAGCTGGTAGGAGGAGCCGCCGACATCGGTGCTGTCCACATGCCGGCACTTCAGGTTCATGTAGTCGACCATCGACAGCGGGCCGAGCCCGCCCGGCGCGTCGCCGGCGCAGAAATACCCGTCCACGTCGTCCTTGGTCAGGCCGGCGTCGGCCAGGGCGCCCTTGGCGCACTCGGCATGCAACATGGCCACCGATTTGTCCGGCGCCTTACGGGTGGGATGTTCCCACGCCCCGACGATATAGGCCGCACCTTTCAAACTCATGCTTCACTCCCCTCTGCGGCCGCCGTGTCGCATGGCGGTCCGGGCAGGGATTATACTGATCAGTAGGGGGACCGCTACCCCGGGGAGCCCGGGGACCAGGGTGCCGCTGCAGCTGGACCAGCGCACGTGTCACGCGAACATGTCAATTTGTGTCTCACCAAAAGTTACACTTGTTTGTGAACGGCTCACGGTGTCATGGTTCGCCATGAAAGGTGGGCCATGGAGACATTATCCCGTATCGCTGTGGTCGAAGACGATCCGGAAATCAGCCGGATGATGGTTAGTTTCATGACTGACCATGGCTTCGACGTCAGTGCCGCCCGTTCCGGCCGCGATCTGGACAAGGTCATGTCCGGCGGCAAAATCGATTGTGTGATCCTGGATGTGGGGCTTCCCGGCGAGGACGGCCTGAGCATCTGCAAACGATTGCGCGGTAAATCCTCGGTGCCGATCATCATGGTGACGGCCCGAGGCACGGAAACGGATCGAATCGTTGGCCTGGAGCTTGGGGCCGACGATTACCTTCCGAAGCCGTTCAGTCCGCGCGAACTGGTCGCCCGCGTCAAGGCGGTGATCCGCCGTGCCGGCGCGCAGGAGCAGGCGACCGCGCCGGCGCAGCCACAGGTGCTGATGTTCGAGGGTTGGAAGCTGGACATGGCGCGGCGGCAGCTGTTCGATCCGGCCGGCGCGCCGCGCTCGCTGACCAGCGGGGAATTTAACGTCCTCGCGCTGTTCTGCACGCATCCGCGCAAGGTGCTGTCGCGCGACGACCTGCTGGAACTGCTGCACGGTCGTGCGGCGGCGGTGTTCGACCGCAGCATCGACGTGCAGATCAGCCGGTTGCGGCGGAAGATCGAAACCAACCTGAAGGATCCGACCTTCATCAAGACCATCCGCTATGGCGGGTATTTCTTCACGCCCGAGGTCACGGCGGTGACCGAGGGCTGAGCCGGCGCGGGCCGGGCCCGCGGACGGCGTCGCCGCCGTCCGCCGGGTTCCGTCCGGCTTATCGCGCCAGCCGCGGCGCGGCCCCGGCCAGAAGGTCGCGGAACGCCTGCCACAGTGGCACGATGCGATCATCCGGGACCAAGTGGCGGCACAGGGCGCCATGGCCCATGTCGGGATTGCTGTCCAGCCGGACGTGGCCCACCAGGAAGTGGTGGAACGCGGCCAGGGCCGGATCGTCCCAGTCCCGGGCGTCCAGCACGGCGGTGAACACGCGGGCCAGTCCGCCGTCCTCGTAGGTGGGCAGGCTGGCGACGCGGACGTCGGGGTCGATCCGGCGCGCCGCCGCCAGGTAGGCCTGGCCGAGTTCGTCGATCCGGCGGCCGTCGTCCTGGCTTCGCTGCGACATCGCGACCACGCGGCGCATGAACTCGTCGTGGTTCATCTTCTCGCCCGCGGCGGCGATGCCAGGATAGGGCGAGAGGTTGTCGGTCATGCATTCGCCATTGCGCAGTTCCTGCAGGTTCCGGTCGTCGGGGAAGCGCCGGCAGGCGATCTCCACGGTTTCGCAGAACTGCACCGAGAAATAGTAGTAAGCATGGGCGATGGCCAGCAGTTCCTCGCGTGTCAGCGCCGGCCATCGCAGATCGCAGATTTCATCGACGATTTTCTCGTACTGATTCTTTAGTAGCTGCATCGTTCGACCTTTCGCGAAAAGCCGGCCGTGCGCGCACGGATGCCGGCGGTGTTTGACCCGAGCGTATGGTCTTGTGAGTTCCTGAGTATATTACTTGGTCTTTACGGATTGCACGTGTTTGCAATAATGCCGGACCGTCAGTCTGTAATCTCACAAGCATGGCAGGTGCCGCGGCGGAATGATCAATTATCGCGTTGGCCTTCAGGCCTCAGGCCGTGACACAGGCATGCCGATCGGCATCGCGCCAGCGTGACCGAGGGCCCCAACGAATCCTTCTCTGCGCGCTCTGCGCCCCGCTCGGCGATCTCTGCGTTGAATCGCGGTGGCTGCAGCGCCACCGGCGCTTCGGGTTGAGCGACCCACCGGCACCGTCGATCTTTGTTACGGCACCATGCTTTCAAACGCGGAGATCGCCGGGCGGAACGCAGAGCAGGCAGAGAAGAAATTCAGGCGATCCGCGGTCGGCATTGATTGTGGTGCCACGTCTGGACGGACCGGGCAGCCGGATGTTCATCGCGATATTGCAATCGGCGTGTTGCCGTTTCCGGCCATCATGAAAGCTCACTCGTCAACCGGCGCCAGGGCCGCCTGATATAGTGCTTTCCGGCAGGCATTCGCCGGATCTCCGCTCGTCCGTGATGCCGATCGCGCTGACTCGATGCGAATCCGGCCGGAGTGCCCGCCATGGTCGCTGCAGGATTGCGCAGCCACATTGGTGCAAATGGCTTCCCGCTCGGACCCTTGCGGACGACGCGCCACGCGCCGAGCGCGGGGCTGTCGGGGCCGGGCCTCCGCACGCAGGGCGGGGCCGGAATCCGTTCCGGTACAGTTCCGTTACGAATGACGAAATTTTATCCACCCATGGGGCGACATCCGCATCCGTCGCGCCTCGCCTGCCAACGCCGTCAGGCGCCTCGTGGCCGCAAGGGCCTCATGCAGAATAAGCGCTCCACTTGTGGACGGACGCTTCAACCGTCATAGCCTGCGGCCGCCATGACGAGAGGGGCGGTTTGCTGTAGTAACGCCAATGGTGCCTTCAGCCACCATGACGCGGAACGACCGGCACCCCGGCTCCGGTGGATCGGTTGTTTCAGCCCGGGGTTCTACGGCAGCAAGCTGTGCCTGGCTTTGTAGACGTTGGATTCGTCGGCTGTTCGCATCAGACGCTCGAGTAGATCCTCACCCATCCAGGTCCGGCGCAGCCCCGCGCCGATCTCCACAGCGACGATTTCCGGGACGTGCAGGTGGCGGGCAATCGTCAGGATTTCGTCGGGCCTTAGATCGCTCATGTCCTGGCAGTCGATGAAACTTAGCATCTGACCTCCTTGTGGTATTCCATCAGGACAACCGAAGGTGGCAGTCTCAGCATAAGATGGAGAAATTCCATCTCCATCAGTCCATCAACGACAAAACCCAACCACAGAATGGCGTTCAGGTCAAGCTAACTACGCCCTGTAGTTGTAATGATACGGTCATACTCCAGTTGCCGCGAGGCCGCCGCGATCACCAGGCCTTGATGCGACGCCAGATCCTGGCGAGGCTTACGCCGCCGCGCACCCCCACGCACGGCGACGCCACGGCCTGTTGATCCGGGCAAGCACCTTCATCCGTTTTCCGCCGCCGCGCAGGCCTGCGCCGTCTCGGCCGCAACGAGACTCGTGAGTTCCTCGCCCGACAGCGTCTCGGTGCGCAGCAGCACGTCCGCGGCACGCTCCATGGCCGAACGCCGGTCCCGCAGGATGCCCTCGGCCCGTTCGAGCGCCTGCCGAACGAGGTCGCGGACGTGGCGATCGATCGCCGCCGCGGTCGCCTCGCTCAGCCCGGGACGCGGCTGCAATGCCTCCGGCCCGCCGCCCCCGGCGAGGAAGGGGCGCGACTCCCGTTCCAGAGCGACCGGGCCGACTTCCTCGATCATGCCGTAGCGCGTCACCATGGCGCGGGCGATGTCGGTCGCCTTCTGCAGGTCGTCCGCGGCGCCGGTGGAGATAGAGCGGAGGACAAGCTGCTCGGCCGCCCGGCCGCCCAGCAGCACCGCCATCCTGTCCTCCAGTTCCTCCCGCCTGATCAGGAACCGGTCGTCGGTCGGCCGCTGGATGGTGTAGCCCAGCGCCCCCACGCCGCGCGGAATGATCGAGACCTTGTGCACCGGATCGGCGCCGGGCACGGACAGCGCGACCAGCGCATGCCCCAGCTCGTGATAGGCCACCCGCCTGCGCTCTTCGGGATTGAGCAGGCGGGTCCTGCGTTCCAGTCCCGCAACGGCCCGCTCGATGGCTTCGTTGATGTCCGACATCTCGATCCGTTCGGCGCGGCGGCGGGTGGCCAGCAGGGCCGCCTCGTTGATCAGGTTGGCGAGATCCGCGCCGGTCAGCCCGGGCGTCAGCTCGGCCACCCGGTCGGGCTGCACGTCCGGCGTGGCGCGGACGCGCTTCAGGTACAGCGCCAGGATGGCGGCGCGGGCCGGCTTGTCGGGACGATCCACCAGCACCTGCCGATCGAAGCGGCCGGCGCGGAGCAGAGCGGGATCGAGGACTTCCGGGCGGTTGGTCGCCGCCAGCAGCACAACGCCGGCGCGCGGGTCGAAGCCGTCCAGTTCCACCAGCAACTGGTTCAGCGTCTGCTCCTTCTCGTCATGGCCGCCCAGCCCGTAGGCGCCGCGGGCGCGGCCGAGCGCGTCCAGCTCGTCGATGAACACGATGGCCGGCGCCTTCTCGTGCGCCTGGTGGAACAGGTCGCGCACCCGCGCGGCGCCGACGCCGACGAACATCTCGACGAACTCGGCGCCGGAGATGGAGAAGAACGGCACGCCAGCCTCGCCGGCGACGGCGCGGGCGAGCAGGGTCTTGCCGGTGCCGGGCGGGCCGACGAGCAGGACTCCCTTGGGCACGTGCGCGCCGAGGCGGCCGTAGCCGTCGGGGTCCTGCAGGAAGGCGATGATCTCGCGCAGTTCCTCCTTCGCCTCATCGGCGCCGGCGACGTCGGAGAAGCGCGTCCCGACTTCGGTTTCGACATAGACCTTGGCGCGGGAGCGGCCGATGGTCATCAGCCCGCCGCCGGCGCCGAAACGCTGGGCGTAGCGGCGAAAAGCGAATGTCCAGAAGCCGTAGAGGATAAGCAGCGGCAGCACCCAGGAGAGGATGTCGCTCCAGAAATGGTTCGGCACGACGCCGGTGAACTGCACGCCGCCCGCTTCCAGCTGCTTTGCCAGCGCCTCGGGGACGGCGGTGGTGGCGATGAGGCGGCGGCCATGCGGGCCGGGCTGCTTCAGCGTGCCGTACAGCCGCGAGCCTTCGACCTCGGCCGAGGCGACCTTGTGCTCGCGCACCAGCTGGAGGAAGTCGCTGTAGGGGATGTCCGCGACCTTGCTCTGCGCGGCCATCCAGACCTGGAAGATCATCAGGGCGAGGAAGGCGGCGAACCAGTACCAGACGTGCGCGCGCACCTCCGGTCCGGATGGCTTGCGGCCGTCGGGCCGGCGCAGGCCGCCGCGGTCGCGATGGCGCGCCAGGAACCGGCGCAGGCGCGCCACCGGTCCGCCGCCCCAAGCCCTGTCCTGCTCGGCCGGATGGGCGTGCTTCCTCGCGCGCCGGTGGTTGGAATTGAAGGTCACAGGGCTGTCGCTCATCATCTCCTCCGGGACTTCGCTCAGCGTGGCGATGCGGCGCCGCGAGTGCGCATCATGATCGCTGAGCGACGGAGGTTGGTTCCGCTTGCGAGGTATCGTGTCCGGCGTTGTGGTCCGGAGTCGTGCGTTCCTGGCGGGGGCGGCGTGGTTGACGGCCTATTTCGGTTCGCACAGAGAGGGAACTGAGGGTCGGGGAGGGCCGCAGGGGATCAGGGGGACATTGCGTGGCCCGGTGCGGATGGCGCCGTCGGGCAGGCGGTTTTGCCGATCCGGCCACGCAGCGTCATGGCGGGCCTGCGCCCGCCATGACGATATAGAAACAACTTTGCCGCCCGCCCGCAAGGTCAGCGCCCATGGGGCGCAGCGCGGCCATGACGGCGAGAAAAGGCCGTTCAGTCCGCCCGCTCGAACACCGCGGCAATACCCTGGCCGCCGCCGATGCACATCGTCACCAAAGCGTAACGGCCGCCGATGCGTTCCAGCTCGTACAGCGCCTTCACCGTCAACATCGCCCCGGTGGCGCCGATGGGATGGCCAAGCGAAATGCCGGAGCCGTTCGGATTGGTTTTCTCCGGATCGAAGCCGAGGTCCTTGGCGACGGCGCAGGCCTGCGCGGCGAACGCCTCGTTGGCCTCGATGACGTCCATGTCGTCCAGCTTCAGGCCGGTCTTCTGCAGCACCGCGCGGGTTGCCGGCACCGGGCCGATGCCCATGATCTTCGGATCGACCCCGGCATGCGCATAGGCCACCAGTCGCCCGAGCGGCTTGCCGCCGCGCTTGTCCAGCGTGTCGCCGTCCATCAGCACCACCGCCGCGGCGCCGTCGTTGATGCCGGAGGCGTTGCCGGCGGTCACCGTGCCGTCCTTCCGGAACACCGGCCGCAGCTTGCCAAGGTCCGCCGGATTGATGTCGGCGCGCACGTGTTCGTCGGTGTCGAAGGTGGTTTCGCCTTTGCGGGTCTTGAGCGTCACCGGCAGGATCTGGGATTTGAAGCGGCCCTCCTTGATCGCCCGGGCGGCGCGCTGGTGCGACAGCACCGCCAGCTCGTCCTGCTGGTTGCGGGTGATCTGGTGGGATTCCGCCAGGTTCTCGGCCGTCATGCCCATGTGGATGTTGTGGAACGGGTCGTGCAGGGCAGCCGTCATCATGTCGATCATGGCGGTGTCGCCCATGCGGGCGCCCCAGCGCATGCCGTTCGACAGGTAGCCGGCGCGGCTCATGTTCTCGGCCCCGCCGGCGACGGCGATGTCGGCGTCGCCCAGCGTCACCGCCTGGGCGGCGGAGACGATCGCCTGCAGGCCGGAGCCGCACAGCCGGTTCAGCGTCAGCGCCGGCGCGTCCTGGGTGATGCCGGCGTTCACCGCGGCGACGCGGGACAGGTACATGTCCTTCGCCTCGGTATGGATGACGTTGCCGAACACCACGTGCTGGACGTCCGCGCCGTCGACGCTGGCCCGGGACAGGGCCTCGCGCGCGACCCGGGCGCCGAGTTCGGTGGGCGGAATGTCCTTCAGGCTGCCGCCGAAGTCGCCGATGGCGGTGCGGACGCCGGAGACAATGTAAACCTCGCGTTGCATGGACGGTCCCTTCTTGCTGGGTCTCAGGGTCGTTGCATTACACGCAGCGGCGAGCGGCGCAAGATGGGGAGTGGCGATCGGCGTTTCGGGCTGGGAGTGTTGCGTTGGGGGGTATCGCGATCCGGCAAGTGAGGGTTTGCTTGGGCGGTTGGCCGGGTGGGCTTTGAGTTTTGGAGCGTCTGTTGTGCGGCTGGTAACTGGCACCGCGTGGCGGCGGTCTGGAGTGGTGCCTCTCTGGCAGGGACAGCGTGGTTGATGGCGCATTTCTGTTCGCACAGAGAAAGAACTGAGGGTTGCGGAGGGCCGCGGAGGATCAGGGGGACGTCGCGCGGCCGGGTGCGGATGGCGCTGTCGGGGCAGGCAGTTTCACTGACCCGGCCGCGCGGCGATGCCTGGCGCCGCATATGACCTGAAGCAGAATAACCGCTCCAGCTGCCGCACGGACGCTTCGACCGTCATGCCGGGCGCAAGACCGCTATTGGCCGCTGCACAAAGGGATGCCCGCGCATCGCAGGAAATGCGCGATCGGCGGCCGTTCAAGACCGCCGATCAATCCGTCAATCAGGTCCCGATGCCGCCGAGCGTCAGGTACTTGATCTCCAGGTATTCCTCGATCCCATACTTCGACCCCTCGCGGCCCAGCCCCGACGCCTTCATCCCGCCGAACGGCGCTTCCGCCGTCGAGATGATCCCCTCGTTGATGCCGATGATGCCGTATTCCAGCGCCTCGCCAACCCGGAAGATCCGGCCGATGTCGCGCGAGTAGAAATACGCCGCCAGGCCGAATTCGGTATCGTTGGCCAGGCGGATCGCTTCCTCCTCGGTCTTGAAGCGGAACAGCGGCGCCACCGGGCCGAAGGTTTCCTCGCGGAAGATCTGCGCCTTGGCCGGCACGTTCGCCAGCACCGTCGGCTGGAAGAAATTGCCGCCAAGCTGGTGCTTGCTGCCGCCCGTCACCACCGAGGCGCCCATAGACAGCGCGTTGGCGATGTGCTCCTGCACCTTGGTCACGGCATCGGCGTTGATCAGCGGCCCCTGCGTCACGCCCGGTTCCATGCCATTGCCGACCTTCATGGCTTCGACGGCGGCTTTCAGCTTGGCCGAGAAGGCGTCATACACCCCGTCCTGCACCAGGATTCGGTTGGCGCAGACGCAGGTCTGCCCGGTGTTGCGGAACTTGCAAACCATCGCGCCCGCCACCGCCGCGTCCAGATCGGCATCGTCGAACACGATGAACGGCGCGTTGCCGCCCAGCTCCATGCTGGTCTTCTTGATCGTCGGCGCGCACTGCGCCAGCAGCTTGGCACCGACTTCGGTCGAGCCGGTGAACGACAGCTTGCGCACCATCGGGTTCGAGGTCAGCTCCCCGCCCATCGCGCCCGACGGCCCGGTCAGGATGTTGCAGACGCCGGCCGGCATGCCCGCCCGTTCGGCCAGCACCGCCAGCGCCAGGGCCGAGAACGGGGTCTGCGAGGCCGGACGGATGACGCCGGTGCAGCCGGCCGCCCAGCCCGGGCCGGCCTTGCGGGTGATCATCGCGGGCGGGAAATTCCATGGCGTGATCGCGGCGAACACGCCGATGGGCTCCTTCAGCACCAGGATGCGGCGGCCCTTGGCGGTCTGCGGGATGGTGTCGCCATAGACGCGCCTGGCTTCCTCGGCGAACCACTCGATGAAGCTGGCGGCATAGGTGATCTCGCCCTTGCTTTCGCTCAGCGGCTTGCCTTGCTCGGCGGTCATGATCACCGCCAGGTCCTCGGCGTTGGCCACCATCATGTCGGCCAGCTTGCGCAGGATGGCGCCGCGTTCCTTGGCCAGCATGCCGCGCCAGGCGGGATAGGCGCGGTTGGCGGCCTCGATGGCGCGTCGGGTTTCAGCGGCGCCCATCGACGGCACTTCCCCGATGGCCTCGCCGTTGGCGGGGTTCTTCACCACGATGGTCTGGCCGTTGTCGGCCTCGACCCACTTGCCGTCGAGGTAGTTGGCCTGGCGGAACAGCGACGGATCCTTCAGTGGCAGCGGCGATACCGGATTCAGCATGATCGGGTTCCTCCTGTCTGTTCTGGCCCCGAGCATAGGCCCGCCGGGCGGTGCTGTCAGGGGGGCGCCGGTTGCGGTGCGGCCCGCGGCGGTGCCATTGTCCCCGGAACCAGGCTCGGTCATGAGGCCCTGGGCAGGGAGAAAACGCATGGCAGACGGCTCCGTTCGGATCAGTTCGCCGACCGACATGGTTTCGGCAGCCCGGAACCTGGCCCCGCTGGTCCGCGCCCGCCGCGACGAAGCGGAACAACTCCGCCGCCTGCCGCCCGACGTGGCCGAGGCGTTCGCAGCCGCCGGGCTATTGCAGCTGTATCTGCCCCGCTCGATGGGCGGCCCGGAACTGCCGCCACTGGCGGCGTTCGAGGCGATCGAGGAACTCTCCCGCGCCGACGGGGCGGCCGGCTGGTGCGCGATGATCGCCGGCTCGCTGTCGCTGTTCGCCGGCTGGCTGCCGGTGGAGGTCGGGCGGGCCATGGCGGGGGAGCCGGCGAATTTCCGTGGCGCCGGCTCGCTGCGGCCGGAGGGCCGGGCGGTCCCGGTGGACGGCGGCTACCGGGTGCGCGGCCAGTGGGACTTCGCCAGCGGCGTGCATCACGCGAACTGGCTGAAAGCCACCTGCGTCGTCATGGACGGCGACCGGCCGCGCCTGACCGGCGCCGGCACGCCGCAGACCCTGTCGATGTGGGTGCCGGCGCACCAGGCGATGATCAAGGACACCTGGTCGGTGGTGGGCATGCGCGGCACCGGCAGCCACGACTTCGCCCTTGAGGACGTGTTCGTGCCGGAGGCGCACACCTATTCCGTCAGCGATCCGCCGCACGAAACAGGGCCGCTGTATCATCCACGGCTGTACTACACGTCGATGTGGACCGCGACGGCCGCCAACACCCTGGGCATCGCCCGCGGTGCCCTCGACATCATGACCGACCTGGCGAGCCGGCGAAGCTCCACCATGTCCACCGCCCTGCTGCGCGACCGCCCACTGGTGCAGGCGCGGGTGGCTGAGGCCGAGGCGATCGTCAGCGCCGCCCGGACCTATCTGCTGTCGGCCGTCGGCACCGCCTGGACGACGGTCTGCGACGGCGGGGCGGACCCGACGCAGGCGATCGCGCAGGCGCGGCTGGCCATCGTCCACGGCATGCACGAGGCGGTGCGCGCCGTCGACCTGGTGTTCCATGCCGCCGGCACCAACGCCGTCTACACCAGCAACCTGCTGGAGCGGCCGTTCCGCGACATCCACGTCGCCGTCCAGCACGCGGCGGGCGCGCCGGCGCATTATGAGTCAGCCGGAAAGATCCTGCTGGGCGCCAGCCACAACATCGCCGGCTGGTAGCAAGGGGGGTAGCGGGGGCAGGGACCTTGCTCCATCCGTCGTCTCATCCCGTGCCTTCCCATCCCGATGCGCATGCTGGCACCCGCACCGCTTGCCAGCCGCAACCCCGGCGGTCTAGCAGGGGCCTTTCCCGTCACGGATTGAGACCGTCATGATCCCCCGCTACGCCCGCCCCGAAATGGCCGCCATCTGGTCGCCCGAGAACCGGTACCGCATCTGGTTCGAGATTGAGGCGCTCGCCGCCGAGGGCATGGCTCGCGTCGGCGCCATCCCGGAGGAAGCCGCCCGCACCATCCGCGAGAAGGGCGCGCCGAAGCTTGCCGCGATCAACGCCGACGACATCGCCCGGATCGACGCCATCGAGCGCGAGACCCGCCACGACGTCATCGCCTTCCTGACCTGGCTGGCCGAGGCCATCGGCCCCGACAGCCGCTTCGTGCACCAGGGCATGACCAGCTCCGACGTGCTGGACACCTGCCTGTCGGTGCAGCTGACCCAGGCGGCGGACCTGCTGCTGGCCGACATCGACGCCGTGCTGGCGGCGCTGAAGGCCCGCGCGCTGGAGCATAAATACACCCTCACCATCGGCCGCAGCCACGGCATTCACGCCGAGCCGACGACCTTCGGCCTGAAGCTGGCCGGCCACTACGCCGAGTTCGCCCGCAACCGCGAGCGCCTGCTCGCCGCCCGCGCCGAGATCGCCGTGGCAGCCATCAGCGGCGCCGTCGGCACCTTCGCGCACCTGCATCCCTCGGTGGAGGAATACGTCGCGGACAAGCTCGGGCTGCGGCCGGAGCCGGTCTCCACCCAGGTGATCCCGCGCGACCGCCACGCCGCGTTCTTCGCCACCCTGGGCGTGATCGCCAGCGGCATCGAGCGGCTGGCGACGGAAGTGCGCCACCTGCAGCGGTCCGAGGTGCGGGAGGCGGAGGAGTTCTTCCACCCCGGCCAGAAGGGGTCCTCGGCAATGCCGCACAAGCGCAACCCGGTGCTGAGCGAGAACCTGACCGGCCTGGCCCGCATCGTCCGCGCCGCCGTGGTGCCGGCGCTGGAGGACGTGGCGCTGTGGCACGAGCGCGACATCAGCCACTCCTCGGTCGAGCGGATGATCGGCCCGGACGCGACGGTAACGCTGGATTTCGCGCTGATGCGGCTGGCCGGGATGATGGAAAAGCTGGTGGTGTATCCCGACCGGATGCTGGCCAACCTGGAAAGCCTGGGCGGCGTGGTGCACTCCGGCGAGGTGCTGCTGGCGCTGACCAAGGCGGGGATACTGCGTGAGGACGCCTATCGCATCGTGCAGGGCTGCGCCATGGCGACGTGGACGAGGCTGGGCACGCCGGAGGGGAAATCCTTCAAGGAGAATTTGCAGGCCGATCCGGACGTGGCGCGGATGGTCCAGCCGGCGGAACTGGAGGCGGCGATGGATCCGAAGCTGCACCTGTGCATGGTGGATCGGATTTTTGTTCGCGTGTTCGGGTAGCCCACACAGGCGGACCTTCATACAGACGATCAAGCGAATTCATTGACGATCATCAAAACTACGGGTAAGCAGTATCTTGATGGTTGATGAATTCTTCGAATGGGACGATATAAAAGCCGCCCTGAATGAGCAAAAACACGCCGTGACCTTTGAAATGGCCCGCCGTGCGTTCAAGGACGCCTTTGCCATCGAGCGCGTTGATACCCGTCATGGCGACCACGAAGAACGCTTCGCACTCATCGGCATGGCGGACAACCACCTGCTGTTCGTATCCTATACGCTGAGAGGCGAGCGAAATCGGATCATCTCAGCCCGGAGGGCTCAACCTCATGAGCAACGACGATACCACAATGAAAACCGCGACTATTGACTGGACTCGCACTGACGCCATGACGGACGAACAGGTCCATGCGGCCGCCATGGCAGACCCGGATGCCCGGCCGATGACCGATGCAGAATTCGCGGATGCCCCCCGCGTCCCACGCGCCCGGACCCTGCGCCGCGCGCTCGGCCTGACCCAGGAAGAGTTTGCCGCGCGGTTCCACATACCGCTTGGCACTTTGCGCGACTGGGAGCAAGGCCGGGCCGAACCGGACCAGACCGCACGCGCCTACCTTCGGGCGATCGCCGGTGACGCTGAGGCTGTGCAACACGCGCTTTCAGCGGGTCCACGGCGAGGGTGACGCCACCTCGCGCCGCTGGCTGAACCCATTGACCCGGACTCAGGCAGTTCGGCCTGGGACCGAACCGTCGTGCGATCGGCATTTCGGGCATGTTGAGCGGAACTTCCAGCTCGGCCATGCCGCAAAAGCGCAACCCGGTGCTGAGCGAGAACCTGACCGGCTTGGCCCGCATCGTCCGCGCCGCCGTGGTGCCGGCGCTGGAGCACGTGGCGCTGTGGCATGAGCGCGACATCAATGGCACGCCCCGCACGAGACATGTAACGATTTAGAATCGAGAATCTGGCGCCCCAGAGGCAAGATCTATCGCCAGCGTACCCACAAATTGCAATTTGTGGGTACGCTGGCGATGCCTTCCCCCCATGCCGCAGGCTCTGCCCCCGCCAATCCAAATCATGTACGCCGCATTGTCCGAACGCGTCCAACACGGCCAGACGGCAGAGGACCTCGATCTGGCCGGCCTCTTCATCAAGCCCACCCATCAAGGCCGCCTCTACTGGTCTTTCCGTTCGGCTATGGTCCAGGGCGACCGCCACGGCAAATATGCCGGTCCCGCTATCCGGGATCAGCCGGTTCGGCGCCAGGCCGAGCCGGCGCGACCGGCATCTCCGGCACCTCCTCCGGGACCAGCAGGTCCGCCCCGGTCGCGGCGACGATGGCCTCCACAGAAACGCCCGGCGCCCGTTCCCGCAGCAGCAGCCCGCGGCCCGTCGGCTCGATAACCGCCATCTCGGTCACCACCAGGCTGACGGGGCGGGCGGCCGTCGGAGGCAGGGTCAGTTCCCGCACGATCTTCGGCTCGCCGCGCGCAACATGCTGCATGGCGACGATCACCCGGCGCGCGCCGGTCACAAGGTCCATCGCCCCACCCATGCCGGGCACCAGTTTCCCCGGCACCATCCAGTTGGCCAGCCGCCCGGCGGCATCGACCTGCAGGCCGCCCAGCACCGTCATCGCCAGGTGCCCGCCGCGGATCAGCGCGAAACTGGTCGCGCTGTCGAAACTGGCGGCACCGGGCAGCGCCGAGATGAAGCCGCCGCCGGCGTCGGTCAGGTTCGGGTCCTCCATGCCATGCGGCGGCGGCGCGCCCAGCCCGATGATGCCGTTCTCGCTCTGGAACGCGACGCTGATGCCCGGCGGCACGTAGCGGGCGACCAGCGTCGGCAGGCCGATGCCCAGGTTGACCAGGGTACGATCACGCAGTTCCAGCGCCACGCGGCGGGCGATCAGTTCCTTGGGGTCCATCATTGTGGCCGCTCCACCAGATGGTTCACGAGGATTCCCGGCGTGCGCACCGCGTCGGGTGGGATCGCCCCGGTCGGGACGATCTCATTCGGTTCGGCAATGACGCAGTCCGCCGCAAGCGCCATCAGCGGATTGAAGTTCGTGGCCGTCAGCCGGTAGGTCAGGTTGCCCTCGTAGTCCGCCTCGTGCGCGTGCAGCAGGGCGAAGTCGGCGCGCAGCGGCAGTTCCAGCAGGAAGCGCCTGCCGTTCACCTCGATGACGCGCTTGCCGTCCTGCACCACGGTGCCGATGCCGGTTGGCGTCAGGATGCCGCCCAGACCGCTGCCGCCGGCGCGGATGCGTTCCGCCAGGGTGCCCTGCGGGATCAGTTCCACCGCGATCTCGCCGGCGATCATTTTCGCCTGGGTGACCGGGTTGGTGCCGATGTGCGAGGCCATGACGCGGGCGACGCAGCCCGCATCGATCAGCTTGCCGACGCCGATGCCGGACCGGGCGGTGTCGTTGCCGATGATCGTCAGCCCGCGGGCCTTGCGCGCCACCAGCGCATCAACCACCCGCTCGGGCGTGCCGACGCCCATGAAGCCGCCGAACATCAGGCTGGCTCCGTCCGGAATCAGCCGCGCCGCATCGACCGCCGATATCGCCAGGTGCATGGCCATACCTACCGGCCCGGCCCTGGCAGGCGCATGCTCTCCGGCACATCATCGGCCCGGCCGCGCTGGCAGCGGACCATTGCCGACGGCCGGTTGGGCTGGAATCGCGGCAGCCTGCCCGAGATATGCATGAACGGCTCCTTTATTTTCCGGCATGATCGGTCCGGATCGGACCGTTGGCCTTGATGTATCGCAACTCCGGTATTGTTTCCCAGCCGGTTTCCACCGGCCCGGCCCGGTCGGCCGGTGGAGGCCCCTGCGCCAGTCGCCCGCGGCACGCCTGCGCTCGTTCCGGGCACCGCGGCGGTGCATGGACAGATGTCATGAACTCGGTAACATGACGTAATGCGCACCGGCGGCCGGATTGATGTTTCGGCAGAACCAGCCCGCGCTTGTTTCTATCATCCGTTATATGGCCGGTTGTATAAGCGCCGCATTCCGGTCATTGCCGGGCATCGCCACCGCCGTGATTGAAAGTCTGCCGATCCCATGACCACCGCACTGACCGCTCTACATGACAGCAACAAGATCCCCGCCACGCTGATCCCCGGCGATGGCATCGGGCCGGAGATCATGGACGCCGTCCGGCTCGTGCTGGACGCGCTGGGCGCGCCGTTCGCGTGGGATGTCCAGCAGGGCGGCATGGCGGGTATCGCCGCCGGCGGCGACCCGCTGCCGCAGGCCACGCTGGACAGCATCCGCCGCAACGGCCTGGCGCTGAAAGGCCCGCTGACCACCCCCGTCGGCGGCGGCTACCGCTCGGTCAACGTCCGCCTGCGCGAGGAATTCCAGCTGTTCGCCAACCTCCGCCCCGCCCATACCCTGGTGCCCGGCGGGCGGTTCGAGAACATCGACCTGGTCCTGGTGCGGGAGAACCTGGAAGGCCTGTACGTCGCGTTCGAGCACTACATCCCCTTCGGCGACGATCCGAAGGCCGTCGGCTTCTCCACCGGCGTCAACACCCGCGCTGGATCCGAGCGCATCGTGCGCTATGCTTTCGAGCACGCGGTGAAGCTGGGCCGCCGGAAGGTCACGCTGGTGCACAAGGCCAACGTGCTGAAGGCGCTGACCGGCGTGTTCCTGGAAGCCGGCCGCACGGTCGCCGTGGAGTACCAGGGCCGGATCGAATGCGACGAGCGCATTGTCGACGCCTGCGCCATGCAGTTGGTGCTGAATCCGTGGCAGTTCGACGTGATCGTCACGACCAACCTGTTCGGCGACATCCTGTCGGACCTGATCGCCGGCCTCGTCGGTGGCCTGGGCGCCGCGCCCGGCGCCAACATCGGCGAGAACGCGGCGATCTTCGAGGCGGTGCACGGCTCCGCCCCCGACATCGCCGGCAAGGGCATTGCCAACCCGACGGCGCTGCTGCTGGCCGCCGGGCTGATGCTGGACCATGCCGGGCTGACCGATCACGCCCGCGGCCTGCGCAAGGCAATCGATGCGGTGCTGAACCAGGACAAGGTGCGCACCGGCGACCTGGGCGGCACCGCCTCCACCACCGACTATGCCAGGGCGATCGTGCAGCGGGTGACGTCGGGGCTTTGATCCGATCGGGACAAACCCTGGCAAAGCCGGGCCATGCGCATTATTCTAGACAGAGTATCTAGTTCGACTGTGTCAGTTTCCGCCTAACACATTGAAATTACGACGTTTTCTCGCAAACTAGAGCTCCCATAACCCATTGATAACATTGACTATCTCTCAGTTTTTGACACAGTCAAACTAGTCTTACTGTGTCATTTTCCCATTCACTGCCCGGGGCTGTTGCAGGCAGCACGGACACCTGGGCAGCGCGGCGACGAGCCGGACGGCAAGCTGGCGGCGGATCGAGGCAATCGAGTGCGGCACATGCCGCTCAGGCCGCACCGGCAGCGCCGCGGGGCTGGAAACCGACGGATAACGCAGGTGTTTCGATCCGCCTGCGGATGAATGGCCGCTGAGGGGGGAAAAGACAGCGCTCGGCGATCAGAAAGCCGTAGGCTGCGATGCACAGGCTGGCGTGATGATGAAAGCCGCGCCAGTTGCGGCCCTCGAAGTCGCCAAGACCGAGCTCCTGTTT
>NZ_NHRY01000201.1 GCF_002937115.1 Rhodopila globiformis | reverse complement strand
CTACAAGGCGGTTGTCGATGCCTGCTGCGAGGCCTGGAACAAGCTCATGCAAATGCCGGAACGGATTGCTTCCCTGACCCAGCGCAAATGGGCAGCAATAACGGTCACCGGATAGGGCCGTTGGTATCACTGTACTACCTGGAAGGCTCCCCAGATCCAGGTCACCCGCTGCATTTCAAGGTGGCTGAGATAGCGATCACCGCCTTGCAGGTCTATGCCATTGCCTTCGGCAAGACTGAATTACGCTTGGTGGAGCCGCTGCCCGAGGCGATCCGGTTTTATTGCTCTCGGTTCCTGGGATTTGAGCTTGTGAATCCCCGGCGGGAAGCCCCATATTGTCGCAGGAGCAATGACTGTGACGATTTCCCGCTTCCTTGAGACCCGCCGCAGAGTTGAAGCTGCCGCCAAAAGCAGGCGGCCAAATAGTGCGGCCGCGTCCATCCCCACGATAGAGGAAGCCCGGGCTCGCCTGAAGGCAGCCCGTGGTCGCCCGCTGCCATGGCTGACGCCGGAGGCTTTCGAAGCCGCCGAGGGCGTGCCCGAGGTGATCGGGCCGGAGAAATACCGGAAGCCCTGAAGGCTTTCTCTCACCCTCTGGCATGCGCTGTCACAGGTGGCCTGCCAAGCGCCGCTCCAGGTCAACGCGCTGCCGCTCGTCGAATTCGGCCGACAGCGAGCTTTCCATCCAGAAAACCCTCGCACCGCGCGGTCCCGGGAAACGCAGGCAACCACGGTTCACCGTACGGCTTGAATCCACGAAAAAACGTCCATTATGTCCATATTTCAGAACTGGAGGCCACTATGCCGCAGTGGCAGACGGTGGATGCCAAGCAACGCTTCAGCGAATTGGTCGAAGCCGCAGGCGCAGGGCCGCAGGTCATCATGCGCCACAAGGAGCCGGTGGCAGTCGTGCTGTCGCCGGACGAGTATCGGCGCCTCGTGCGGCAGGCCGACGCCAACTTCGCCAGCCTGCCGGCACGCTCGCCATTCGCGCCGGGCGAGGCGGAGCCTGTCGGGATAAGCCTCTCCAGCAGTGGCTGAGGCGCCGCTCGGCTGGGTCGTCGACACCAATGTGCTGTCGAACCGCGGCGACGTCGAGGCCGATCCCAACCGGGTCGAATGGCTCCGGCGGAACGCCCGGCTTGTGCGGATCAGCGTAGCCACAGTCGCGGAGATGCGCCGCGGCCTGTTCCTCCTCGAAGCCAGGATCGTGGCGACGGCAGACCGAAAGGTGCGAGCGCGGGAGCAGGCCCGCCTCGACTGGAAGCGGGCCTGGTATGACGAACTGACCGGACGCTTCGCCGATCGGCTGGAGCCGATCGACATGGTCGTGGCCGAGACGTGGGCAGAGACGTCGGTCCAGTTCCCGTCCCTGAAGGACGGAGACAAGGCGATCGCAGCGACGGCGCTGCCCAGGGGCTATGGCGTGGCGACCGAGAACCCGGGCGACTTCCGCCGCACGGGCGTGAAGCTGGTGAACCCGTTCGACCCGGACAGCTGGGACGAGGGACCGGAAATCGACCCCGAGACTTCCCTCATCCGGTTGTAGAAGAGGTCATCACACGATTTGCCATCAACCAAAATCAGCGCCGCCAGAGGCACGCACAGAAGAAGCCCTGGCCCGGGACGTATCAGATGACCTGGAATCAGGTCCTGGCGGCGGCGCGGATGGTGTGCCGCCGACGTCGTCCTATGTTCTGGACGTCCCGCATGATTGCGCGCGTATCCGCCCCGCCAACCTGCGCCCATACCGCCGGCACGGTGCTGGCGATCAACCACACTTGGCGATCAACTCCCGCCGGTCTGGGCGGGATTTAACGCACCTGCCGCAAACGCCGATGGCATCGCGGCGTTACGGCCCCATGCGGCGAGCAGCGCGCTTGCGCTGTACGCTGAATGGGTCCGTTTCATTGAAAGGTGCCGCATGGCCGTTGATAAACCTGCTGACAACCTCAAGCCCGCCCGCATGGCCGAGGCCGACATCCTGCGCGGCCAGGGCGGCGAGACGCATCAGGTCGCCCGCGGCGATACCCCCGTGCTGACGACCCAGCAAGGCGTTCCGGTCGCGGACGACCAGAATTCCCTCCGCGCCGGCGCGCGCGGACCGACGCTGCTGGAGGATTTCCATTTCCGCGAGAAAATCTTCCACTTCGACCACGAACGCATCCCGGAGCGCGTCGTGCACGCCCGCGGCTTCGGCGCGCACGGCTATTTCGAGCTGACCGAGTCCCTCTCCGACATCACCAAGGCCGACATCTTCCAGCGCGCCGGCGAGAAGACCCCCGCCTTCGTCCGCTTCTCCACCGTCGCCGGCAACAAGGGATCGCCCGACCTGCCGCGCGACGTGCGTGGGTTCGCGGTGAAGCTCTACACCAAGGAGGGCAACTGGGACATCGTCGGCAACAACATCCCGGTGTTCTTCATCCAGGACGCGATCAAGTTCCCCGACCTGATCCACGCCGCCAAGCAGGAGCCCGACCGCGGCTTCCCGCAGGCGCAGACGGCGCACGACAATTTCTGGGACTTCGTGTCGCTGAGCCCGGAATCCGTCAACATGCTGCTGTGGATCATGTCCGACCGGACGATCCCCCGCGGGTTCCGCTTCATGGAGGGCTTCGGCGTCCACACCTTCCGCCTGGTCAACGCGCAGGGCAGGTCCACCTACGTGAAATTCCATTGGAAACCGAAGCTCGGCATGCAGTCCGTGGCGTGGAACGAAGCCCTCAAGATCAACGGCGCGGACCCGGATTTCCACCGGCGGGACATGTGGAACGCGATCCAGAACGGCGACTTCCCGGAATGGGAGCTGGGGCTGCAGCTGTTCGACGACGCCTTCGCCGACAAGTTCGAGTTCGACATCCTGGACGCCACGAAGATCATTCCCGAGGAAACCATCCCGATCCGCAAGGTGGGACGCCTGGTGCTCGACCGCGTGGTGGACAATTTCTTCGCAGAAACCGAGCAGGTGGCGTTCTGCACGCAGAACATCGTGCCCGGCGTCGATTTCACCAACGATCCGCTGCTGCAAGGGCGGAATTTCTCCTACCTGGACACGCAGCTCAAGCGCCTCGGCAGCCCCAATTTCACCTACCTGCCGATCAATGCGCCGAAATGCCCGTTCGCCCACTTCCAGCAGGACGGGCACATGGCGATGTACAACCCGAAAGGCCGGGCCAACTACGAGCCGAATTCCTGGGGCCCCGCCCAGGGCGGCCCGCGTGAGACGCCGGAACGCGGCTTCCACTCGGTTCCGGTGGTGGAAAGCGGCGAGAAGCGGCGGGTGCGGGCGGAATTGTTCGCCGATCACTACAGCCAGGCGCGGCAGTTCTACCTGAGCCAGGCGGCGGTCGAGCAGACCCACATCAAGGACGCCTTCGTCTTCGAACTGAGCAAGGTCGAAACGCCGGCGATCCGCGCCCGCGTGGTGTCGCACCTGCTGAACGTCGATGACGCCCTGGCGAAGCGCGTGGCCGAGGGCATCGGCCTGGACGCCATGCCCGCCGCGGCCGAACCGGCCCGGCCGGTGATCCGGGACCTGAAGCCGTCCCCGGCGCTCAGCATCGTCGGCAACGCCCCCAACTCCTTCAAGGGCCGCAAGATCGGCGTGCTGGTCAGCGACGGCACCAACGCCGATGTGCTGAAGGGCGTCATGGAGGCGGTGAAGACGGAAGGCGCCATGCTGGAGTTCGTCGCGCCGAAGGTGGGTGGCTTCACCTGCAGCGCCGGCAAGAAGCATGCAGCGCAACAGAAGATCAACGGCGGCCCGTCGGTGCTGTATGACGCGGTTGTCGTCATCCCCTCGGCCGAGGGCGCGAAGCTGCTGGCGCGGGAGGCAACGGCGCGGGACTTCGTCAACGACGCCTATGCCCACGCCAAGTTCATCGGCTACGCCGAGAGCGCGAAGCCGCTGTTCGAAAAGGCCGGGCTGACCGAAATGGACGAAGGCATGATCGCGCTGAACAGCGCCGCCGACGCCAGGCGGTTTGTCGAGGCGTGCCGCAAGCTGCGCTTCTGGCAGCGTGAAGCCAGGGTCCACGCTGTCTGAACGGCCGGGCCCGGCGGCGCTCGCCGCTGGGCCGGTTTCCGGTGGCGGGGGTGCAGCAAAGCGCAGCCCTCATCGTCACGCGGCACCGGAAAGTTCCTGTTTACGGCGGAGCGGCAAGCATTTCCGTGGAAGACCAGCCTACGGTCGCCACCGCGGGCTGGTGCAACATCCGCGCGTCCGAGGTCAGCAGCGCTGGCCGGGCGGGCAGGCGTGCGGCTGATGCCGCTGCTCAGGCGCCGGAGCGGGTCGCGCGGCCTCGGGTGGCCGACCCGGTGGCGGGCCGGCAAAGCGTCCGCCCCCTGGCGGCGCGCCGGGCGGTGGTCCGCCAAGTGGGTGCCCCCCTGGCGGCTGGGCACCCGGTGGCGGTGCGCCAGGTGACGATCCGAAATGTTCGTACTGTGACGGACCGCCGAAGCGTTCGTTGCGTGGCGGCGCGCCGGGCGGTGGTCCGCCAAGTGGGTGCCCCCCTGGCGGCTGGGCACCCGGTGGCGGTGCGCCGGGTGGCGATCCGAAATGTTCGTACTGTGACGGACCGCCGAAGCGTTCGTTGCGTGGCGGCGCGCCGGGCGGTGGTTCACCGAATGGCCGGCCTCCCGGCGGCTCGGCACCCGATGGCGGCGCGCCGTGTGGCGATCCGAAATGTTCGCCCGGCGGCGGACCGGCGAAGCGTCCCTCATTCCGCGGTGGAACGCCAGGGGGTGATGCCGGCGCAGCGAAACGGCCGCCTGCTGGCGGAGGCGCGCCCGGACGGCCGCTCCAGCCCGGCCTCGGATGCTCATGCAGGTAGCGCGCAACTGGTTCAGGCGCCCGATGCCAGTGCCGTTCCCGGTCGTAGTAGCCCCATTCGCCGCCAAGCACGACCAGCGGCACCGTCACGCCGCCCGCGATGATCATCGGCACGTCGCCGTTGTCGCTGAAGCCGGGATAAACCGACTCGCCATAGGGGGCCGGCGCGTAGCCGTATGGTGGATAGCCGGATGGGGAGTAGGCGGATGGTGGATAGGCGGATGGTGGATAGCCGGATGGTGGATAGCCGGATGGTGGATAGCCGGATGGTGGATAGGCGGGCGCGCCATAGCCGTAATCCGGCGGCGGCGCCTCGCACGCACTCATGGCCAGCAACAGGATCATCAAGGGAAGGCCGCGACGCATCGAATCCGCCAGATTCCGTTCGTGGTATGCAAGGATAAGCTTCGCCGGGGCATACTGACAACGACGATCGGCGGCGCGGGTTCCTTTGCCACCGGCCCGTCGCAGGCGCCGCAGGCCCGACCCGCTTGCTGCCGCCCGCGACGACCATGGCGAGGAGCCCGCAGAAGCCGGAAAAGCCATCCACGGTCCCGGCCTGTCACCTCAGGCGGGTCCGGCAATCGCCTCCTCGACGTCGCGTAGCCGATCCTTGCCGAAGTAGATGGCGTCGCCGACAAAGAAGGTCGGCGATCCGAAGGTGCCGCGGGCGACGGACTGCTCGGTGTTGGCGATCAGCCTTGCCTTCACGTCCGCATCCTGGGTGCGCGCCAGGATCTTTGCCGCATCCAGCCCGGACTCCGCCAGTGCCGCCCGGATCACCGCGGGATCGTCCATCTTCTTCGGGTCCTCCCACATGTGGTGAAATACCGCGTCCACGTAAGCCGCCAGTCCGCCGTCCAGCTCGGCCGCCGCCGCGCCGCGCATGATGGTCAACGTGTTCACCGGGAAGAACGGGTTGCGCCGGAAGCCCTCGATGCGGTGGCCGCGGATGAAGCGCTCGGTTTCCAGCTGCTCATAGGCCAGCTTGTTGCGGATGCCGGCGAACGCCTCCAGCGGCGAGCGGTTGCCGGTGGCCTTGAACACGCCGCCGAGCAGCACCGGCACGTAGCGGAAGCGGACCCCGGTGCGCGCCTCAATGGCCGGGATGACGCGGTGCGCCAGATAGGCGTTCGGGCTGCCGAAGTCGAAATGGAATTCCACGTCCATGGGCATTGTCCTCACCAGGGTTTCTGACAGCGGCGGAGATCGGGATCACAGGTCCGGGCGTCGCGCGGCGGCAGGTGCGACCGCCAGCTGTTTCATGCCGGCTGACGGCGATTCAGCCCGCACGGGCGGGAAGCGGGCCGTGGCGGCGCCGGCGACGAGGCGGCAGCCCATTGACGTTCTCCCTCCGTCTCACCAACTATTAACATCGTAGTCTCACAGTGGGTCGAGTCCGTATGCAGCGCAAGAGCTTCAGCACCATGCAGTGTCCCATCGCCCGCGGCCTTGAGCATGTGGGCGAGTGGTGGAGCATGTTGATCCTGCGCGATGCGTTCCGCGGCGTGACGCGGTTCGACGGGTTCAGCGAAAGCCTGGGCATCGCGCCGAACATGCTGACGCGCCGGCTGGCCGCGCTGGTGGAGGCCGGGTTGCTGGAGCGGCGGCGCTACTCGGAACGGCCGCCGCGCGACGAGTACGTGCTGACCGCGCGCGGCCGCGATTTCCGCCCGGTGCTGCTGGCGATGCTGGCGTTCGGCAACAAACATTTCCCCCCGGACGACCGGGAGGTGAGGATCGTCAACACCGCGACCGGGCAGCCGGTCGATCCGGTCCTGGTGGATCCGGCGACCGGTGCACGGGTCGATGGCCCGGGCTACGCGGTGGTTACCACCCGGCGGCAGGAGCGGGCGGCGTGATTCATAAGCATCACGTCACCCGGCCGGATTGAAGCAAGCGGTCGCGCCCCGGGGATCCTATCGGCGAGCCGGTCCTGGACTCCAGGAGCGCGGTTCGCGCTGATTGCGAAGGTAATCAAGAAACGCCAGCAGTTTTTGTTCTGCATCGGGCAGCAGGACGTAGGTCTTCCTGGTCTTGTCATATTTCCATAGTCTTCGGCTGGTTCCTTTTGAAAGGACCCAGGCATGCTCGTTTACGAACCGATCACTTGGCGTGCCGGTCCAGTTCCCGTGCGCTTCGTGCACAAGCAGTCGATGGTTTTTTGACAGATTTTCGTCCGAATGTCCTGGGACCAGTGTATCAGCTTTGCATACAGCTATCATTGAGTTCAGCTCCAGATCGGATCAAGACAACAAACCCAATCAATGCAATTTTTTCTGTTCGGCAACATGCCGCATTCGTTGCTGTAGAGTCAAGTATTCGAGAAACCAGATCGGCATGCGTCTGTCGTGTGAATGTAGCTTGATGTTTGTGGTCTGCCGCGAGAGAGGAGCCAGACCGGCGTATGCCAAGGACGGCATGCGACAATTTGCAGGGGGGGCTGGTCCCGCCATTCATCCACCGGGTTGCGCCGGCGCGACCGCTTGATCGGGCGCGGCAAACGCGGGATGGAAGCGCTCCACTCGTCCTGACATTCCTGATCAAGGATTCCACTTGACCCACTCAGCCGCCATCATCGGCGGAGGCCCGGCCGGCCTGATGGCCGCCGAGGTCCTGGCGCAAGCCGGCCTGTCCGTCACCATCCACGATCACATGCCCTCCATCGGCCGCAAGCTGCTGATGGCCGGGCGCGGCGGCCTGAACCTGACCCATTCCGAGCCGCTGCCGCAGTTCCTGTCTCGCTACGGCGCCGCCCGCGCCTGGCTGGAGCCGATGATCCAGGCTTTTCCCCCTGAAGCGCTGGTCGCGTGGTGCCACGGCCTCGGCCAACCGACATTCATTGGCTCCAGCGGGCGGGTGTTTCCCACCGCCATGAAAGCCTCGCCCTTGCTGCGCGCCTGGCTCCGCCGCCTGGGGGATCTCGGCGTTCACCTGCGGGTGCGGCATCGCTGGGCCGGCTGGGACGCGGATGGCGCCCTGTGCTTCGACGGCGCCGATCCCGTGCGCCCGGACGTGACGATCCTGGCGTGCGGCGGCGCGTCGTGGCCGCGGCTTGGCTCGGATGCCGCCTGGGTGGCGCACCTGCCGGGCGTGGTCGCGCCATTCCGGCCGGCCAATTGCGGCTTCGTCGTGGACTGGTCGGCGCACCTGCGCGACCGCTTCGCCGGCACGCCGCTGAAGCGCATCGCCATCCGCTTCGGCAACGCCGTGGTGCGCGGCGAGGCGGTGGTCACCGCGACCGGCCTGGAGGGCGGCGCGGTCTATGCGTTGTCGGCCCGCCTGCGCGACGCCATCGCGGCGGACGGCGCGGCGACGATCGCGCTCGACCTGCGCCCCGACCTCGACCAGGCGACGCTGGCTGACCGGCTGGGAGGCCCGCGGCGCGGCCAGTCGCTGGCCAATGTGCTGCGCAAGCAGGCCGGATTGCCGCCGATTGCCATCGGCTTGGTGCAGGAGGCGCTGCATGCGGGCGAAACCGGCGACCTGGCAACGCTGGTCAAGGCCCTGCCGCTGCAGCTGCTGGCGCCGGCGCCGCTGGCGCGTGCCATCTCCTCCGCCGGCGGCCTGCGCCTCGACGCCCTGACCCCCGCCCTGATGCTGGCCGATCGGCCGGGGGTGTTCGCGGCGGGGGAGATGCTGGACTGGGAGGCGCCGACGGGCGGCTACCTGCTGCAGGCCTGCTTCAGCACCGGCGTCGCGGCGGCGCGGGGCGCGGTTGCATGGCTGCAACGCCAGGACTGAACAGCGAACGGGTTGCACAACCCGGCGTGTTCGTTCAAATCAACCCTTTCATCCGCAACACTGTCGGGAGCAGACATGTCCGCCAGCAGGCCACGCACCCTTTTCGACAAGATCTGGGACAGCCACGTCGTCGAGAGACTTCCGGACGGAACCTGCATCCTCTACATCGACCGCCACCTCGTGCACGAGGTGACCAGCCCGCAGGCGTTCGAGGGGCTGCGCATGGCCGGTCGCAAGGTACGCCGTCCGGACTGCACCATCGCCGTGGCGGACCACAACATCCCCACCATCGGCTCCCGCGTGCCGTCCGACATCAAGGAGGAGGACAGCCGCATCCAGGTGCAGACCCTGGAGAAGAACGTCGTCGAGTTCGGCGTGCCGTACATCCCCATCCTGGACGTGCGGCAGGGCATCGTCCACATCATCGGGCCGGAGCTGGGGCTGTCGCTGCCGGGCACGACGATCGTCTGCGGTGACAGCCATACCTCGACGCATGGCGCGCTGGGAGCGCTGGCGTTCGGCATCGGCACCTCGGAAGTCGAGCATGTGATGGCGACGCAGACGTTGCTGCAGAAGCCGGCGAAGAACATGCAGGTCGACGTCTCCGGCACGCTCGGCGCCGGCTGCTCGGCCAAGGACATCGTGCTGGCGATCATCGGCAAGATCGGCACGGCTGGCGGCAACGGGCACGTGATTGAATACACCGGCGACACGATCCGGGCGCTGGACATGGCGGGGCGCTGCACCATCAGCAACATGTCGATCGAGGCGGGCGCCCGCGCCGGCCTGATCGCGCCGGACCAGACCACGTTCGACTTCCTGCGCGGCCGGCAGTTCGCCCCCAAGGCCGGGGCGTTCGAGCAGGCGGTGGCGTACTGGAAGACGCTGCCCACCGATCCGGACGCGCATTACGACACCGTTGTGCGCCTGACCACGGACGAGATCGCGCCGATGGTCACCTGGGGCACGACGCCCGGCGCGGTGGTGCCGGTGACCGGCGTGGTGCCGAACCCGGCCGACGAGCCGGACGAGGCGAAGCGGGCGCAGATGAACCGCATGCTGGAATACATGGCGCTGACGCCCGGCCAGGCGCTGCAGGACGTGCCGATCGACGTGGTGTTCATCGGCTCCTGCACCAACGGCCGGATCGAGGACATCCGCGCCGCCGCCGCCATTGCCCGGGGCCGCAAGGTCGCCGCCGGTGTACAGGCGCTGGTGGTGCCGGGCTCTGGCCTGGTCAAGCACCAGGCGGAGGAAGAGGGGCTGGACCGCATCCTGCTGGAGGCGGGGTTCGAGTGGCGTGAGCCGTGCTGCTCGATGTGCCTGGGGATGAACCCCGACAAGCTGACCCCGGGCCAGCGGTGTGCCAGCACCTCGAACCGCAACTTCGAGGGGCGCCAGGGCCCGAACGGCCGGACACACCTGGTCTCGCCGGCGATGGCCGCCGCCGCGGCGGTGACCGGGCGGTTGACCGACGTGCGGCAGTTGGGTTGACGAGAAGGGCAGGGAAACACCGTCATGCAAGCCTTCACCACACTGACCGCCATCGCCGCGCCGATGCCGATGCAGAACGTCGATACCGACAAGATCATCCCGGCGCGCTTCCTCAAGACCATCAAGCGGTCGGGCCTGGGCGTGCACCTGTTCGACCCGCTCCGCTACAACAAGGATGGCTCGGAGAACCCGGATTTCATCCTGAACCAGGAACCGTATCGCAAGGCGCAGATCCTGATCGCGCACGAAAACTTCGGCTGCGGCTCGTCGCGCGAGCATGCCCCGTGGGCGCTGCTGGATTTCGGCATCCGCTGCGTCATCGCGCCGGATTTCGCCGACATCTTCCACAACAACAGCTTCAAGAACGGCATCCTGCCGATCCGCCTGCCGCGCACGGTGTGCGACCAGTTGATCGAGGATGCCCGACAGGGCGACAATGCCCGCCTGACCGTCGATCTCGAGCGGCAGGTCGTCGTCCGCCCGAACGGCGAGGAAATCCGCTTCGAGATCGATTCATTCCGCAAGCATCTGCTGCTGAACGGCCTCGACGATATCGGCCAGACCCTGCAGCATGAAGCCGGGATCGACCGGTACGAAACCAACCGCCGGCAGGACCAGCCCTGGATGCCGGCCACCACCGCAGCCTGAAGGACCGCAACGATGTCCGCCAACAAGAAGCTTCTCATCCTCCCCGGGGACGGCATCGGCCCCGAGGTCATGCGCGAGGTCCGCCGCGTCATCGACTGGATGGACCGCCGCCGCATGGTCTCGTTCGACATCTCGGACGACCATGTCGGCGGCGCCGGCATCGACGCCTATGGCGAGCCGATCACCGACGCGACGATGCAGAAGGCGAAGGACGCCGACGCCATCCTGTTCGGCTCCGTCGGCGGGCCGAAGTGGGACAAGCTGGGCTTCCAGCTCCGCCCGGAGATCGCCATCCTGCGCCTGCGCAAGGAGCTGGACCTGTTCGCCAACCTGCGCCCGGCGACGGTGCTGGAGCCGCTGGTGGACGCCTCCACGCTGAAGCCCGAGGTGGTGCGCGGGCTGGACCTGATGATCGTCCGCGAAAGCACCGGCGGCATCTATTTCGGCGAGCCGCGCGGGGTGGAGGAGCTGCCCGACGGCCAGAAGCGCGGCTTCGACACCGAGACCTACACCACCAACGAGATCGAGCGCGTCGGCCGGGTGGCGTTCGAGCTGGCGCGCAAGCGGCAGAACCGGGTGTGCAGCGTCGAGAAGGCCAACGTCATGCAGTCCGGCCTGTTCTGGCGCCAGACCATGACGGCGCTGCGCGAGCGGGAATTCCCGGACGTCGAGCTGTCGCACATGTACGCCGACAATTGCGCCATGCAGCTGGTGCGCAACCCGCGGCAGTTCGACGTGATCGTGACGTCGAACATTTTCGGCGACCTGCTGTCGGACCTGGCTTCGATGCTGACCGGGTCGCTGGGCATGTTGCCCTCGGCGACGCTGGGCGCGGTGCAGGCCTCGGGCAAGCGCCACGCGCTGTATGAGCCGATCCACGGCAGCGCGCCGGACATCGCCGGCAAGGGGATCGCCAACCCGCTGGGGCAGTTGCTGAGCTTCGCCATGCTGCTGCGCTACTCGTTCAACATGGACGAGGACGCGGCGCTCATCGAAACCGCCTGCACCAACGTGCTGCGCAACGGGCTACGGACGGCGGACATCATGGCGCCGGGCAGCGCGCGCGTCGGTACCGGGGTGATGGGCGAGTCGATCCTGCGGGAGCTGGACAAGCTGGCGGCGTAACCAGCTGGTAAGACACGCGATCCGGGGTTTTTGCGATTTCTTTCCGGATCGCCGACATAGGGGGTTGATACCGGGCGGGGCATCGGCTACACCCCGCCTCCCACACGGCGCCCGTAGCTCAATTGGATAGAGCACCAGACTACGAATCTGGGGGTTGGAGGTTCGAGTCCTTCCGGGCGCGCCAGTTTCCCCGCGATTGAAGCGCGGAGCCGGGGTAGTCCCCTTTGCTATCACGATAGGACGCTGGCCGGAGGATGGTCCTTCATTGATCGTCATGGCCCGGCTCGTCCGCACAGGCGCTCCAGCAAACCGCAGGCAGGGTGAGACGTGCCAGTCTGGCAAGGCGGCACTGTCCGCTGCCACGTCGTGTCTGCATCGGGCGCTACCCGTCCTGGCCGGCTTTGGGTTTGTCCGGGTCCTACGTCCCGACCACGGCCAGACTGTGTTGAAGCTGACGATGGGTCACGACAGAGGCACAGGGGCACAGAGGTTGCAACGAAGCCGTCGGCGGCGCGGCGGTTCTGATCTCTGTGGCTCTGTGTCTCTGTGTCTCTGTGGTGAGACCTGCGGACTATCCACCCGTATGGTCTTGCCAATCGGCCGCCACTGCTGCGGCACGGCCGCGGCGAAGCGTTCCCCGGAACCGTGCATGCGGTGGGGCTTGTCCGGGCTATGACGGCGTGGGAACGGCACCCACCTGCCGCTTCAGGAAAACAGGAACACCGCGGCGGCAACCACGCAGGTCCAGTGGTTGTCCGGGCCGCATTCGGCCGTGGCCGTGATCGACGTGCTGTCGATGATCAGGTGGCTGTGCTCATAGATCTGCTTGCGCTCGTTCCAGGCCGCGTCGGGATCGAAATCCAGCCCCAGCGTGGAGGCCAGCATGGTCGCGGCCAGGTCCTCGGCCTGTTCGCCGGCCGCCGCGGCGGTCATGCCGTATCCATGCTGTTCCGAAATATAGCCGTACATGTTCGGATCGGCCGGCTTCGCCAGGCCAAGGCTGGCATACACATGCCGCCCGAGCTCGTTCGTCTCGGACCGCGCCATGACGCAGAAGGTGATGTCGCCGGGCTTGAGCAACTCAGCCCCGGCCTCGCGGGTGATCACCGCGCAGCGCGGCGGCAGGATGGATGAGACATAGACCAGGTTCTGCTGCTCGATATCCGCGTCGCGCAAGGCGAACTCGAAGGCGCTCAGGGCGTGGCGATGGACCCCGACCCCTTTGGTCAGGAACACGCGGCTTGGACTGGGGAACATGTCGCTCTCCGATCAACGCATTTCCGGCGAATGCCGCGGCACGGGTTCATTCCGCCAGCGGCAGCAACGACAGCGTCACATGCACCGTATCATTTTCGTGCCGTAGCGTCATCGGCAGCCCGCTTCGCCTGAAGACCGACAGCATCGGCAGGTTCCGCGCCAGGACATCCGCCTCCAGCCGGTGCAGGCCCTTGTCCCGGGCGATCCGAACGAGGTGCCGCAGAAGGCTGCTGGTGATGCCGAGCCCCTGATAGTCTTCCTCGACCGTGAAGGCGATTTCCGCGCTGCGATCCGGGGCCGCGGCGTCGGTCGCGAAACAACTGGCTCCGCCGATGACGGTCTCCGTCCCGTTCGAGCCAACGGTAACAAGAAGCGCGACGTCCTGGTCGAAATCCGAGCCGGTAATCCGGGCGAGTTCCGCGTCGGTGACCTCGGTCTTGTAGCCGAAGAACCGGGTGTAGATTGTCTCGGCCTCCAGGTTCCTGAACGCCTCGCGGATCTTGTCGCCATCGCCGGGCCGCGCCGCGCGGATGGTGACGGCAGTGCCGTTCTTCAGGGTTTCCTCAACGGCGTAGTGCTTCGGGTCAACCACGACTCGCCCTCTGGAACGCCATGCCGACGTGATCTGCATGTCACGGTCCGCGCCCCCTGTGAAAGCGGGATAGCATCCAGGGGGGCAAACTTCATGGCATCGTCATCCGCGGCGGCCTGGAATTGCCATCATTCCAAGGGCGGCGACCAGCTGACGAGATTGTCCGTGGAATGTGGGCTCTCCCGTACTTTGGGGGGGGACCGATGATGGCCTTCGCGGACGGTTCGGCAGCCGCACGCGCTGAATGCCGGGCGGCACGTTCGGCACAAGGGCAGGCCATTTCTCTCCTGGTGTCGCCCCCACCGAACCAGTGGCTGGCGATGAAACAACCGACTCGGTTCTGTCATCGGATTATGTCGGCCCGCAGTCGTAGCCGATCGCGACCGGCGCCATACGCCGCCCTGTCAGGATACCCCGTCGATCCGCTGCCCCGGATGGAAGTGCGCGTAGATCCGCTGCGCCAGCTCCTTGCTGATCCCCGGCGCCTCCTCCAGGTCGCGCAGGCCCGCCATCTTCACCCCTCGTGACGAACCGAAATGGTTCAGCAGCGCCCGCTTGCGGGCGGCCCCGATGCCCTCGATCTGGTCAAGCTCGCTCGTGCGCAGCGTCTTCGATCGGCCGGCGCGATGCGAGGTGATGGCAAAGCGGTGCGCCTCATCGCGCAGGCGCTGCAGGAAATACAGCACCGGGTCGCGCGGCGGCAGCTGGAACGGCGCCTTTCCGTCCGTATGGAACCACTCGCGGCCGGCGTCGCGGTCCGGCCCCTTGGCGATGCCGACCAGCCTGACGTCCCCGACCCCCAGGTCCGCCAGCACCGCCTGCGCGGCGGAAAGCTGCCCGGCGCCGCCGTCGATCAGCACAAGCTCGGGTATGATCCCGGCCGACGTCCCGGTGCCCTGTTCCGCCAGCGCGCGGCTAAATCGTCGCGTCAGCACCTCGCGCATCATGGCGAAGTCGTCGCCCGGGGTGATCGGCCCGCGGATGCCGAATTTCCGGTAGGCGGATTTCTGGAACCCCTCGGGACCAGAGACGATCATCACGCCGTACGGGTTGGTGCCCATGATGTGGGAGTTGTCGTACACCTCGATCCGCTCCGGCGCCCCGGGCAGGCTGAACAGCTCCGCCACGCCCTCCAGCAACTTCGCCTGGCCGGCGGATTCCGCCAGCTTGCGTTCCAGCGCCTCACGCGCGTTGACCTCGGCGTGGGCGACGACGTCCTTCTTCTGGCCACGCTGCGGCACCAGGATCGAGACCTTGCGCTGCGCCTTGATCGACAGCGCCTCCTCCATCAGATCCTGCTGCGGCAGCCCGTGGTTGACCAGGATCTGCGGCGGCGGCGGCTTGTCGTCGTAGAACTGGGCGATGAAGGCGCGCAGCACCTCCGGCGCCTCCTCGGTTTTGGCATGGGCGGGGAAGAAGGCGCGGTTGCCGTTGTTGTGGCCGCCGCGGACGAAGAACACCTGCACGCAGGTCTGGCCGCCGATGGCCCAGACGGCAACCACGTCCGCGTCGCCCAGGTCGGCGGGGTTGATCACGTCGCTGCCCTGCACGAAGGTCAGTCCGCGGATACGGTCGCGGATCACCGCGGCCCGCTCGAATTCCAGCACCTCGACCGCCTGCTCCATCTCGGCGGCGAGTTCCTTCTGCACGCTAGCCTGGCCGCCGGACAGGAAGGTCTTCGCCTGCTGCACCAGGCGGTCGTAGTCCTCGGGCGAGATCCGGCCGACGCACGGGGCCGAGCAGCGCTTGATCTGGTGCAGCAGGCACGGCCGCTGGCGCGTTGCGAACACCGTGTCGGCGCAGGAGCGTAGCAGGAACACGCGCTGCATCGCGGTCAGCGTCTGGTTCACTGCCCAGGCCGAGGCGAACGGGCCGTAGTACGACCCCTTGCGCACCTGCGCGCCGCGATGCTTGGCGATCTGCGGATAGGGGTGGTCGCCGCTCAGCATCACCCAGGGATAGGACTTGTCGTCACGCAGAACGATGTTGAAGCGCGGCTTCAGCCGCTTGATCATGTTGGCTTCGAGCAGAAGCGCTTCCGCTTCCGTGTGCGTCGTCACGATCTCCATCGACGCGGTCTCGGAGACCATGCGGCGCAGCCGTTCCGGCAGGCGGCCGATCTGGGTGTAGGCGCGCACGCGGCGGTCGAGCGCGCGGGCCTTGCCGACGTAGAGCGCATCGCCCTTGGCGTCGAGCATGCGATAGACGCCCGGGCTCTGTGGCATGGTGGTCAGCGCCGCTTCGATGACCGTGACGCCGGTTTGGGCTGGAGGGGTGGAGTCGTCGGTGATGTCCATGTGCTCCGCTCGTGCCCCGGTGCGCCGGAGGCGATCGCGCGCCGGCCGGGGAACCGGATCAGGCGCCGCGCAGGATCAAATGGTCGCCTTGCCGTGCCGCATATTCAAGGGCGCCGGTGAGGTCCTCGGGGCTCAGCAGCGTATAAATCGCCCAGGACGTCGGCGCAGCTGGCAAGAGCGCCGCCAGCGCGCCAGGGTGGACGTCGGTATCGTGCCGATCACTCATGGTACCGCTCCTCCAGTTGCGTGACCCGCGCCTCCAGTTTGAGCAGGAGCTTTTCCAGCGACCGCAGTTGCTCGCCCAGGATGCGACTGCCTTCCGATGCAGACCACGCCTGGTTCGCCGCATTGTCCGCGTAGCCGAAGCGCATGGTCAGGTGTTCATCGAGGCTATCCATGCGGTGCTGGAGCCGATCCATTCGCGCCATCAGGTCGGTGCGGAGTTGGACCTGGTCGGTGCGGAGTTGGGTTTGGCCCTGCTCCAGCCGCTCCAGCGCTGCCAGGATGCGGCCCATGATGTCATCACTCATCGATATGGTCCCAGTCGGGTTGCGGCGGCGCTGGCCGGGCGAGGACGGCGACCGGCATCAGCCACGCCAGGGCGGCATGGCCGCCTTGCCGGACCGCGGATTCAAAGGCAGCGGTGATATCGCCGGGGTCCAGCAGCGGATAGCCGTTCAGGATATTCTCGCGGCTGGCGCCCGCGGTCAGTAGGTCAAGCACGTCCCGGACGCGAACACGCAGTCCGCGCAGGCAGGGGCGGCCGGATCGGCGGTGACACGATGCAGTTCGCTCATAACGGCGCTACCATATGGTGTGGACGTTTGCGGACCAATAGACCAATGAGCTGTTGTCCGCACCCGTTTCCGGATCAGCGGCCGGCGGCCTGCGCGCGCTACCGCTTCAGCGGCGCCGGCTTGAGGCGGCGGCGTTCCACCTCCACCCCGGCGGAGACGGCGTCGGGGAAGACATCCAGCTTCTCCACCCGCACCCGGGCGGTGCGGACGCGGCCGTCGACCATGCAGGTCTGGGCGATCCGCTCCGCCAGCGTTTCCGCCAGGCGCACGTGGCCCTGGCCGACGATGCCGCGGATGCGATTGGCGATCGCCTCGTAGTCCACCACGCGGCGGAGTTCGTCGGGGCCGACCATCCGGCCGCGCCGGGCGGTTTCGTCCTCCACCGCGAGATCGACGTTGATGCGCACGCGCTGCGGGCCGCCGTGCTCGTGCGGGTGCACGCCGATGGAGGCGTCCAGCACCATGTCGCGCAGGAACACATGACGCAGGCGCTGCGCGTGCGAGCAGAGGGCAGGGCGGTTCATTCGACCGGACCCACGTGGTCCCGCGTAGGCGCCCATTGCAGGTGCTGGCCGCCGTCCAGCGCGATCATCTGCCCGGTCATCGCCGGCAGCGACAGGATGGCCAGCATGGCGCGGGCGACCTCGTCCGGGCTGGTGCCGTGGCGCAGCGGGGTCGAGGCCGCCTGGCGGGCGAACTGCGCCGGCGTCTGCCGCGGGCTGGGCAGCGCCGGGCCGGGGCCGATGGCGTTGACCCGGATGCGCGGGGCCAGCGCCAGCGCCATGGTCTGGGTCAGCGCCCACAGCGCCGCCTTCGACACGGTGTAGGAGACGAAGTGCGGCGTCAGCGACCAGACGCGCTGGTCGAGCATGTTGATCACCACGCCCTGCGCGTCGTCCGGCAGCGCGCGGGCGAAGGCCTGGGTCAGGACGAACGGGGCGCGCAGGTTGGGCTCGATGTGGCTGTCCCAGGTGGCGCGGGTGGCGTCGGTCCATTCCTCCCACTCGAACCGGCTGGCGTTGTTGATCAGGACGCCGAGGGGGCCGAGCGCCGCGGTGGCGGCGGTGATCAGGGGTTCGACCTCGGCTTCGGTGGCAAGGTCGGCCTTGAGGATGACGGCGCGACGGCCAAGGGCGCGGACCTCGTCGCAGCGTTGTTCCGCCTCGACCTCGCTGGCGTGGTAGTGGACGGCGACGTCGAAGCCAGCCTGGGCAAGTGCGCGCACCATGGCGCCGCCCAGGCGCTGAGCGCCGCCGGTGACGAGGGCGGCGCGGGGAATGCTGCGTGGGATAGCGTCGGGCATGCGGGTGGTGGTAGCCGGGCAGGGCGGCCGACGTAAAGGGGAGCGGGCAGAAAGCGGTCGCTGGACTCTTGTACCGACGGCCCTGTCCGAAGACTGTTCCCGACGCAAAGCCGACTTTCGCACAGGACTTCTGCACCAGGAACGCCCAGCATGATCAATGGCCGACCCCCGGTGCGAGAACCATGTTTTTCGAAAAGAAGGCCAAGTCTGTGCAATGAGCTATTCCGAGTAAATATCCCCCGGCAGAGCCGGGGGCTTTATAGTGTTGGCCGCTCAAAGCGGCCGGGCGGGTCGCTGACGCGGCCCGTTGAGTGTGAGCCGCTCAAAGCGGCAAGCGGGACCGCTAACGCGGTCCCGGGTTCAGTTGGCCACTAAAGTGGCCGGTTCAG
>NZ_NHRY01000200.1 GCF_002937115.1 Rhodopila globiformis | reverse complement strand
TCCCAACCGGCACGGAAAGCCCCAGCCAGCCCACCGCCCATGCCTACGAACCGCCCGGCCCCAAAGTCCACCCTCACAAGCCGCGTTTGCCACCAGCGCGTTGCATAGTATCTAAGGCCCAACGCCAACCCTGGAATTGATCAACGACCTATGGCCGGCCATTCCCAGTTCAAGAACATCATGCACCGCAAGGGCGCGCAGGACGCCCGTCGCGCCCGCCAGTTCGCGCGCCTGATCCGCGAAATCACCGTCGCCGCCCGGCACGGCCTGCCCGACCCGGCCTCCAACCCGCGGCTGCGCGCCGCGGTCACCGCCGCGCGCCAGGCCAACATGCCGAAGGACACGGTGGACCGCGCCATCAAGAAGGCCACCGGCGCCGGCGCGGGCGACGACTACGCCGAGGTCCGCTACGAGGGCTACGGCCCCGCCGGCGTCGCGGTAATCGTCGAGGCACTGACCGACAACCGCAACCGCACCGCCTCCGACGTCCGCTCCGCCTTCTCCAAGCACGGCGGGGCGCTGGGCGAGACCAACTCGGTCAGCTTCATGTTCAACCGCCTGGGCGTAATCCGCTATCCGGCCGCCGTCGCCACCGCCGACGCCATGCTGGAAGCCGCCATCGAGGCCGGCGCCGAGAACGCCGAAAGCGACGACGAGACGCACGAGGTCACCTGCCCGATCGAGGACTTCTTCACCGTCCGCGACGCCCTGGAAGCCCGCTTCGGCGCGCCCGAGAGCGCGAAGCTGGAATGGCGGCCGACCACCCTGGTGACATTGGACGAGGACCGCGCCGCCGGCCTGCTGAAGCTGCTGGACGCGCTGGACGAGAACGACGACGTGCAGAACGTCTATGCCAACTTCGACATCCCCGAGGCGGTGATGCAGAAACTGTCGGCGTAGCGGCATGCGTTGGTAGCTTCGCCCCGTCCCGGCGTATAAGCAGGATACGCACGGCGGGGATGCGAATCGGCGATGGTCAGGCTGCTCGGCATCGATCCGGGACTGCGCTTCACGGGCTGGGGCCTGATCGAGGCCGACGGCAACCGCCTGGCCCACGTCGCCGACGGCGTCATCGCCACCGACAGCGACGCCTCCGTCCCCGAGCGGCTGAAGCTGCTGCACGACGCCCTGATGGCGCTGCTGGCGCTGCATCGCCCGGCCGAGGCCGCGGTCGAGGAAACCTATGTCAACCGCAACGGCACCGCGACCCTGAAGCTGGGCTACGCCCGCGGGGTGGCGCTGCTGACTCCGGCGCTCGTCGGCGTCCCGGTGACCGAATACGCCGCCAAGACCGTGAAGATGGCCGTGGTCGGCACCGGCGGGGCGGAGAAGGAGCAGGTGGCGATGATGGTGCGCCGCCTGCTGCCGGGCGCCACGCTCCGCCGCGCCGACGCCGCCGACGCGCTGGCGGTGGCGATCTGCCATGCACACCACCGGTCGTCTCGGCTGGTGTGGAGCGCGGCAGGCGGCGCCCGGACCGTGGCGATCTGATGCGCAACTCCCTCAAAGCGCGGTTCGCTCGGCGCGCGGTTGCCGTTCGCTGATATTTTGCCCCGCGGATCGTCGCCTGTCGCTGGCATGCGGCGCATTGGCGATCATGTGCGAAACCCTCATGTTGCCCATGCGCTCACAGGCTCCATGACTGACGCGGGTTCCCTGTCGCCTCACGAGGAAGATGCGGAGGAGAAGGCGCAGCGTCTTGCCCATGAGGCTGAAATGATCGCCGCAGCGCGGGCTGCAGTCACCGCTGGCCGGACCGCCTGCGCGATCACACAGAGCCGCTGGAGCCGCAGACAGAATATCCGTGTGCATCGGTGTTTCCAGAATCCGGCGCTCTCAGCGCGGCACAAACCGGCCGGCAGCGCTCGGGCCGGGATGCAGCGAGGCTGATCATTCTGCGGAACAAGCGGCAACGCAGAGCAGATGATAGCCATGCGAGCACATCCGGCTGGCTCCGCCGGAACAGGGCATGCATTGCGGAGGTCGTCCGCAGCGCGGTCCACGGGTGCGGATTCGCCGGCCGGAACCAGCCGTGGACCAAGCCGCTGGAGATAGGCCTGCCGGGTGCGGCTACACAGGCCGATCCATCGCGGGACTTCAACAAACAGCGGCGGCGGCAAAGCAAATCGGTATCGTATGGCAATATTTGTTCTTGATTTGTTCGAAACCCTGTGGTAGAGGGCGGCAAAATTCGGAGTATCCGGCATGTCCGAGACGTCCTCGCCCGCCACCCGCTCTCGCCGCCAGTCCGATTGGCTGAAGACCATCATCGTCACCTTCCTGGCCCCGATGTTCCTGTGGGCCTGCGACGGCGACGTGGACCTCGCCCGGACTGCCGCGGCCGAGACGCTGGACGAGTTCGGCATCCTCGGCCACCGCGGAATGATCACCGCCGCCAGGATCATCGCCTATGAACTCGCCGCCCTGAGTTCCCTCAGCCAGTCGATGGAAGACGACATTCCGCCGGCGCTGGCCCTGCGCCTGCGCAGCAACGCCAACAGCCTCGACCGTGCCGCCGAGCGGAATCGCCAGGCGCTGGCGCTCGAGCAACGGGCCGCCAGGGCACAGCCCGTGGACGTGGATGCCGTGGCCGCGTCCGTCGCCAAAACCCGGGAACTCGTCCGTGCCGCCAAGGCCCGTGCGCAGGCCGCGCCAGTGCCGGACACGCCGCGCCCCGCCGGCGCCGCACCCCAGGGCCGGCCCGCACAATCGCCCGCGCCGATGCCGGACGCGCCCGTGCGGCCGTCGCCCACGCCGCAGATGACGCCGCAAGCCACGCCTGCCCGGCAGGGTCAGCCGAAGGATACGCAAGCGCTGTGGAACACCATCTGGGCCGAGGCGATGGCGGACCTGGCGGCGGAGTTCACCGCCGATCTGGCCAGGCTGCCGCCGGCGGAGCGGGCCATGGAGAAGGCGCGCATCGATCTGCTGCTCGAGGCATCGACGACGCTCGCATCCGGCACGGCGGCGCCCTACGGCAATCCGTTGGCTCCTGCTGGCCGGCCTGGCACTGCCGACGGCAACGCCGCGGCCGATCGCTCACCGTCACGGCCGGGCGTGTCAGGATAGGGCTTCCCCCTCACCGTCATGGCCGGGCGTGTCCCCATACGCGCTAACTTGGGCGGCCAGGAGCACGGCCGTTGCTACCCCGTCATGGTGGGCGCAGGCCCACCATCCACGCCTTTTGCCGATACCAGCACCGCAAGGCGTGGATGGCGGCCCAGCGGCCGCCATGACGACGGGACAGTGCGCCGCGTCCCGTCGCCTAAGTTACAGCAGACCGCAGGTCGATTGAGACCGGGCGACGGCGCTCCCTCATCGTCATGGCCCGGCTCGTCCGGGCCACCTATCGCGGCACATGTGCTGGAACAGGTGGCCCGGACAAGCCGGGCCATGACGATGAGGACAGGGGGCCTCAGTGTCCCAACCGACCTGCGGTCTGCTGTAGCGCCTATGGGGCGTGTCCCGGCCATGACGGGAAAGAAACGGACCGCGCCCCGAACTACGCCACTGACCTACTCCGCCGCCTGCTGCGGCAGGTAGATCTGCTTCCCTCCCTGCTCAAACTCGGCACTCTTCGCTTCCATGCCCGCCATCCGCTCCGCCTCCACCCGCAGATCCTGCGTGATCTGCATCGAGCAGAACTTCGGCCCGCACATCGAGCAGAAATGCGCCACCTTGTGCGCCTCCTTCGGCAGCGTCTCGTCGTGGAACTGCCGCGCCGTGTCGGGATCGAGCGAGAGGTTGAACTGATCCTCCCAGCGGAACTCGAACCGCGCCCGGCTGATCGCGTCGTCCCGCAGCTTCGCCGCCGGATGCCCTTTCGCCAGGTCCGCCGCGTGCGCCGCGATGCGATACGTAATGACGCCCGTCTTCACGTCGTCCCGGTCCGGCAGCCCCAGGTGCTCCTTCGGCGTCACGTAGCACAGCATCGCCGTGCCGTACCAGCCGATCATCGCCGCGCCGATGGCCGAGGTGATGTGGTCGTAGCCCGGCGCGATGTCGGTGGTCAGCGGCCCGAGCGTATAGAACGGCGCCTCGCCGCACTCCCGCAGCTGCTTCTCCATGTTGACCTTGATCTTGTGCATCGGCACGTGGCCGGGGCCTTCGATCATCACCTGGCAGCCCTTGTCCCAGGCGATCTTCGTCAGCTCGCCCAGCGTCTCCAGCTCGCCGAACTGCGCCGCGTCGTTGGCGTCGGCGTTCGACCCCGGGCGCAGGCCGTCACCCAGCGAGAACGACACGTCGTACTTGCGCATGATGTCGCAGATCTCGTCGAAGCGCTCGTACAGGAAGCTTTCCTTGTGCCGCGACAGGCACCACTTCGCCATGATCGAGCCGCCGCGCGAGACGATGCCGGTGACGCGCTTCGCCGTCAGCGGCACGTAGCGCAGCCGCACGCCGGCATGGATGGTGAAGTAATCGACGCCCTGCTCGGCCTGCTCGATCAGGGTGTCCTTGAACACCTCCCAGTCCAGCTTCGTCGGGTCCCCATCCACCTTCTCCAGCGCCTGGTAGATCGGCACCGTGCCGATGGGCACCGGCGAGTTGCGCATGATCCAGCCGCGGATGTTGTGGATGTTGCGGCCGGTGGACAGGTCCATCACCGTATCGCTGCCCCAGCGGATCGCCCAGACCAGCTTCTCTACCTCCTCGGCCACGCCCGAGGTCACTGCCGAGTTGCCGATATTGGCGTTGATCTTCACCAGGAAGTTGCGGCCGATGATGACCGGCTCCAGCTCCGGGTGGTTGATGTTGGCGGGGATGATGGCGCGGCCGCGGGCGATCTCGTCGCGGACGAATTCCGGGGTGATGAAGGCGGGGATCTCGGCGCCGAAGCTCTCGCCGTCGGCGATGCGCGCCTCGGCGCCGGCGATCATCGCCGCGCGGCCCATGTTCTCGCGGTGGGCGACGTAGATCATCTCGTCGGTGATGATGCCGGCACGGGCGAACTCATACTGCGTCACCAGCTGCCCGGGACGGCCGCCATACACCGGATGATCCGCCGGGCAGGCGGGCACCAGCTTGTCGTCGCCGATGTTGCCGTTGTCCTCGGGCCGCACGGCACGCGGCTGCAGGCGGTCGAAGCCGCGCTTCGCGATCCACTCCCGGCGAATCGGCGGCAGTCCGGCTTCCAGGTCGATCGTCACCGAGGGGTCGGTGTACACGCCCGAGCAGTCATACGCCCGGTACGGCTCTTCCCCGGCGGACGGGTCGAGCGCGATCTCGCGGAACGGCACGCGGATGTCCGGCCGTCCCTCCGGGCTGCTGTAGATCCTGCGGGAGCCGGCAATCGGTCCGGTCGTCACCGAACTGGGGCGGATGTTGGATTTGGACTGGACCGTCATGGACCTCTCCTTAGCCCTGGTGGGCGGCCCCGTGAGGGGCGTTGTGGGCGATGCGGATGACGGAAACAGGTCCGACGTGATGGAGACCCGTCCCTCCGCCGGCATGACCCGGTTCAGGTTCAAGGGTCATCGCACCGCCGGTTTCGCCGGCTTGCCGCGATATCTCAGCCCCGTCGGTGGGACTCCCCTCGGTAATCCGGGAAGATGCGACCGGTTCGGCGGATGTGTCAAATGGGGGACAGGGAAATTTTTGGAGCGGGTGACGGGAATCGAACCCGCACAGCCAGCTTGGAAGGCTGGGACTCTACCATTGAGCTACACCCGCGCCGCGCACCGGACCCTAGCCGCTGGGCCGGCAAGACGCAATGACTTCTGCCAACCGGCGGCGGGAGTGGCCGTCGCCCTTCCGTCGTGGCCGGGCGTGTCCCGGCCATCCACCCCCCCACCGTCGAAGCACAGATGGCCGGGACACGCCCGGCCATGACGGAGAGGCAACGGCCATGATGCTGGAGCGCCGGTGCGCAACGGTCAATCGCCAGGCCGTCCGGTATCCGGCGTCAGCGCCGCCCGGCCGTGCCCGTGGCCGGCTTCGCCACCGGGCGCGGCGCCGGCAGATCCTCCTCCAGGACCGTCAGATGGATGGAATAGGAGGTTTCCCCTTCCTCCACGTCCTTGTGGACGGTGCCGATCGTCTCGTCATTGACCGCCAGTTCGATGGTGGCACCCCTGCGCGGCGGCTGCACCACCCGGATTCGCTCGCTGCCGAACAGCTTACGCAGATAGGTTTGCAGGCGGTCGATGTCGGAAGGAGTCATGGGCTTCTCAATCAGAAAGGAATTCAGGCTTTAGTCTCGCGCCCAGGAGCGGTCCAGACTCAGGCGGTCCCGGCCAGGGTCGCCGGCGCCATAGCGTCGTCGTCCGGCACGCAAGACCGGCGGCTAGTCCAGCATGTGGCCAAATCGGGACGCCTTGGTGGCCAGATACTCGTCGTTAACGCCGTTCGGGGCAAACAGATGCGGCACCCGCCCGGCGACCTCGATGCCGCAGGCGGCCATGCCGTCCAGCTTGTCGGGATTGTTGGTCAGCAGGCGCACCCGCTTGATGCCCAGGATCTGCAGGACCGCCGCGCCGACGAGGAAGTTCCGCTCGTCCGCGCCCCAGCCCAGCACCCGGTTGGCGTCCATCGTGTCCAGCCCGCGGTCCTGCAGCTGGTAGGCGCGCAGCTTGTTGATCAGGCCGATGCCGCGGCCCTCCTGCGCCAGGTACAGCAGCACGCCGGCGCCGTCCTCCGCCATGCGGCGAATCGCCCCGCGCAGTTGTTCACCGCAGTCGCAGCGCATGCTGCCCAGCAGGTCGCCGGTGAAACATTCCGAATGCACCCGCACCAGCGGCGCCGGATGCGCGAGCGGATTTCCGATCACAATTGCGAGATGTTCGGCCGCCGTCGCGTCCGTCCGGAAAGCGACCACCTGGCTGTCGGGCGCGTCGGTCAGCGGCACCTGCGCGGCCACGATCTGCCGCAGGCCGGCGATCTCGTGGGTGTTGTAGGTCAGCACCTCGACGGCCGGCACGTGCAGCAGATCGTGGCCCGCCAGGCCGTCCGGCGGCTGCGGCAGCGGCACGGCCAGCACCGCCGGCAGCAGCCGGGCGATCTTGGCGAGCGCGAGCGCGGCGGCGCCGGCCTGGGCGTCGACGCTGACCTCGACCAGGTCGCGGACCGCCGGCTGCTTCGCGGTTGGGTCCACAAGGCTTTGGAATGTCGGAATATTTCTCAGGAACGGCGGCAGCGAGACGGCCACCGCCTCGGCCTGCGCCGGCATCGGCTTGCGCAGAATCGCCGCCGCCCGGGCGGTGGCAAGGATCAGCACCAGCTCCTCGCCGGCGATCGCCTCGAGCTCCGCCAGGCCCTCGGCGCCGGCGGTTTCGGCCGCCAGCAGCAGCAGCGGCGCCGGACCGTCGAGCACCACCGGCACGCCGCGCCGCAGGTCGGAGGCGGCGCGATGGATCTGCCGCAGCCGCAGGCGGGCTTGTTCGAGACGGGCTTGTTCGGCTGGCATGGCCAATTCACTTTGCATCTAATGTCGGTGGCTGCATGGCATCACCCGATCTGATAAGAGGTTGGCAAGCTTTCGCAACATCGCGAGCTTAATATCGTCACTATTGACCTTCAGACAAAAAAGCGCTCCACGACCGATGATTACAGACTGTCGGCTCCTATATAGCGCTGCAAGGCGAACGGGGCAGGCACCGGAGTTAGCGGCTCCGTCGCATGCGCGCAATGTTGTGATTGCCGGGGCTTCCCGGGCGGTGGGTTAAGCGATTTCGTCCCAATTCGGGAACATATATGGTAATCAATCTTACCAAGCTGAATCAGAACGCTGGCATCGGTCCAGCGACGTTCGAAACTGACGAGAGGAACAGCCTATGTCGGCAGAACGCCCGGTCCTGATCGTTGATGACGATGACGCTCTGCGTGAGACGCTGGTTGACCAGCTCGCAGTGGACGGCGAGTTCATCGCCACGGAGGCCGCCTCGGTGCAGGAGGCGGAGGCCCGGCTGGCGTCCAAGGATGCCCGCTTCGACGCCATCATCCTCGACGTCGGCCTGCCGGACGGCGACGGGCGCGACGTCTGCTCCAAGCTGCGCAAGCAGGGCCAGCGCATGCCGATCATCATGCTGACCGGGCTGGACAGTGAGAACGACGTGGTCCGCGGCCTGGACTGCGGCGCCAACGACTACATTGCCAAGCCGTTCAAGCTCGCGGTACTGCTCGCAAGGCTGCGGGCGCAGCTGCGGATCTTCGAAAACAGTGAGGATGCGGTCTTCACCATCGGCCCCTATACCTTCCGCCCGGCGGCCAAGCTGCTGCAGGAACCCGCCAAGAACCGCCGTATCCGCCTGACCGAGAAGGAGGCGGCGATCCTCAAGTTCCTGTATCGCGCCGGCACCCGCTCGGTCGCCCGGCAGGTGCTGCTGAACGAGGTCTGGGGCTACAACGCCGCCGTCACCACCCACACGCTGGAGACGCACATCTACCGCCTGCGCCAGAAGATCGAGCCCGATCCGGCCAACGCCCGCCTGCTGGTCACCGAAGGTGGCGGCTATCGCCTGGACCCTGAGGGCATTCCCGCGGGCCGGGTGCCGTCAGCGGTGCATGCCTGAGACCGCCCGGACGCATGACAGCAAAGCCCCTCGCAAGAGGGGCTTTTTGTTTGCCGGTCCCTCACCGTCATGGCCGGGCGTGTCCCCATGCGTGTCAGGGTAAGCGGACTGGCGGAGCAAGGGCTTCTTCCCTCACCGTCATGGCCGGGCGGCAGTCCCGGCCATCCACCCCCCGCCGTCGCAGCGCAGATGGCCGGCAGACGCCCGGCCATGACGGTGAGGCAACGGACCAAGCGCCAAATCCTTCTCCAACCGTCGCCTCATCCTGATAGCGATGGGGAGACGTGCGGCCATCACCGGGAGAGAACGACCGCCGCCATTTTCCGCCATCGCAGTGGCGGCGCCGCCGGCTGGCCACATCCGTGACGGATGACCTCGGTAACCTGCCGCCTCCCGCGCCGGCGGCAACAGCGGCCGAACCGGAACCCGAGCAGATCTGGCAGGACCCCACCGACAGCCTGCTGGCAAGGCTGCGGACCCACCCCGGCGGGCTGGACAGCAACGAGGTGCAGGCCCGGCTGGCGGCGTTCGGGCCCAACGACGCCGCGACGGTGAAGCGCAACCCGCTGTGGCTGCAGTTCCTCGCCCGCTTCGGCAATCCGCTGATCCTGATCCTGCTGATCGCCAGCGCCGTCTCCGCCGCCACCGGCGACGTCGCCAGCTTCGTCGTCATCTTCTGCATCATCATGGTCAGCATCATCTTCGACTTCGTCCAGGAGGTGCGGGCGCAGAACGCGGTCGAGGCGTTGCGGCAGTCGGTGGCGGTGCAGGCCAGCACGCGGCGCGACGGGCAGGTGGTGTCGGTGCCGCTGCACGACCTGGTGCCGGGCGACATCGTCGAGCTGATCGCCGGCGATCTCATCCCCGCCGACTCGCGGCTGCTGGAAAGCCGCGACCTGTATATCAACCAGGCACTGCTGACCGGCGAGCCCTACCCGGTGGAGAAGCAGGCCGGAAACCACGCCGCCGGCGCCGACAATCCGGCCGGCGCGTCGAATGCCGTGTTCGCCGGCACCTCGGTGATCAGCGGCACGGCGACGGCCCTGGTCTGCCGCACCGGCAAGCGCACCGCGCTGGGCCAGCTGGCCACCAGCCTGGCCGAGAAGCCGCCGGCCACCGCCTTCACCGTCGGCATACGCCGCTTCGGCATCCTGATCATGCGCTTCACCGTGCTGATGGTGCTGTTCGTGGTGATCGTGAACATCGTGTTCCACCGGCCGATGCTGCAATCGCTGATGTTCGCCGTGGCGCTCGCCGTCGGCCTGACGCCGGAGCTGTTGCCGATGATCGTGACCGTCACGCTGGCCCGCTCCGCCATGCAGATGGCCAGGCGGAAGGTCATCGTGAAGCGCCTGGCGGCGATCCACGACCTGGGCGCCATGACCGTGCTGTGCACCGACAAGACCGGCACGCTGACCGAGGCCGCGATCCGGTTGGTGCGCGCCGTCGACGGCCACGGCGCCGACAGCCCGCACGCCTTCGCCTGCGCCTATGTCAACAGCCGGTTCGAGAGCGGGATGAAAAGCCCGCTGGACGAGGCGATCCTGGCCGCCCGCCCGTTCGACATGGCGGACTTCCGCAAGGTCGACGAGGTGCCGTTCGACTTCGAGCGCCGCCGCGTCTCGGTGCTGGTGGACCACGGCGCCGCGCGACGCCTGATCGTCAAGGGCGCGGCCGAGGACCTGCTGCGCCTGTCGGGCGCGTACCAGGACGCCGACGGGGTGGAGAAGCCGCTGGACGCCGCGGCGCGGGCGGCGTTCCAGGCCACGCTCGATGGCCTCGGCGCGCAGGGCTACCGCGTGCTGGGCATCGCCAGCCGGACGGTTGACGCCAGCCACCGGACCGCGATGATCGCCGATGAAAGCAACCTGGTGTTCACCGGTTTCGCGGTATTCCTGGATCCGCCGAAGACCAGCGCCGGCGCCACCATCCGGGCGCTGGCCCAGGCCGGGGTGGCGGTGAAGGTGCTGACCGGCGACAACGAACTCGTCTCCCGCCACGTGTTCGCCGAGATCGGCGTGCCGGTCACCGGCGTGCTGACCGGCGCGGCGATCGAGCACCTGACGGCCGAGGCGCTGCTCGGGCAGGTGCGCCGGGTCAACCTGTTCTGCCGAGTCAATCCGCAGCAGAAACAGCGTGTCCTTCTGGCGCTGAAACGGCTGGGCGAGGTGGTCGGCTTCATGGGCGACGGCATCAACGACGCGCCGGCGCTGCATGCCGCCGATGTCGGGATCTCGGTCGACGGCGCCGCCGACGTCGCCCGGGCCGCGGCCGATTTGATCCTGCTGGAGCACGACCTGTCGGTGGTGCGCGAGGCCGTGGCGGCGGGGCGCGCGACGGTGCAGAACGTCTCGAAATACGTGCTGATGGGCGCCAGCTCGAACTTCGGCAACATGTTCAGCATGGCGGGCGCGACGCTGATCCTGCCGTTCCTGCCGATGCTGCCGATCCAGGTGCTGCTGAACAACCTGATCTACAACGTTTCGGAGATCGCGATTCCGTTCGACCGGGTCGATCCGGAGGCGGTCGAACGGCCGGTGAAGTGGGACATCAGGCTGATCGAGCGCTTCATGCTGGTGTTCGGGCCGGTGAGTTCGCTGTTCGACTTCATCACGTTCGGTGCCTTGCTGCTGCTGTTCAATGCCGGCGAGTCGCTGTTCCAGACCGGCTGGTTCATCGAATCGATCACCACCCAGACTCTGGTGGTGTTCTGCATCCGCACCCGGCGGCTGTTCTTCCAAAGCCGGCCGCGCCTGTTCCTGGCGGCGATGAACCTGGGCGCCGTCGCCCTGGCCATTGGGCTGGCCATGGTTTCCATCGGGAAATGGTTCGGCTTCGTGACGCCGCCGCCGCTGTTCTTCGTGTTCCTGGTCGTCGCGACTTTGGCTTACCTTGGGCTGGTGGAGGTCACCAAGGTGTTCTTCTATCGGTTCATGGCTCGGCAGCAGTGATGTGGGACTGCCATTGGGTCGTTGACGTTGCTTCCTGGTGGTGGTCGTGCTGGCTTTGGAGGAGGGGGGCGGCTTGGGGTGGCCGGGGCGTGGGTGCGTCGCTGGCGGCGGCAGGATGGTTGATGGGGTATTTCTGTTCGCACAGAGAAAAAGGGAGGCTGACAGAGGGCCACAGGGGTCAGGGGGACATCGCGCAGTCCGGTGCGGTTGTTGCCGTGGATTGAAGCGGATTGCAGTCGATCGCGGGCCGGTTGGGACGGAGGCGGCCCGTCTTCACCGGCGTGGGCCGGCGTGTCCGCAGGGGATGCATACAATCTTGGAAACAACCGCAAAATCAGAGGCTTGCCCGTTGGTCCGGACCATTCCTTTACCGTCATAGCCCGGCTGGTCCGGGCCAATCGTTTCAGCACGTGTGCCGCGACAGTTGGCCCGGACCAGCCGGACCATGGCGGTGGGGGAACGGCCACGCCGCCAATCCGTTATGTTGGCACGTATGCGGACAGGCCGGCCCATGGCGATGAAGACAGGCCGCCTCTGCATCCCAGTTTACCCGCGGTCTGCTGTATAATCCGCCTGTTGCCCGCGGTCGACTGCAATCCGCCTCAATCCACGGCAAACATCCGCACCGGACTGCGCGATGTCCCCCTGACCCCTGTGGCCCTCCGTCAGCCTCCCTTGTTCTCTGTGCGAACAGAAATACCCCATCAACCACGCCGCCCCCGCCAGGGACGCACCCAAACCCCGCCATCCCTCACCAACTGAAACGAAGACACTGCCAGCCCAGGCCCTCACTGTGACGATAGTGCCACGTGTCCGGCTTTTCACAGCCCATCCGCCCGACGCTCTCAACCTCCCCACCGGTCTTGCGATAGACTTGCGCGCGGGCCTGTCGCCTTGGCTTGACGCCATCAACCGGACCAGTAACGTCCAAACCCGTGTGACCGGATGCTACCCATGCCGCACCCCGCGGTTGACGCGCCCGGACACCAGCCTGGGAATTCGAATGCTGAAACGGCGGACCATGATACTGACGGCGCTGGCCGGCGCTGTGTTGCCGTGGCGGGCCCTGCGGGCCCAGCCACCGTATCCGGGTGGCGGCCCGCCGCCCGGCCCGCCTCCCCCTTACCATGGCGGTCCGCCCCCTGGTCCGCCACCAGGCCCGGGCTATCGGCCGCCGCCACCGCCACCGCCGCGGCATGAGGTTCGTCCGCCGCCGCCCGGCGCGTACGGCTGGCGCTGGCGGCCCGGCCATTGGGCGTGGCGCGGACGCTGGGTCTGGATCCCGGGGCACTGGTACCGCTGACCAGCTCCCCTGGTCAGCCCCCCTGGTCAGCCCTCCCTGGTCAGCTCCCGGGGGGCAGCCGGTGACCGCGGCGTAGACCAGCTCTCAGTCGGTGACCGCGGCGTAGACCAGGTCGCGGAACAGCACGCGGTAATACTCGCGCTGCATCGGCGCCTGGATCATCAGCACCGCGAACAGTCGCTCCTGCGGGTCGATCCAGAAGCTCGTCCCAGCGATGCCGCTCCAGTAGTAGTTGCCGACCGACCCCGGGAACGGCGCCATGCCGGGCCGGGTGCGGACGGCGAAGCCCAGCCCGAAGCCGTGCCCCGGCGGCAGCAGGTCGGGCGAGCCGGTGATGCGGCCCAGGTGGTCGGACGTCATCAGCTCGACCGTCTTGCGGCCGAGCATCCGCGTCTGCCCCAGGCGGCCGTTGCCCAGCAGCATGGCCATGAAACGCGCGTAGTCCATCGCGGTCGAGACCATGCCGCCGCCGCCGGACTCGAACAGCGCCGGGCGGCGGATGTCCAGCAGGGAAACATCCGTCCCGCCCTCCGGGTCCTTGGCGAAGGGTTCGGCGATGCGGGCATGGTGCTCCGCCGGCACGAAAAAGCCGCTGTCGGCCATGCCGAGCGGGGCCAGTATCCGCTCCGCCAGGAAGGTGCCCAGAGTCTGGCCGGAGATCACCTCCACCAGGCGGCCCAGCACGTCGGTCGAGCGGCTGTATTCCCACACCGTGCCCGGCTGGTGCAGCAGCGGCAGGCCCGCCAGCGTCTCCGCCTGCTCGGCGTTGCTCTGCTTCAGCCGCCCCAGCCGGGCCTTCACATACGCCTCGTGGATCGGCGTGTCGCCGCGGAACTCATAGGTCAGGCCGGAGGTGTGCCGCAGCAGGTCCTGCACCGTTATCGGCGCGTCGGCGGGGGTCCGGCCATAGATGCTGCCGCTGATCACGCCGACTTCGGTGTCGTTGAATGCGGGAATGTATTTGCCGATGGGATCGTTCAGCAGCAGCCGCCCTTCCTCCCACAGCATCATCACCGCGACCGAGACCAGCGGCTTGGTCATCGAATAGATGCGGAAGATCGCATCGGCGGCCATCGGCCGATCCGACGCCGGGTCAAGCCGGCCGAAGCTCTCATGGTAGGCGATCTTGCCGTGCCGGGCGACCAGCGCCACCGCGCCGGGGATGTGGCCGCTGGCGACGCGCTGGCTCAGCACGCCGGACAGGCGCTTCAGCGCCGTCGGGTCGAGGCCGACTTCCTCGGGTTTCGCCGTCGGCAACGATACGGTCATCCAGAGGCTCCTTGTCATGGGCTGGACGGCCAGTATCGCCGGACTCCGCGGCGGATCAAGGCATCGGCGGCCGGTCGCGGCCCGTGACCAACCGGGCGGATGCGCGTTATCCTGGACAGGCTGGGGCGCCGCCGCGGTTTGGCCGTTTCCAGCCTCGCCCGAACATTGTAAGGCCGTACAGAGCCGTCGGGATCGCCGGGCCGCGCCCGGTCAACTGCAAGGAGGCGTTCATGGACAGCAAGAACCCGAGCCCCGCAAATCCGCGTTCCGGGCGGGGCGCTGCCGCAATCCAGCCGGGGTCGGAGGCCCTGCTCGACCTGTGGACCTCCTGGATGGAGGCCGCGTCCGGGTCCGGCCCGGGGCTCGGCAAGGCCTGGACTGGGCCGATACCGCCCTGGTGGCCGACGGTGCCGGACGTCGCCGGCGCCAATCCGCTGGCCGCCGGGATGAAGCCGTTCGATGACATGATGGGGAGCAATTCCGCCCTGCGCGCCATCGACCAGGTGTGGAACACCAACCCGCTGCGCGAGGTCGTGCCAGTGGACTGGGCGGAGATCGCCCACGCGCTGCGCACTATCTGGCTGCGCACCCTGAGCGATCCGGCCAAGGCGGTCTCCGCCGCCGCGGACCTGAATGCGCGCGTGTTCAGCGCCGCCGCCGACGCCTGGCGGGACGCGGCGCAGCGCTGGCTGGGGGCGGCCGAACCCGTGGACCCCAAGGCCGCCCGCGCCGCCGACAAGCGCTTCGCCGCGCCGGAATGGCAGACCAATCCCGCCTTCCGCACGCTGAAGGAGATGTACCTGCTCGCCTCCGACTGGCTGCTGAAGCAGAGCGCCATCGGCGACCTGGACGACTCCGAGGAACTGCGGCTGCACTTCCACCTGCGCCAGTTCGTCGACGCCATGAGCCCGACGCTGATGCTGATGTCCAACCCCGAGGCGCTGCGCCGGGCGATGGAAACCGGCGGCGCCAGCCTGGCCGACGGCATGCGCAACCTGATGCAGGACATGAAGGAGGGGCGGCTGAGCATGGTCGACGCCACCGCCTTCGCCCCCGGCCGCAACCTGGCGCTGACGCCGGGCAAGGTGGTGTACCGCAACAAGCTGATCGAGTTGATCCAGTACGCGCCGTCAACCGAGACGGTGCACCAGATCCCGCTGCTGATCATCCCGCCGTGGATCAACAAGTTCTACATCATGGACATGCAGCCGAAGAACAGCATGGTCCGTTACTTCGTCTCGCAGGGCTTCACGGTTTTCATGGTCTCGTGGAAGAACCCGGACGGTTCCATGGATTCCACGACGATCGAGGACTACATGGACCAGGGCCCGCTGGCGGCGAGCGACGTGGTGCGGGAGATCACCGGCAGCCAGACGCTGAATGTCATGGGCTACTGCATCGGCGGCACGCTGCTGGCGATGACCCTGGCCTGGCTGGCGGCGCGCGGCGACAAGCGGTTCAATGCCGCCACCTTCATGGTGTCGTTGCAGGATTTCTCCAAGGTCGGCGACACCGCGGTGTTCCTGGGCGATACCGCGATCGACTTCGTCGAGCAGCAGATGCTGGAACGCGGCTACCTGGACAGCCGCGAGATGTCCAACATGTTCAACCTGCTGCGCTCGAACGACCTGATCTGGTCGAACGTGGTGAACAACTACCTGCTGGGGCAGAAGCCGCCGGCGTTCGACCTGCTGTACTGGAACAGCGACGGCACCCGCATGGCGCGCGCGGCGCACAGCTGGTACCTGCGCAACACCTATGTCGAGAACAACCTGGTCAAGCCGGGGAAGATCCGGATCAAGGGCGAGGCGCTGGACCTGGGGCGCATCACGCTGGATGTCTATGCCGTGGGGGCGGAGAAGGACCACATCGTGCCGTGGGACACCGCCTGGCACATCACCCACCTGACCGGCGGCAAGGTGCGGTTCGTGCTGGCCTCCAGCGGGCACATCGCCGGGATCATCAATCCGCCGGGCGGCAAGGGCACCTTCTGGGCGAACGACACCGACGCTCCGGTGGCGGCGACGGCGAAGCAGTGGCGGGAGTCGTGCACGGTGCACGACGGCAGCTGGTGGACCGACTGGGCGCGCTGGCTGGCCGAGCACGGCGGCGAGAAGGGCAAGCTGCCGCCGATGGGCGGGAAGAAGCATCCGCCGCTGGGCGATGCGCCCGGGACCTATGTGCTGGAGAAATAGCGCGGGTCGCCCTCTCTGTTGCCGGGGTCGGGCGCCGGGGTCGGGTCGCAGGGCTCGGGTCGTCTCCCTATCGTCATGGCCGGGCGTGTCCCCATGCGTATCAGGATAGGGCGACGGCCGGAGAAGGGTTTGGCGCCGCGGTCGTTCTCTCACCGTCATGGCCGGGCGTGTCCCGGCCATCTGCGCTTCGACAGCGGGGGGTGGATGGCCGGGACACGCCCGGCCATGACGGTGAGGGCGAAGCCCTTGCTCCGTCAGTTCGCTTATCCTGGTACGCATGAGGCGTGTCCCGGCCATCTGCGCACGGGCGATGGGGGGTGGCTGGCCTGCGCGTTAAAACAGCGGCGGTCGTTGCTACCGCGTCACGCCGGGCCTTCGCCCACCATGACGGTATAGCAACGCCCGTGCCTCCGATCCTGCTATTTTAACGCCTATGGGGGCTGCGCCCGGCATGGACGGTATGGCAACGCCCGTGCCACCGACCCCGCTGTTTTAACGCTTATGGGGGGTGGCCGCGACACGTCCGGCCCTGACGATGAACGAACGACCTGCGCCGCCATGGACGGCCGCCGGTTTATTCCGTAGGCATGCGCCGCTGGTTCCGCGGCAAGGGAGAGAACAATGAGCGATTTCACCGCACTTGTGCTGCACGAGGCCGACGGCAAGGTCGAGCCCCGCATCGAACAAGTGAACGAAACGGCGCTTCCCCCCGGCGACGTCACCGTTGCGGTTGAATATTCGACGCTGAACTACAAGGACGGGCTGATCCTGAACGGCCTCGGCCGCCTGGTGCGCAAGTACCCGCATGTCGGCGGCATCGACTTCGCCGGCACCGTCGAGCGCTCGGACTCGCCGGATTTTCGGCCCGGCGACACGGTCGTGCTGACCGGTTGGCGTGTCGGCGAGGTGCAGTGGGGCGGGTTTGCCCAGAAGGCGCGGGTCAAGGCCTCGATGCTGGTGAAGCTGCCCGGCGGATTGACGAGCAAGCACGCGATGGCCATCGGCACCGCCGGCTTCACCGCCATGCTCGCAGTCATGCAGCTCGAGCGCCGTGGGCTCACGCCGGGGGCAGGGGAGGTTCTGGTGACTGGCGCCGCCGGCGGCGTCGGCGGCGTTGCCACCGCCGTGCTGGCGCGGCTGGGCCACACGGTCGTCGCCTCCACCGGGCGCGCGGCGATGCACGACTACCTGCGCGGCCTGGGCGCAAGCGCAATCATCGACCGGGCGGAGCTGGCGAAGGCGCCGCAACGGCCGCTGGACAGCGAGCGCTGGGCCGGGGCGGTCGATGCCGTCGGCGGCACCACGCTGGCGACCATCCTGACGCAGATGGCGTACCGCGGCAGCGTGGCGGCCTGCGGCCTGGCCGGCGGCGCCGAGCTGGCGACCACGGTCGTTCCGTTCCTGCTGCGCGGCGTCAACCTGCTGGGCATCGACTCCGTGATGTGCCCGATGCCGGAGCGGCAGGAAGCCTGGCAGCGGCTGGTGCGCGATCTGCCGATGGACCGGCTGGATGCCATGACCGAGACGGCGCCGCTGCGGGCGCTGCCGGAGCTCGGCGGCCGGATCCTGAAGGGGGAGACCCGTGGGCGGGTGGTGATCGACGTGAACGCCTGAAGAGGCCGGGGGACCTGCCCGGGGGACGTGCCCGGGGG
>NZ_NHRY01000199.1 GCF_002937115.1 Rhodopila globiformis | reverse complement strand
CCCCACGCCCTCCCCAGCCCTACTCCGCCGCCATCGCCACCGGCTCGGGCCGGGACAGCCCATCGCGCAGCGCGGCCCGCCGCACCGCCGCCTTCGCCCGGTTGGCATCCTTCACCGGGCCAAAGCCGCGGACCTGGTCGGGCAGGTCCGCCAGCGCCACGGCCGTCTCGAGCGTCCCGGGGCTCAGCGTGTCTAGGATCAGGCGCAGATCCGCCTCGTACTGGCCGATCAGCGCCCTCTCCTGCCGGCGCTCGGCCTGGTAGCCGAACGGGTCGAGCACCGTGCCGCGCAGCGCCTTGCCGTGCCGCAGCACGCGGAACAGCGGCAGCCCGAGCCAGCCGGGCACGGCGATCTTGCCGCGGCGGCCGGTGGCCTTGTCGATGCCCCAGATCAGCGGCGGCGACATATGGAACACAGGCTTGTCGCCGTAGGTGGCAGCGGCGTGCAGGCGGGCGACCTCGTACTCGTCCTTGTAGGCCATGACGCGATACAGGCCCTCGGCCACGGCACGCGACAGGCGGCCGGGCGCGCCGGATACCGCCGTCTCGCGCACGGTCACCAGCTGGACCAGGCTGCGGTAGCGCGCCGCATAGCGCGGTGACTGGTAGGCGGCCAGCGCCTTGGCACGGTGGGCAATCAGGGCGTCCAGGTCCTGCGGCGGGCCCTCGGTGACGCCGTGCAGGATCTGCTCGGCCAGCGTCGGCTGCTCGGCCAGGATGCGGCCCCACAGGAAGGCGCGCTTGTTCAGCGTCACCGCCGCGCCGTTCAGCTCGATGGCGCGCAGAATGGCGCCCTCCTGCACCGGCACCAGGCCGCGCTGCCAGGCCAGGCCCAGCAGCATGGTGTTCATTGCCTGGGCGTTGCCGAACAGCCGCTCGGCCAGCCGCACACCGTGCAGCCAGACGGAGCGGCCGGGGTCGGTCACTTTCTCGATGGTGCGCCGGTGCAGCGCGGCGTCGATCGGCAGGCTGGCGTCGCGCTTGAACTCGGCGGTGGCGGCCAGGTCGAGGTTGCCGATGACGGCGGTGCCCTTCGCGTTGCGCTCCAGCACCCCCGGCTGGCAGCCCACCGCCATGTCGGCGGCCAGCATCAGGTCCGCGGTGCCGAGCGGGATGCGCACGACGTCCAATGCCGCCTCATCCGCCGCGATCTGCACATGCGCCACCACCGCGCCGTTCTTCTGCGCCAGGCCGGTGAAGTCGAGCGTCTTGACCGCCCTGCCCTCCAGGTGCGCCGCCATCGCCAGGATGGCGCCGGAGGTGACGATGCCGCCGCCGCCGATGCCGGCGAACAGGCCGCGCCAGATACCCAGCGGCGGCACCAACGGCACCGGCAGCCCGGCGGCGAGGTCTGCCTCCTGTGCCTGCCAGTGGGTGTCGGCGTCCGGCGCGGCGGGTGGGCCGGCCTGGCTGACGAAGCTGGGGCAGAAGCCCTTCAGGCAGGACAGGTCCACGTTGCAACTGGTGGGATTGATCCGGCGCTTGCGGCCGAATTCGGTCTCCACCGGCTCGATGGCAATGCAATTGGACTGGACCGAGCAGTCGCCGCAGTTCTCACAGACGGCTTCGTTGATGACGACGTGGCGCGTCGGTTGCGCCATGCTGCCGCGCTTGCGGCGGCGGCGCTTCTCGGTGGCGCAGACCTGGTCGTAGATCAGCACCGAGGGGCCGTCGTAGTCGCGCAGCGACCGCTGCACAGCGTCCAGTTCCTCGCGGGTGTGGCGGGTAACGCCGGGCGGCAAGTCGGCGGCGGGCGGCAGGCGGTCTGCTTCGTCCGCGACGACGGCGATGCGCTTCACCCCCTCGGCGGCAAGCTGGGCGGCGATGCGCGGCACCGTCGGCGCGCCCTCGGCCGGCTGGCCGCCGGTCATGGCGACGGCGTCGTTGAACAGCAGCTTGTAGGTGATGCGCGTATTGGCCGCGACCGCCTGGCGGATCGCCATGCTGCCGGAGTGCTGGTAGGTGCCGTCGCCGATATTGGCGAACATGTGCTTCACCTCGGTGAAGCTCGACAGGCCGACGAACGGCGCGCCCTCGCCGCCCATGTGGGTGAAGGTGCGGGTCTGCGGGCCATCATCCATTGCCATGAAGTGGCAGCCGATTCCAGCGCTGGCGAAGCTGCCGTCGGGCAGTTTCGTCGAGGTCGCGTGCGGGCAGCCGGCGCAGAAGGCGGGGATGCGGCGCAGCAGGCCGGCCGGGCGCTCGGCCACAATCGGCGCCGGCGGCGCGGGCAGGTTCAGCCCGGCCTTGCCGAGGAACGCGGCGAGGCCGCCAGAGACGATCTCGGGCGACAGTTCCATCAGCGGCGACAGCAGCGCTTCGCCGCGCGGGGTGGTCTTGCCGCTGATCTCCGGGCGTTCGCCGGCGGGCAGGTGGTACAAAGCGTCGCGGATCTGGCTTTCCACGAAGCTGCGCTTTTCCTCGATCACCAGGATGGCGCGCTTGCCGTGGGCGAAGTCGCGCAGGCCCTCGGTCTCCAGCGGCCAGGTCATGGCGATCTTGTACACCGCGATCTGCGGGTGGTCCGCCAGCCCCATGCGGCGCAACGCGTGCAGCGTGTCCTCGTGCGCCTTGCCGACGGTCACCAGGCCGATGGTCGCGTCCGGGCCGCCGCTGGTCACCCGGTCGAGCCGGTTGGCGCGGGCCCAGGCGAGCACCGCCGGCATCCGCTCCTCCAGCATCCGCCGTTCCAGCTCGGCGCGGTCCGCCGGGAATTTCAGCGTGTGGTCGAAGTTCAGCCCGTGTGGCGGCAGCGCGAAGTCCGGCGTGGCGAAGAAGCGGGCGGACGGGACGACGGCGGTGGAGGCCTGCTCCATCGTCTCGGCGGTGGTCTTCATGGCGACCCAGACGCCGGCATAGCGCGATAGTGCATACCCGGCGAGGCCGAGGTCCAGCACGTCCTGCACCGAGGCTGGGTTCAGCACCGGGATGAAGCAGTTCTGGAACACGTATTCGGTCTGGTGCGGATAGGTCGAGGAATGCGCCCCGTGGTCGTCGCCGGCGATCGCCAGCACACCGCCATACCTGTGCGTGCCGGCCATGTTGGCGCAGTGGAAGGCGTCGCCCGAGCGGTCCACGCCAGGCCCCTTGCCGTACCACATCCCGTACACGCCGTCGTACTTCGCGCCCGGGAAAGCGTTGAGTTCCTGCGTACCGTAGATCATGGTGGCCGCGAGGTCCTCGTTGACGCCCGGCTCGAAGCGGATGTCATGCGCCCCCATCAGCGCCTTCTGCATCCACAACTCGCGGTCCAGCATGCCGAGCGGCGAGCCGCGATAGCCCGACACCAGCGCCGCGGTGCGCAGCCCGGCGGCGGCGTCGAGCCGGTGCTGCTCCAGCAGCAGCCGCAGCAGCGCCTGGATGCCGGTCAGCAGCACCGGTCGATCGAGATCGGTGAAGCGGGAGTCCAGGGTGATGCCGGCGTGGCCGAGACCGATGTCCATGGGCGTTGTTCCCCTCCGGGTTTCCTCTCTTTGACAAGGTAGGTACGACACCATGGGAAAGCTTGCCAGAGTTGGGGGGGGCGATGGTGTTTTTTGGCAGAAAGCGTCAAAATCCTGCGCCTGACGTCACGGAGGCTCGATGGCGCTCGATCGGCTGGACCTGGCGATCCTGGAGGTGCTGCAGAGCAACGGCCGGGCCACGGCGCAGGACCTGAGCGAGGCGGCGCACCTGTCGCCGTCGCCCTCGCACCGGCGGCAGCGCCTGCTGGAGGAGGCCGGCGTCATCCAGCGCTATGTCGCGCTGCTGGACCAGGACAAGGTCGGGCTGCCGGTGAACGTCTTCGTCTCGGTGAAGCTGGCGAATCACGCCGACGAGACGCTGCGGACGTTCGAGCGGGCGGTCGGGACGTACCCGGAGGTGATGGAGATGTACGAGATGACCGGCGCGGCCGACTACCTGCTGCGCGTGGTGGCGGCGGACGTGGCGTCGTACGAGGCGTTCCTGCGCGGGCGGCTGACGCGGATTCCGGGCGTACAGTCGATCGAGACGGCGCTGGCGCTGAAGCGGGTGGTGTACCGCACGAACCTGCCGCTGCGGCAGGGAGCGGCGCGGCCGAACGGATGACCGGGGCGATCCCGCCTTGCCGGTGCCGCATGACCAACGTTAAACAGCGCATTGGGGCGGCATAGGAACCGGCACCGCGTTCCGTGCTCTCGGCGAGGCGCAGTGTAGCGCCGTTCCACGGTGAGCTACTCAAATTATATTGATTCCCCAATTGCCCCCATAGAGGAAATAGGAAGATCCGGAGCAAATGGAAGAAATGATGTGAAAGCTCTTGCCTGGGCTGCCTTCGTCGCTGTGGTGGCGTCGCTGGCGATGGTTCGGTTGACGCATCCGTCCGACCCGGTTGCGTCCTACTCATTCCTCCTCACCGACTGGGTCAGCCGCCCGGCGATGGTCAACCAGTGCATGATCAAGCTGCGCCGAGGCCCGGACCCGCAGGATCAGGCCGTGTGGCAGGCGATGGGAGTCAAGGACCCCGCGACACGGTCCTACCTTGGCCGCCTTCGCTATTGCTATCAGGCCTTCCGGGACTGGCAGGATGCATTCCGGCCGCGACCGGGTTGACCACTTGCACCGAACCGCCGGCGTCCGGATACCCGAACGTCGCGGGTTCCACGATTTCCGGCCCGGATTCCCCGGAAACGGACCGTCGCGCCGGGCATGACCGACCTGGAAACACCACCATGAGCACTGGCACCCCGACCGACATCTCGATTGGCACCCCGAATGGCCGCCTGTTCCGCCGCCTGCGCGCGAGCCGCGGCTATGACCTCGCCATGCGCACCATGGGCGGGCTGTGGTACCTGGCGCTCGCGTTCGAGGTTTCCGCGCCCATTCCAGGCGCCTCGGCGACGGCCCCGCAACTCGTCGCAAGGGCCAGTGCCGCGGCCTTCTACGCGATCCTGTGCGTGCTGCTGCTGCTGCGCCCGCCGGCCAAGGCCGAGGCGGAGGGGATTGCGCCGCGGGCGGCGGCGTTCGTCGGCACCTACCTGCCGTGGACGATTCCCGTGCTGGGCAGCCCCGCGGGCTCTGCCGCGCTGAACCTGGCTTCGGCGGGGCTTGTCATCCTCGGCATGGTGCTGACCCTGGTCACGGTCGCCCACCTGGGCCGCGCGTTCAGCCTGGTGCCGCAGGCGCGCAAGGTGGTGCGGAGCGGCCCTTACCGCTGGCTGCGCCACCCGCTCTATTTCGCCGAGGAGGTTGCCGTGTCGGGGACCGTGCTGCAGTTCCTCTCGCCGGTGACGATCGCCATCTTCGTGGCGCACCTGGCGATCCAGATCCGCCGCATTTATTACGAGGAGGACCTGCTGCGCCGCACGTTCCCTGAATACGCAGCCTACGCGGCGGGCAACTGGCGGCTGGTGCCCTTCGTCTGGTGAAGCGAGCGGTCCGCGCCGCCGCAACGGCCAGGTGAGCCGGCCCGCCCCGTCGTTTCCGTTTTGACGAGCCGCTGTTCGAGTGGTGGCGGGATTGCGTTCGAGCCGATGGGAGCGGAAGCAGCGAGCCTGGGGTGGCGGGGGCGGCTGGTGCCTGCGTTTCCGGTGGTTGAGGGTCGTTGGCGGCGGGCGTGCGGGTGGATCGTCCTGATATGTAACCACAGAGGAAAGCTGAGGGTCGCGGAGCAACTGTCTTTGGGTCGCGGAGCAACTGTCTTTTTTGTTTCGGCTTCATCATCCAGTTTCCCGAATTTTGGACACGCGTTATCGTTCCGCAATCGCGGCTGGTATGGCCCGGCCTTCATCATGGTGAGGCCGGGCACTGCCACCCTCAAGCACGCGTCGCGCCGCTGCGCGGTGGCCTGCGGCCCTGCTTGACCGCGGCACCGCCGCCGTGACGGCCGGCGCGACAGGGCCGCCAGACATGCCCCCGCCTAGGCCCTCTCCTGACGCCAATGGGAATACGCCCGGCCATCCCCAGGGACAGGACCGTTTCACACGCCCGGACCACCCGCTACAACAGATCCGCCACCACCTCCCGGAACCGCCTCACCGCCGCCAGGTGATCGGCCGCGCTGCGTCCCGCGATCCGCTTGTGATGGCCCACGGCGAACGTCGTGTGCGCCGTCACATGCGTCACGCCGGCCCGCTTCCAAAATTCGAACTCCCGCCGCCAGGCGTTCTCGTCCGCCGAACCGAGCGACTGCCACACCTCCAGCCCGACCGTCGCGGGATCGCGGCTCTCGGCCTTGACCAGGTCGCGCAGTTTCGCGAACACCGACAGCGCGGAGTCATCGGCGGGATAGGCCAGCGGCATCCAGCCGTCGCCGTATTTCGCCACCCGCTGCAGCGTCTGTTCCGCATGGCCGCCGAACCACACCGGGATGCGACCGGAGGCGGGGCGCGGGTTGAGGCCGGCACCCTCGATCGTGTGGTAGCGGCCCTTGAACGTCACGTAGGGCTGCGACCACAGCGCCTGCATCACCTGTACCTGCTCCTCCGACCGGCGGCCGCGATTGGAAAAGACCTCGTTCAGGCCGGTGAATTCCACCTTGTTCCAGCCGACGCCGACGCCCAGGCGCAGGCGGCCGTTCGACAGCACGTCGAGGCACGCCGCCTGCTTCGCCACCAGCACCGCCTGGCGCTGCGCCAGGATCAGCACGCCCGGCGCAAAGCCGATACGTTGCGTGCAGCCGGCGAGGAAGCCGAACAGCACGAACGGATCGTGATAGGGGTTCTCGCCGGTGCCCACCCGGCCCTGCCCCGCGACGGTCGCCGGGTTGGCGCCCAGCACGTGGTCCGGCGCCTGCAGGTAGTCGTAGCCCAGGCCCTCGATGGCCTGCGCGTAGTCGCGGATGACCGACGGATCGGGGCCGATGTCGGCGACCGGAAGCGATGCGCCCAGTTGCATAGTCCGTTCCTTCTAAAGAATGTCCGCCACCGCCGCGCGGTAGCGCTTCAGCGCCGCCAGATGATCGGCGATTGTTCTGCCGGCGATGCGATGGTGGTGACGGCGGCCGAACGTGGTGGTCAGGCAGATATGGCTGGCGCCGGCGCGCTTCCAGAATTCGATTTCGCGCCGCCAGTCGGCCTCCGCCCCCTGGCCGCAGGAGGTCCAGACCTCGATGCCGATGGACGCCGGATCGCGTCCCGCGGCCTCGGTCAGGCGGCGAAGTTCCGCGAAAATGTCGAGCGCGGCCTGGTCTGGCGGATAGGCGTTCGGCATCCAGCCGTCGCCCCATTTGGCGATGCGCGGAAGGGTGTGCTCGTGATGCCCGCCGAACCACAGCGGCACGCGGCCGGACGTGGGGCGCGGGTTGATGCCGGCGTCGTCGATGGTGTGGTAGCGGCCCTTGAACGTGACGTAGGGCTGCGACCACAGCGCCTGCATCACCTGCGCCTGTTCCTCGGACCGGCGGCCGCGGTTGTGGAAATTCTCGTTCAGCGCGGTGAATTCCACCGGATTCCAGCCGACGCCGACGCCCAGGCGGAAACGCCCGCCGGACAGCACGTCGAGGCAGGCCGCCTGTTTCGCCACCAGCACGGTCTGGCGCTGCGCGACGATCAGCACGCCGGTGAAGAAGGTCAGCTTCGTCGTCGCCGCGGCGAGGTAGCCCAGCAGGACGAACGGATCGTGGAACATGTCGTCAGCGATGCCGCGGCGCGGGTCCGTGCCGGCATTCGTTGCAGGATTGCCGCCCACCACATGGTCGGGCGCTTCCAGGAAATCGTAGCCCATGGCTTCAACGGCCAGGGCGAAATCGCGCACCAGCGACGGATCGCCGCCGGTGTCTGTGAATGGCACGAGGGCGCCGAGTTGCATGCTGCGTTCTCCTTACTTTCGATCCGATTCCAGCACGGCCTTGATCTTCTCCGGCGGCACCGCGATCGGCGGGATGCCGGCGCGTTCCTGCTGCAGCAGCGCGCCGACGCGGGAATCGCGCGTGCCCCAGCCACGGTTCAGCGCCTCGGTCAGTTCCATCAGCGCCAGGTTGGTCAGGCGCATCGGCACCTGGACCTCGCGCGCCAGTTGGCAAGCCAACGACACGTCCTTGTGCAGCAGGCGCAGGGCGAAGTCGGCCGGTTCGTAGCGGCCGGTGAGGAAATGATCCGCCAGGCGATCGAACATGCGGCTGCGGCCGGAGGCGCCCTGGCGCACCGCCTCGAACAGCGCCAGCGGCTCGACGCCGGCCTTGATGCCCATGGTGAAGACCTCGGCCAACACAACGTTGACAGCGGCGGAGGAGGCGTTGTGCACCAGCTTGGCGATCGTTCCGGCACCGATAGGGCCGATGTAGGCGGCCTGGTCGCCCATGGCGGCCAGCACCGGCTGATAACGGTCGAACACCGCGCGGTCGCCGCCGACCCAGATGGCGAGGCGGCCGCTGGCAGCGCCGTGCGGGCCGCCGCTGACCGGGGCGTCGAGGAAGTCGACGCCCTTGTCGGCCAATGCCGCGTGCAACGACCGGACGACGTCCACCGCGTTGGTGGACAGGTCGAACCAGGCGGCGCCGCGGCGGAAACCGGCGACCAGGCCGTCCTCGCCCAGGCCGACCTTCTGCACGTCGGGCGGCGTGGGGAGCGAGGTGAAGACGAGGTCGCAGGTTTCGGCGACCGCGCGCGGGCTGTCCGCCCAGGCGGCGCCGGCGGCCAGGTGCTTCGAGGCCGCCTGCCGCGTCAGGTCGTGCACCACGAGGTCATGGCCGGCCTTCTGCAGGTTGGAAGCCATGCCGGCGCCCATCATGCCCAGCCCGATGAAGCCGATTTTCATTGTTTCCTCCTGTGCTTGTCCGTTGCGGAAAGGCGAGATTCAATCAAGTTTTAGGTAAGGCCACGGCAGGCCAGGTGCGGTCAAGTAACGTTCTGGTTTGCGCTTGCCTGATTCGTATCGCATCGCGATGGATTACCGGAGGCATCGAACTTAGTGGCTTAGTGTCTTTGTGTTGAAACCGACGGCGCAAGGGCACAGACCCCGACTGGGAGGCACGCCCCGCCGGACGGGTTCTTGCGGTTCGTTCTGCTGTTTTAACACTAAGACACAGAGCCACTAAGGACGCGTGCGTCCCTGGCAGGCGCATTGCTACAGCAAACCGCAGGTCGGTTGGGAATCGAGTTCGGGTGGAGGGCTCTGCCCCGATCGTCGTGGCGGCTACCCGGGACAAGGGCCCGCGCACAGGCTCCGGGCCGCCGTCCACGCCTTTGCATGGACTCGACACCGCCAGGCGTGGATGGCGGGCCTGCGCCCGCCATGACGGTGAAGGAACGCCGTCGTCCCGTCCCAAGCGACCTGCGGTCTGCTGTAATCTCTGCTGACTGGCGCCGGTCATTCCGCCTCGCCCTGGCCGCTTGCCATCGGCGGCCGGACTGCGGCCCGCCGCTTGGGCACTTTGCTACACTTCCTTGCCTTGACCATGGCCTTGCCTCCCCGCCTGATCAGGACCATCAGCTTAACCGGGACTGGGAAAAGGGGAATATGCGCATGGTAACCGGAGCCAACACGCCGCTGACGGTGGACCTGACCGGATACAAGGTGGCGATCTCGGCCGGTGCGAACGGCATCGGCAAAATCATGGCCGACAGCTTCGTGTTCTGCGGCGCGCAGGTGTTCGTCAGCGACGTCGACACGCAGGCGCTGGCGCGCTGCGGCCACCCGGGGATGCGCGCCGACGCCGGCGACGCGACGCAGTGCGAGGCGTTCGTCGACGCGGCGGTGAAGCACCTGGGCGGCCTGGACGTGCTGGTCAACAACGCCGGCATCGCCGGGCCGACGGCGCTGGTCGAGGAGGTGACCCCGGACCAGGTCGAGGCGACGCTGCGCATCGACCTCGCCTCGATGTTCGCGACATCGCGGCGGGCGATCCCGGCGCTGCGGGCGGCGGGCGGCGGGGCGATCGTCAATCTGTCCTCGGCGGCCGGGCGGTTCGGCTTCAGGCTGCGCGCGCCCTATTCGGCAGCGAAATGGGGCGTCATCGGCTTCACCAAGTCGCTGTCGATCGAACTGGGGCCGGACGGCATCCGGGTGAACGCGATCCTGCCGGGGCCGGTGGACGGTCCGCGCATCCGCGCGGTGATCAAGGCGAAGGCCGAGGCGGCGGGGATCTCGGAAAACGAAATGACCGAGCGCACCGTGGCGACCACCAGCCTGAAATGCTTCGTCACGCAGCAGGACATCGCCAACATGGCGCTGTACCTCGCCAGCCCGTTCGGCGCAACGGTCAGCGGCCAGGCGATCAGCGTGGACGCGGACATGCAGACCACGATGTGACGACCGGTCGACCCGGCAAGCAGTGAACGGTGCGCCGGGCGGACCGCGGCAGGTTTTGCCCGCCGCCCCTGCCGGTGCTAGCCTTTTGCGCAACGGGACAGGGGGGACTGCAGCATGTTCGACTACTCCAGGCTTTTCAGCGCTGATCTGCCGGAGCCGGCAGTGCGCTGGACGCCCTTCCCGAAATATTACTTCATCGGCGGCAACAACGATCCCGCGCAGATCCCGGTCGAGGGCCTGATCGAGGCGGCCGCATCCGTGCTGCGGCGCGAGGGGCCGAAGCTGGCGATCTACAACCTCGGCCTGGGCCCGCAGGGCTATCCGGCGCTGCGCCGGTTCGTGGCGGAGAAGTCGGCGCGCCACCGCGGCATCAAGGCATCGATCGACGACATCCTGATCACCACGGGCTCGGGCCAGGGGATCGACATGATCAGCAAGCTGCTGATCGATCCGGGCGATACCGTCCTGGCCGAGGAATACTGCTACCAGGGCGCGCTGAACCGGTTCCGCAAGCTGGGGGCGACGCTGGAGGGCATGAAGCTGGACGCCAACGGCATCGTCATCGAGGCGCTGGCGCAACAGCTTGACGACCTGAAGGCCAAGGGGATCACGCCGAAATTCATCTACACCATCCCGACCATCCAGAACCCCACCGCCAGCATCCTGCCGCTCGACCGCCGCCAGGCGCTGATCAAGCTGGCACGGCAGCATAACGTCGCGATCTTCGAGGACGAGTGCTATGCCGATTTGTTATGGAAAGGAATTGAAGCCCCGCCGGCGCTGTATGCGCTGGCGCCGGACTGCGTGCTGCACATCGGATCGTTCTCGAAATCGCTCGCCCCCGCGCTGCGGCTGGGCTACCTGATCGCCGGCTGGGACCTGATGCGCCGGCTGCTGCCGCTGAAGGGCGACAGCGGCACCGGCGCGCTGGACCAGATGATCGTCGCGGAATATTTTTCCCGCCACTTCGACGACCATGTCGGCCACCTGAACGGCGTGCTGCACGACAAGCTGACGGCGATGACCGAGGCGGTGGGGCGCGAGTTCGGCGCCTCGGCCGAGTGCTGGATGCCGAAGGGCGGCATCTTCCTGTGGATCCGGCTGCCGCCCGCGATCGACGTGCGCAAGCTGGTGAAACCCGCCGCCGAGGCCGGGATCGCCTTCAATCCCGGCCCGGACTGGGCGGTCAGCGCCGGCAATTCCAGCAACTGCCTGCGGTTGTGCTTCGCCATGCCGGACGCGCAGACCATCCGCGACGGCGTGGCGGAACTGGCGCGGGTCTGCTACGAGCAGACGGGGATTCCGGTGCGCAGCGGCAACGTCCACCGGGGGTGAGTGCCGCGCCTGGGGAATCGACGAGACATCGACTCTCCATGCTCGGTTTCGGTCGGCTGGGGGCGAACCCGAATGGCATTTACATGAAGCATTCGTTCCGCCTCATGCCATCTCTGGGCGCGTCCGCGAATAACCGCGGCATCGGGTGCAAGGCACGGCCCGTCCGCGTCACGGCGGCCCTGCGCCCGCCATGACGGCGTTGTGCAGCCCGGCTCGCCATGAATGCGTCCCATACGGCGGTTACTCTCGGGCGCACCCTTTGCATCCCTTGCACGCGTCAAACCGATACGTGAGGACGGCGAATCGTCTGATCAGACAAGGGCAAGACCTGCCGTCGCACGAGTCAAGGCCAGGGGCAGCCGAGATTAATTGCCCGAAAGATTGATCTAGATCATCCCGCGTCAGACTGTGTCCCGTCAGGGTACCGCCTCCATCAGGTTGCCGCCAGCGAAACGGATAAGCCGTCCAGCACAGGAGAATCCTGCATGGGCGAAATTTGTTCGGCGGCCCTGGAACGAACCATGCACCGCAAACATACCGCACAGCGGCATGCGCATATCGAAGCCGAATCGAAACCAGCGCCAGGCCGTCGCTCAAATCCGCGGCCTGGACCCAACCATCGGCTGAATGCCGCCGAAGGGCACGCGACATCAGGCCCCGTCGCCGGCTGGCCATCAGCCGGCGTTCCGGATCGGGCTGCGCACCCGGCCAATGCGTCATGACGTGCCAATCACGCATTCCCAGTCAGGGTGATGACCGAGAACCAGCCTTTTGGCGAGCAGACGCCGAACGGCAGTGCCGGCGTCCCTGCATCGCAACGAAACAGCAGGCTGTTTCGGTATCTTCGCCATCAGAAAGGACGTCAACATGTCTGATATAGTACTGACAGAACGAGCAGGAAGCGTACTCCCGGAAGGTCAAAGGCCGAAGCACAGGCCGCATTTCGTCAAATGGTTCATCCATGCGCTGCCGTTTCTCATCCTCGGCGCCGGCGCGATCGTCGGCATGGCGTGGACGACTCTGACCGGCCGGCCCAAAGAGTTCTACTGGGCGCTCTACACGCCCGTCGCAGCGCTGGTCTGCATCCTTGAAGGATGGCGGATCAAGGCGAACGATGGGGACCACACCGGGGTGTTCTTCAAGCAGCTTGCGCAATGGCTTACAGTTGGCGCTGCCATGTACATCCTGATGCTTTCGCCGGTACGCGGACTGATGAATGACGATGCAGTCGGCCTGACGTTGCTGACGTTCATTGCCATGAGCGTCTTCATCGCCGGCATCGATTTGCGGGCATGGCGGCTCCTGGTCATGGGGGCCTTTCTTGCCGGCACGGTCGAAGCGATCTCGTTTGCCGAGGCTTACGCTATCGCAGTGATGACCGGAATCCTGGTCGTCCTCTCCCTGCTGGGATTTGCCTTCTGGGCGTTCCGCCGGTCGGGCGCCGAACGCTGATTCAGCCGCCGCCTTGGACGCAACGTGGCGGCGGCCGCGTATCGATTCGCCGCTTGGTACCCGTCCGCACATAACCGAGGCCCGGGCGCAAGGCACCGGCCCCTCCGCGTCATGGCGGGCGCAGGCCCGCCGTCCACCCGTTTACCGCGATCAGTCCCGCAAGCGCGCCTCACGGACCATGACGCGGAGAGGACGGTGCGCTGAACTCAATACGGCTTAACAGCGTCGGCCGATCCCGATCATATCGTCATCATTTCCTTGTGACTTTTTATGCGGTGTGCGGGATCGACTGCGCGACGCCCTGCGCCAGCAGGGACTGTGTCGCCGTGGTCGGGTGCAGGTCGTCGAAGAACAGGTAGCCGTTCTGCGCCGCCCCGGTCGCGGCCAGCGTGCCGCTGCTTCCGTTCGTCAGGTTGCCGTTCCATACCGGCTGCGTCACGTTGCTGAAGCCGTAGGCGCCCGGATTGGCTATGACGGTGTCAAGCAGCGAATAGGTATCGACGTAATCGATCGAAGCCGCGTGGGTTGCCACGATCTGCTGGATCGACTGCCCCAGTTCCGCGTTGTACTGCTGCGCCAGGGCGCTCGACGTCGCGTCGCTGAGCGGGCGCGCGGTTTCATACGGCGTCTTGCCCAGGTCGGGCACGTCCAGGACCACCAGGTTCCTCGCGCCGTGGGCGATCAGCCCGTTTAGGAAGTTCGTCTCGTTGCCCACCGCCTGCTGCACCGCCGCGTGCTGCTGCGCCGGCGTCAACGTCGCGTTGGCGATCGTCAGCACGTCGTTCGAGCCGGCCCAGACGGTGTACAGCGCATTGGGCGACGGGTTCGGCACGTTGGTGACGAACTGGCCCAGCTGCGACGGCAGGTCGGACGGATTGGCGGCATGCACCGCGGTCGCCCCGGTCTGGGCCCCGCCATAGGCATAGTCGGTGCCGCCCGTCAGGCTCGGCGACACCGGCGGCAGGCCGAGCTGCTGTGACAGGTCCTGCACCCAGATCGGGCCGTTGGAGAACCGTCCGTCGCTGTAGATCGACGACACCGGCAACTGATGCAGCGTGGCGTAGGAGATGTTGCCGGCATCCGACAGGCTGTCGCCAAAGGCATATACCGCGCTGTAGCTGCCGCCCTGCGGCGCCGGCAGCGTGTCCTGCTTGATGAACTGCATGGGCGAGATGCCCAGCACGTTCGAGGGAAGGTTGGTGGCGGCGTTGAGGCCGCCCAAAGCAGATTGCAAAGTTGCCATGCCGCCGCCAACGGCGAATGCGACGGCACAGTTGCATTAATGTTTGGTCACAAGGGCGCGTTCGCAAGGCCGCGGAAGAACGCCATCCGCTCGCCCGCGCCGGCGACGATATAGCTGTGGTCCGACCCGGTCAGCAGGAACCGCGCGCCCATGGCGACGTAGCGCGCCGCGTTCTCCCGGTCGTAGACGCCACCCATGCCCAGCACCTTGCCGTGCCGGCGGCAGGCGTCGCCGACGGCCTGGTAGGCCTCGATCACCCCGGGATGGCCCATCTGGCCGGAAATGCCCAGTTCGGCGGTCAGGTCGGAGGTGCCGATGAACAGCACGTCCACCCCCGCAACCGCGGCGATGGCGTCGGCGTTGCGCACGGCCTCGGGGCTTTCCACCATCACGATGGTCAGGATCTCGGCGTTGATCGCGGCCTGCGCCTCGGCGGTGGCGGGCGGCTGGTAGCCGTACACCGCCGGTGGCCCGCCCCAGCTGCGATGGCCCATCGGCGGGTAGTGGAAGGCATCGGCGACACGCTGCGCCTGCGCCGCGGTGTCCACGTGCGGCACGACGATGCCCAGGGCGCCGTTGTCCAGCGCCCGCGTCGCCTCGTCCAGCGCGCCGGCGCAGACGCGCACAATCGGCGTCACCCCCGTCGGCAGCGCGGCGAGGCACAACTGCGTGGCTTCCTGCACGGAGAAGGCGCCGTGCTCCGTGTCGATGAACATCCAGTCGTGCCCGGTGGCGGCGGCGAGCACCGGTGCGGCGACGCTGCGCAGGTGATGCACGCCGAAGCCAAGCGCCATGTGCCCCGCCTGCAGCCGCTGGCGGGTCGTGCTGGTGGTCAGGGCCATTGTGTCCTCCCCGGTGTTGCGGCCGAGGCCAGCATGCGGCCAAAAAATCGTCAATAGCGTGACGGGGCAGGGCAAAGCCACGGATTCGCGTGCTGGTCCATTGCGGGTGCCTTACAATTGGCGTAAGCGCGAAGGCGTTCCGGTCTTGCACTATAATAGGGAGTGCGCGAACATGAATGACATTCTTGCCCATCCGACGTGGCTGCTCACCGTGCTGGCAGATCCGCCGTGGCTGATCACAGCCTACACGGCCGCCGCCATTCTCGTTACGTTCAACGAAGTCCGCCTGCGGTTCCGCCGGTCGGAATTCAATGCCGCCAAGAACGGCTGGCTGGCGCTCCAGTTGTTCCACCTCTTCGCGCTGGCGGCGCTGTGGGTGATCATCGGCGGTCTGCTGTACTACAGCCTCGCCACGCAGCCTGTTTACATGCAGGCCATCGGCGGCGCCGTCATGCTGGTGGTGGCATTCGGGAGCCTTCGCTACATGGGGCGCAGCGAGAATCGGGTCAGGAACAGCCCGTCGACCAGCTGGCTGCTGTGGCCGGTCTTCGCCGTGTTTTCCATGGTGGTGGCCTATACCGAGGCGTGGAACTGGATCCTGGCCTTGCGCGCGTAAACGGGTCATCGCAGGCATCCTGAATCCCGAACAAGCCGCCGCGTCGCACGCCGTTCAATCGGCGGCGACGCGGTCCTCCACCAGCGCCGCCAGCGTCTCCAGCCGATCGGCTTCGGCGGCGGGCTTGTCGGTGCGGATGCGGGCGATGCGTGGGAAGCGCAGCGCAACCCCTGATTTGTGCCGGTTGGAGCGCTGCACGGCATCGAAGGCGACCTCCAGCACCATGGCCTTCTCCACCTCCCGCACCGGCCCGAAGCGGGCGATGGTGTGGTTGCGAATCCAGCGGTCGAGGAACGCCAGTTCCTGGTCGGTGAAGCCGGAATAGGCCTTGCCGACGGGCACCAGCTCGTTGCCGCGCCAGACGCCGAACGTGTAGTCGGAATAGAAGCTGCTGCGCTTGCCGTGGCCGCGCTGCGCATACATCATCACCGCATCGACGGTCAGCGGCTCCCGCTTCCATTTCCACCATTGGCCCTTGACCCGCCCCGCCAGATAGGGGCTGTCGCCGCGCTTCAGCATCAGCCCCTCGATCGACGCCGCCCGGGCGCCGTCGCGCAGCGCCATCAGCTCCTGCAGGGTCGAGAAGCGGACCAGCGGCGACAGGTCCATGCGCGCCGGCCTTTCCCGGCCGATCCAGGCCTCCAGCCGTTGCCGCCGCTGGTCGAACGGCAGGGGGCGGAGGTCCTCGGTGCCGTCGAACAGCAGGTCGTACAGATGGATGCCGACGGGGAACTGTTGCATCATTTTGCCGCTGACCAGCTTGCGGTTGAGCCGCTGCTGCAAGTCGGCGAACGGCGCCACCGTGCCGTTGCGGACGACCAGCAGCTCGCCATCCAGCACGGCGTGGAAGCCCATGGCGTCGATGATCTCGGGGAACGCGCCCGAGATGTCGTCGGCGCCGCGGGAGAACAGCCGGCGGCCACCGGCGGTGGCGACGAGCTGGACGCGGATGCCGTCCCATTTCCACTCGGCCCGCCAGTCTTCCGGGTTGAGCGCGGCGAGATCGGCCGCCTCCAGCGGGTGGGCCAGCATCGGCGGGCGGAAGACGGGGGCGCCGGCTGGATCGGGCCGGGGCCCCCTGCCCTCCAGCCAGGCGAACAGCGGCCGGTAGGGCGGTTGGAGCCCGTGCCAGACTTCCTCGACCTCGTCGGGGCTGACGCCGCCGATGTCGGCCAGCGCGATCTTGGCCAAGCGGGCCGAGGCGCCGACGCGCAGGCCGCCGGTGATCAGCTTCAGCAGCGCCAGTCGGGTAGAGGCGTCGGCGCTGTCGAGCCAGCCGGCCACCAGGCCGGGCAGCGCCGCCTTGGGGGTGGTTTCCAGGGTCTCGACGACCTCGGCGAGGCCCGGCGGTTCGGCGGTGGTGGGCTGCGCCGGCCAGATCAGGGCGACGGTTTCCGCCAGGTCGCCGACATAGTCATACGACCAGTCGAACAGCATCGGATCGGCGCGGGTGGCGGCCAGGTCGCGGATCAGGCCGGGCTTGGCGGCGGTGAACGACAGCGCCCCGGTGATCGCCGCCAGCCCGACGCCGCGGTCGGGGTCCGCCTGGGTCGCGAAATAGCGGCGCAGCAGCGCGATCTTGGCGTTGCGGGATGGGGTGAAGACCAGGCGCTCCAGCAGGTCTGCGAAGGCGATCATGCCGGGAATGTGGACCGTCCGGGCGAAAACACCAGCCTTGCGATGCACGAAGCGGATTGCGGCGCCGGCCGGGTGCTGGTAAGGAACGCATCCCCGCGGTCGGAGCGTAGCGCAGTCTGGTAGCGCATCAGTCTGGGGGACTGGGGGTCGTGGGTTCGAATCCCGCCGCTCCGACCAATAAATCAATGGGTTAGATGAAACCCAACTCAGCACCCGCCGGTCGTGGATACCGGATGGATACCACTTGGTTCGCCCGGACGGTCCACATTCCCGGCATGATCGCCTTCGCAGACCTGC
>NZ_NHRY01000198.1 GCF_002937115.1 Rhodopila globiformis | reverse complement strand
CCGCGGCGGCCCCCGAGGGTCCCCGCACCGCCACGCCGCCGGCGGGCCCGCGATAGGCGGCCCCACCATACGCCCCCTGGACGGTGCCCCAGCCGAACGCATGCGGCGCCGCCAGGGACATGGCCGCGATCACCACCGGACCGAGCAGCACGGACCTCATTTCGGCGTCTCCTGCTTGATGTCCACTTTCGTCGCGCCTTCCGGCATCGGGAAGGTGAATTCGGCATCCGACGGACGGGCGTCGAGCCGCCAGCCGGACATTTCCGCAATGAAACGCGGCTCGCCGGGCAGCGACCGGTAAGTAATGATCAGGCGGCGCGGCAGGGCGCGTTCGTTGTCCTCGATCCACAGTTCCAGTTCCAGCCCGGGCGGCTGCGTCAGGAACAGATGCCGGCACGGAACCCCGCCGATCGGCACCGTGTTGACCACATAGCCTGACGTAACATTCGAAAGCACCGCCTCGGCCGGCGAGTCCGCCAGAAGATCGGCCAGCGGGAAATCCACGCCCATTTTGCTGGAGGCCAGCCGGAGCATCTGCTCGGTGGAACCCGGCGCCGGCAGGGTCGCATACCGGTTCGTTTCGGCACTGTAGACGGTCAGGGCCTTGCCGTCGAACGCCATCCGGACGACGCCGTCGTCCCCGTTCACGTCGACCAGAAGCCGATCGGGGCGGCGCAGGGTGACGTCGGCGGCGTGGAAGATGTGGAGCGGCTCGCCGTTCGCGCCGGCGTATTCGCGGATGGTCTGATCGTGGAAGGAGAACGCCTCGCCCGACAGCGTCTTGCCCATCTGCACGACCGCCTCGCGGGCCTCGGGGGTCAGCGGTGGCGGCCCGTCCGCGGCGCGTGCGGTGTCGGCGGCAAGCGCCATGGCGCACACGGCGGCGGTCGCGATCAGCGTGGAGCGAAGAAAACCAGGATGAGCCATGGCAACGCAGTCCCCCTGCCGGTTCAGTGGCCGGATTGATCGGACGGCACGGGCCCGGCCGCGTTGATCTTGGTCAAGCGTGGCGCGAGTTGTGAACGGCAGGCGGCTCACATTTCGCGTATCGTTGCAGTTCAGGATCTTTACCGAAACGCCGCCTTGATGCGCGCCCAGTCCTCGATAGCCTGCTCCTGGCCGGGGACGAGCTGGATGGCGAACTGCGTGTAGCCGGCGTCGCGCAGGGCGGCGATGCGGTCGCGCAGCACGGGCTCGGTCGCGGTGAACGTCGTCCGCCGGATCAGGTCGGCCGTCACATAGGGCCGCTCGATGTCCTTCACCGTCATCAGGTGGCCGCGATGGTTGGCCAGGTAGCGGGCATCCGCCGGCTCGAAGCGCTTCGCCAGCGCGACATAGCCGGCAACCGAGTCGGCCAGTTCCGGCGGCACCGGCGCGGTGTTGGGCAGGCCGGACAGCGCCTCGTCGGCGGCGCGGTGCAGCAGCACGGCGGCCCGCGGGCCGGCCTGCGCCATGGCGCGCTCGCCGTCGGCCGCCTCGCCCGGCTGCAGCACGCAGCCCAGGGCGAAGGCCACGGCCGAGAGATCCGCCGGGTCGTTGCCGCTGCGCTGCCAGCTTTCGCGCATGGCGTGCATGGCGGCCACGCCGCCCGCCACGTCGCCGACGAAGTTCAGCCAGCCGGCGCCGAGCTTCGCGGTCAGCGCCCGGCCGCGCGGGCCATAGGCCGAGATGTGCAGCCGCACCGCGTCGCGCAGGTTGATCAGCCCAAGCTCGGGATTGAGGAAGGTGACCTTGCGTGGCTCGCCCTCGATGGTGAAGTCGGTCGTCTCGCCGTCGAGCAGGGCCATGACGACGCGGATGTACTCCTCCATGTCGCTCTGCTTCATCGCGCCCAGGCCCATGGTGCGGCGGCCGGTGAAGCCGGTGCCGACGCCGAAGTCGATCCGCCCCGGCGCGAGCCGGTTCAGCGAGGCGAACGCGTTGGCGGTGACCGGGGCGATGCGGTTGGTCGGGATCAGCACCCCGGTGCCAAGCCGGATGCGCGAGGTCTGCGCCGCGGCGGCGCCCATGGCGACGAAGCAGTCGGCGCACAGCATCTGGGTGTCGTAGAACCAGGCGTGGGAGAAGCCCAGTTCCTCGGCGCGCCTGACGACCTTCCAGCTGTCGGCGGCGGTGGCGAGGGCGATCCCGAATTCCATGGCGCTTGCCTCCTGGCCCGGTTGCGGCGCGGCCTGGCGCCGGCCGCCGGCCCTACTGGATCACGCCGCGGGCGCCGCGTCCACCGCCGCCGCCCGATTGCCCGGTGGGCCACGCCCTGTTGCCGCGTCCGCCGGCCTCTGGTTGTCTTGCCGGCGTGGCCGGCTGGCGTGACTTGATAACCAATGGCAACATGATCGCAGAGGAAGCAGGCAACCCATGACGGCTCTGGTTCAGGACGGTTTCAGTTTCAGGGATTTCCCGCTGGAGCACGGCGACACGCTTCCGGCGGTGACGCTGGCCTACGCCAGCCGCGGGCAACTGGCGCCGGACGGGCGCAACGCGATCCTGGTCACCCACGGCTACACCAGCGGGCCGCTGATGATCGCCCCCGGCGTCGCCTCGGCGGAAGGCGCCTGGAGCACGCTCATCGGTCCCGGCGCGCCGCTGGACACCGACCGCTATTTCGTCCTGTGCAGCAACATGCTGGGATCGAGCTTCGGCTCGACCAACGCGGCGTCGACCGATCCGCGCACCGGCCGGCCGTACGGCCCGGCGTTTCCGCGCATCACCGTGGCCGACATCGTGCGGGCGCAGAAGCGGCTGCTGGACGGCCTGGGCGTGCGGCACCTGCGCGCCGTCATCGGCCCGTCCTATGGCGGGTTCCAGGCGTTCCAGTGGGCCGTGACGTTTCCCGATTTCATGGACGGCATCGTGCCGGTGGTCACGGCGCCGCGGCCGCCCGAGGGCGACCGGACCGAGGGGCTGCGCCGGCGGTTCGAAGCAGACCCCAACTGGAACGGCGGCGACTACTACGGGACCGGCGGCGTGCAGGCGACGCTGACGGCGCTGCGGGTCGACACGCTGAAGCGCTACGGCCTGGGCGAGAGCCTCGCTGGGCAGTTTCCCGATCCGGCGGACCGCGAGGCGGAGATCCACCGCATCGCCGCGGCCTGGGCTGCGGTGTTCGACGCCAACTCGCTGTTCATCCTCGGCCGCGCGATGGAGGAGTACGACGTCACCGGCGCCTACGGCCGCATCCGGGTGCCGGTGCTGTATGTGCTGTCGCGCACCGACGCGCTGTTTCCGCCGAACCTGGCGCCCGGCGTGATGGGCGGGCTGCGCGCCGCCGGGGTCGATGCCGCCTATGTGGAAATCGACAGCGCGCACGGCCACCTGGCCTCCGGCGCCGACGCCGCGAAATGGGCGCCGGCATTGAGGGACTTCATCCGCAAACTGGAAGCGAACACCTGAATGAACAGCGTTGACGAAGCGATAGCCACGCGCCGGTCGATCCGGCGCTTCCTGCCCACGCCGGTGCCGGCCGCGACGGTGGAGGCGATCCTCGACGTCTCCGCCCGGGCGCCGAGCGGCACCAACATGCAGCCCTGGCGCGGCTACGTCCTGGCCGGGGCGCCGAAGGACCGCCTGGTCGCCGCGGTGCAGGCGGCGTTCGATGCCGAGGAGCCGGGGCACGCGCAGGAGGTGCAGTACTACCCCGACGAGTTCTTCGAGCCCTACCTGTCGCGCCGCCGCGCGGTGGGATGGGAGTTGTACGGGCTGCTGGGCATCGCCCGCGGCCAGGCCGCGAAGATGAAGGCGCAGCATCGCCGCAACTTCCAGTTCTTCGACGCCCCCGTCGGCCTGATCTTCACCATCGACCGCCGGCTCGCCACCGGGTCGTGGCTGGATTACGGCATGTTCCTGGAGAATGTGATGGTCGCCGCGCGCGGTCGGGGGCTGGACACCTGCGCGCAGGCGGCGTGGACGCATTTCCACAAGGCGATGCGTCCGGTGCTGGGCCTGGGGGAGGAGGAGATCGTGGTCTGCGGCATGGCGCTGGGCTACGCCGATCCGGATGCGCCCGAGAACGGGCTGGCGACGGTGCGGGAGCCGGCGCGGCTGTTCATGCGGTTCGACGGGTTCGAGGATTTTCCGTAACGCATCGCGCCGGCAGGCGGCCGTGCCGGACTGCGTTGGCGGAGGCCAGTCAATGCAATACCGCCTCGAACGCCCCCATGGAAGCTTTCGATTCGGCCCTTGAAAGTGGATCAGCGGGATGCCGTGGGAAAGGCGTGGCTGGTCCTACGGTGGCACTCTTGCGGCGGCAGGGCATACGCCATTGCTCATCCATTCGTCGGAAGCCGGACGATTCCGCCTGCGACAGGCAATGCCCGCCATCTCTACCGTCTTTGCCGGATCGCGGCTTGTTTCATCTCCTTGTGGCTGCAAGCCCGGCCTCGATGCGGGCGGCCAGGGCCTGCGCTGACACTGGCTTGCGGACCAAGGTAAAGGCATCCCCCGCCGCCAATGCCGCACGTTCACCGACGTAGCCGGTCAGCAGGAAGCACGGCAGCCGGGGACGCAATGTCCGCGCTTTCTCAATCGTCGCGACGCCGTTCATGCCCGGCATCGACAGGTCGCTGACCAACACATCCACCGTCTCGCCCGCTTCCAGCAAGGCAATTGCCTCGGCGCCGCGGGAGGCCACCAGCATGCGGAAGCCAAGATCCTCAAGCTGCGCCGCCAGCAACTCGCGGATCATGTCGTCGTCATCGACCAGAAGGATGTGGGCCGACGCATCGATCGTGTCCCCGTGCGAATCCGCCTCGCCGTCTGGCGGCGTGGTCCCTTCCGTGGCCTGGCGCAGCCGCAGCGTTACCGTCGTCCCCTCGCTGGGCGTGCTGGCTATCGCCATCGCCCCGCCGGACTGCTCGGCAAACGCCTTGACCATCGCCAACCCAAGGCCAGTGCCCTGGCCAAGCGGCTTGGTGGTGAAGAACAGTTCGGCGGCCCGTGCCAAGGTCGCCGCATCCATGCCGGTTCCGGTATCGGTGACGCTGAGCCGCACGTAAGCCCCTGAGGCCAGCCCGGCGGGACGGTGATCGTCAGCGGCGACGAATTCGACGTCCGCCGACAGGGTGAGCGTACCGCCCTCAGGCATGGCGTCGCGCGCGTTGGTGCCGAGGTTGACCAGCACCGTTTCGAGCTGGCCACGGTCCGCGAGGACGGGGGGGACGCCTGGCGGCATGGTGCTTTGGACGACAATCGAGGCCCCAAGGGTATGGGCGAGCACCTCCCGGATGTTGGCGAGGAGGTCAGCGGTCGGCAGCGGCTCGGGGTGGAATTCGCCGCGCCGCGCAAAGGACAGCAGGCGCTGCGTGATCGAGCCGCCACGGGCCGTGGCATCGACCACCATGCGGGCCAGGCGCCGAACCTTGTCGTGATGCTCCGGCCGCCGCTCGATCAGGGTGGCGGCGCCCTCGACCGCTTGCAGAATGTTGTTGAAGTCGTGCGCGATGCCGCTGGCGAGTTGGCCCAGCGCCTGCACCTTGTTTGCCTGCACGAGCTGGTTGGACAGGCTCCGCTGCTCGGTGATGTTGCGGCCTTCGGCGACAATCCAGACAGTTTTGTCCGTCACCGCGTCGCGTATCGGCTTGAGCGAAAAGTCGAGCCAGATCTCGCGCCGATCGGCGCCGATGTTCTTCACCTCGCGGCGGATAACCATGCCCGCAGCGGCCTCGGCGATGTCCTGGCGCAGCCGGTCGCGCTCGGCTGCCGGCCACCAGCCAGTCTCCCAGAACGAACGACCAATTATGTCCTTGCGTGTCAGCCCCGCTGCCTCCAGGGCCGTGCGGTTCGCTTCCAGCATGGTGCCATCAGGATCGAGCAGGCCGATGAACTCTAACTGTGAGTCGAAAATCGCCCGGTACCGCGCCTCGGCCGCGGCGAGCGCCGCAGTGCGCTCGGCAACCTGCCGTTCCAGGTCGGTCGCGTGGGAAGCCAGCGCCTCACGAGCGGCAACAAGCTCAGTAATGTCCCGCTGTGCGCTGATCAGGCGCAGCGGCTGGCCGTCCTCGCCGAAAAATGCCTCGACACGCATGGCGATCCAGCGCACCGACCCATCCGCCCGGCGGATGCGGAACTCAGTGGCCAGCGGGCCGCCGCCCGCCATGAGGACAGTGATCTCGGCATCAAGTCTGTCGCGGTCATCTGGATGCAGGAATGCGCGCCATTCCGCTTCGGTGATTTGTGTCGCCGACTTGGGCAGGCCGTAGAGCGTGACGTATTCGTGGGACACCATGCCCGTACTTCCGGGAAGCGCCTGATCCGTATAGGCGATCCCGCCGACAGCCTGCACCAGCCGCAGTCGGGCCTCGTTGTCGCGCAGCGCGGCCTCGGCCCGCCGTTGCTTGGTGACGTCGGTGACGTTCTCCATGATCGTGAGGCTGCCATCGGCTTCGCGCCGCAGAGCCTTGTGGGCGGAGACGATCACCTCGGAGCCGTCCTGCCGGCGCTGGCGCGACTCGCCGCGCCAGCTTCCATCGCGCAGCAGCGCGGCCTGGATGTCGGCGAGCGGCACCGGAAAGACCGTCCCCAGCAGCGTGTGTGACGATTGCCCGACCGCCTGCCCGGCGGTCCAGCCGAACAGGGCATGGCAGCCCTCGGACCAGAAACGGATGGGGCCGTCGAAGTCACGCACCATGATCGCGGCCAGGTCGGTCATACTCATCAGGCGTCGTTGCTCATCCTGCGCCGCCTCGCGCCGTCCGGCTGCTGCGCTGCTGAACAACCACCCGACGGCGATGCCGCCCACCATTGCGCCTCCCCCTGTGGCGGCCAACAGCACGATGAGCAATTGCCCTGAGGCGTCCCGCGCGTGCTGCCGCTGAGCATGCCACGCCAGCAGCCGCTGTTGTTCATCCCCGACTATGCCTGTGACGGTATGACGGATGGCCTCCATCAGGCGCATCCCCTCGTCTGTGTTGACGATGGCGAGCGCGCCATTCTTGTCGCCGTGTTGCGCAAGATCGATCGCGTGCGCCAGTTCCGCCTGCTTCCTTTGCAAGAGATTGTGGAGCGCCAGAAGATTGTCCTGCTGATGCGGGTCGTCGGTGGTAAGGTCCCGGATCAGGGAAAGGTCGCGCCGGAGGGCATCCATGCCGGTGCCATAAGGTTCCAGATTGGCAGGTTTGCCGGTGAGCGGAAAGCCTCGCTGGCCGGTTTCAGTATCGCCCGTGACAGACAGAATCCTGGTCGATACCCCAATGACCTCATAGGCATGTTTCTCGCTGACGATGGTGGCATCGTCAGTCTGTTTGTAGTCCAGAATGATTCGGTACCCGACAAGCACGGCGATCATGACCAGAAACAAGGTCGCGGCAAAAGTCCCGATTCTATACCCGCTGTGCCGGATAGGCCGGGAGGCGACTACAGGGGGCAGCGGATCGGGCGGGCAGGGCCTTGTTTCGGATTCGATAGTCGGATTGTCAGCCATGCCGGTCTCCAGGGTACAGGTGATGCATACAGCGGTTGAGTTGGGTTTCTCGCTCTTGCATCATGATTGCGTTTGGCCCAGGCGCGCATATAGGCTCTTACTTGTTGCATCGGGAACTAATGCTCATTGTATGTTTTGGCTGAGCACCAAGTCGACAGCATTCTTCCGGGTGGTCACCAAACATCACCGATGGCTAAATTTCCGCTACGCCCGCGTCGCCGTCACGTCGATGCCCGCGGCTTTGGACAAAGCCTGAATTGGAGACGGTTCTGGCAAACAATGCCTTGCCAGGATCCATCCTGGTGACACAATTGCAATTGCCTGCCGCGTTCTCACGCTGGCAGGAACCGGCCGTACTGTTCATGAGCGGTGCGGTCGGCCGCCTCAACCCGAATGATAAAGTCGGGCTTGTCCTGGTCGTGCCGCCCGAACCCATGGGTTCATGCAGCGTCAGTACCCACCTGGGTTTGACGGGGCGGGAAACCTGTACGCGCCTGCCCCTGAACGTCCCGGGCGCACGCTCTGCGATACCGCTCCGGGACCCGGCCGGTCGTGTCCAAAAAATTCTCCGGCGCATCGCAATATCTGGCTTCTTACAGAAGATGTCGTATCTCATACAATAAAGCCGGCACAGGCATGCGCCGTTGCCCATTATTTCTTTAGGACTACAACGTAGTTGTAATTTAGATTGACCGCAAATTACGCTTGTGCCATCGAACCCGTTGGCGATCATGCCGCCTTTTCTTCGGTGCGGACAGGGAATTTCGCAGGTCATGCTGAAATCGTTGACCGATTGGCTACTGGATCCATCAGGGCTCACCCCGCACGGCTTCTGCCTGTCGTGGGAGCCTGGCCTGATCTGGACCCATGCCCTGGCCGACAGCGCCATCGGCCTCGCCTATTTCAGCATCCCGCTCGCGCTGATGTATTTCGCGCGCCGCCGCCCGGACCTGGCGCACCGCCCGGTCTTTTACCTGTTCTCGGCCTTCATCCTGCTGTGCGGCACCACCCATCTGTTCGCCGTGCTGACCCTGTGGGTTCCCGCCTATGGGCTGGAGGCCGCCGTCAAGGTGGCCACCGCCATCGTGTCGGTGGCCACCGCCGTGACCTTGTGGGTGCTGATGCCAAGGGCGCTGCTGCTGCCATCGCAGGCGCAGGTCCAGGCCAGCAACGCCGCGCTGCGCGACAGCGAGGCGCGCGCCCGGGAAAGCGAGGCCCGCGCCCGCGCCAAGTACGACAACACCCCGGTGCCGCTGCACGTGCTGGACGCCGGCGGCGTTATCGTTTCCGCCTCGCAGCGTTGGCTCGATCTGCTGGGTTACGACCGCGACGAGGTCCTGGGCAGCCTGATCAGCCGCTTCCAGGCGCCCGGCCAGGATCACGCGGCCGACGACCTGCGGCATGTGCTCGAGACCGGCGAGGCGCTGGACGTGCCGCGCCGCTATCTCCGGCGTGACGGCACCGTGCTCGACGTGCTCGCCTCCGGCCGGGTGGAGCGCGAGGATGGCACCCCGCGCATCCTCGGCGCCTTGGTCGACGTCACGGCGCGGGTGCGGGCCGAGGCGGCGTTGCGCGAAAGCGAGCAGCGCGCCCGCCTCGCCCTGGCCGCGGTCAACGCCAGCGGCACGTGGGACTGGGACACCATTGCCGACGTGCTCTACGCCGATGCCTCGTTCGCCCAGATCTTCGGCCTGGATCCGGCCTATGCCGAGGCCGGCGCCGCGCTGGCCGACGTCCTGGTCAATGTGCCGACCGATTCGCGGGCCCGGATACAGCAGGAGTATGACCACGCGATGCGGGCCGGCGGCGATCACTCCTTCGTCCATCCGGTGGTGCAGCCCAACGGCCTGGTGCGCTGGTTCCTGGCGCAATGCCACAGCACCCTGGCGCCGGACGGCACGCCGCAGCGCCTGCAGGGCGTGCTGATCGACATCACCGAGCAGCGCAACCTCGAGGAACAGCTCCGCCAGAGCCAGAAGATGGAGGCGGTCGGCCAGTTGACCGGCGGCCTGGCGCATGACTTCAATAACATGCTCCAGGGCATCGCCGGCAGCCTGGAACTGCTGAAGGCGCGGCTGGAGCAGGGGCAGCTGGCCAGCGCGGAACGCTACATCGTCGCGGCGCAGGGCGACGCCAGCCGCGCCGCCACCTTGACGCAGCGGCTGCTGGCGTTCTCGCGGCGGCAGGTGCTGGCGCCGGAGGCGATCGACGTCAACGAGCTGGTCACGTCGCTGGCGGAACTGATCCAGCGCACCGTCGGGCCGGGAATCAAGGTGGCGACGGCGCCGGCGGACGACCTGTGGATGACGATGTGCGATCCCAACCAGATGGAGAGCGCGCTGCTCAACCTGTGCATCAACGCGCGCGACGCCATGCCGGACGGCGGGCGGCTGACGATCGAGACCGCCAACGTCACGCTCGACCGCCGCGCCGCCGCCGACTGGGACGTGATGCCGGGCGAGTATGTGTCGGTGTCGGTGACCGACACCGGCACCGGCATGTCGCCGGAGGTGATGGCGCGGGCGTTCGATCCGTTCTTCACCACCAAGCCGCTGGGGATGGGCACCGGCCTCGGCCTGTCGATGATCTATGGCTTCGCGCAGCAATCCGGCGGGCAGGCGCGTATCTGGTCCGAACTCGGCGCCGGCACGACGGTGCGGATCTACCTGCCCCGGCAGAAGACGGAGGCCAGGCCGCGGCCCATGCCGGGCGCGGAACCGGCAAAGCCCGCGAAACCGACCGGCCGGACCGTTCTGGTCGTCGATGACGAGCCGACGGTGCGCATGCTGGTCACCGACGTGCTGGAGGAACTGGGCTATACGGTGATCGAGGCCGAGGACGGTGCCGGCGGGCTGAAGGTGCTGCAATCGGGCCAGCGGATCGACCTGCTGATCAGCGATATCGGCCTGCCGGGCGGCATGAACGGGCGGCAGATGACCGAGACGGCGCGGCTGACCCGGCCGGACCTGAAGGTGCTGTTCATCACCGGCTACGCGCCGAGCGCCGTGCTGGGCAGCGGCCGCCTGGAACCCGGCATGCAGGTCATCACCAAGCCGTTCACGCTGAACGCCCTGGCGGCGCGGATCAAGGCGCTGGTCAGCGAGGTCGAGGCCGCCTGACGCCGGGCGGTTGTTGCCGTCCCGTTGTGCCCGGTCCGTTGCCTCTCCGTCATGGCCGGGCACCAAATCCTTCTCCAGCCGTCGCCCTATCCTGATACGCATGGGGACACGCCCGCATTGGCGTTAAAATAGGGCTGGCTGTTGCCTCCTCGTCATGGCCCGGCTTGTCCGGGCCACCTATTCCAGCACTGTGCCGCGACAGGTGGCCCGGACAAGCCGGGCCATGACGGAANTCGCGGCACAGTGCTGGAATAGGTGGCCCGGCTTGTCCGGGCCACCTATTCCAGCACTGTGCCGCGACAGGTGGCCCGGACAAGCCGGGCCATGACGGAATGGCAAGCATCGTGCCGCCGCCACGCTATTTTAACGCCAATGGGGACACGCCAGGCCATGACGGAGAGGCAACGGCCGCGGCATCAAATCCCTACTGCTGGCAGCCAGCGTGTCCTTTGCATCACAAGCCTGCATATTGTGGATGCACTCCCCACCCTCTCCCATATATGGTTTGATACGAATCCAACCACGCCGGGAAAAGGGCAAGCCGCGAATGATGTTGCCAGGGGAGGCCACCGTGCTCGACGCCGTCCAGATGCCCGGTCGCCATCAGGTGCGACTCGATCGTTCCCGCGATGCGCTGCTGACGGATTTCGGGCGGGCGACGTTGAGCGATCGCTACCTGATGCCGGGCGAGGATTTCCAGGACCTGTTTGCCCGGGTGGCCTCGCAGTACGGCGACGACGCGGCGCACGCCCAGCGGCTGTACGACTACATGAGCAAGCTGTGGTTCATGCCATCGACGCCGATTCTCTCGAACGGCGGCACGAAACGTGGCCTGCCGATTTCCTGCTTCCTGAACGAGGCGTCGGACAGCCTGGAGGGAATCGTCGGCCTGTGGAACGAGAATGTCTGGCTGGCCTCGAAAGGCGGCGGCATCGGTTCCTACTGGGGCAATCTGCGCTCCATCGGCGAGAAAGTCGGCGCCGTCGGCAAGACCTCGGGCGTGATCCCGTTCATCCGCGTGATGGACAGCCTGACGCTGGCGATCAGCCAGGGCTCGCTGCGGCGCGGGTCCGCCGCGGTGTACCTGCCGGTCTGGCACCCCGAGATCGAGGAATTCGTCGAGATCCGCCGCCCCACCGGCGGCGACCCGAACCGCAAGGCGCTGAACCTGCACCACGGCATCCAGGTCCCCGATGCGTTCATGCGCGCGGTGGAGGCCGACGAGCCATGGCCGCTGCTGTCGCCGAAGGACCATTCGGTGGTGCGGTCGATCTCCGCGCGTTCCCTGTGGATCCGCATCCTGACGGCGCGGATCGAGACCGGGGAGCCGTACCTGGTGTTCTCCGACCACGTTAACAATGCGCGCCCGGAACATCACAAGCTGGCGGGGCTGGAGGTGAAGACCTCCAACCTGTGCAGCGAGATCACCCTGCCGACGGGCGAGGACCAGCACGGGCGGCAGCGCACCGCGGTGTGCTGCCTCGCCAGCCTGAACCTGGAGAACTGGGCGGAGTGGGAGACGCATCCGACGTTCATCGAGGACGCCATGCGGTTCCTCGACAACGTGCTGCAGGACTTCATCGACCGCGCGCCGGGGGGCATGGAGAAGGCGCGCTACGCGGCGATGCGGGAACGCTCGGTGGGGCTGGGCGTGATGGGATTCCACTCCTTCCTGCAGGCGATGAACGTGCCGTGGGAGAGCGTAGTGGCGAAGGTCTGGAACCGGAAGGTGTTCCGCCACATCCGCGCCCGGGCCGACGCGGCGTCGGTGAAGCTGGCGGCGGAGCGCGGAGCCTGTCCGGATGCCGCGGACTACGGGGTGCAGGAGCGGTTCTCGCACAAGCTGTCGATCGCGCCAACGGCGTCGATTTCGATCATCGCCGGGAACTCGTCGCCGGGGATCGAGCCGATTGCGGCCAACGTGTTCCTGCAGAAGACGCTGTCGGGCAGTTTTTCCGTGCGCAACCGGCACCTGCAGAAGCTGCTGGCGGCGAAGGGGCAGGACAACGAGGCGGTCTGGTCCTCGATCACCCGCACCAAGGGCAGCGTGCAGCACCTGGACTTCCTGAGCGAGCAGGAAAAGGCGGTGTTCAAGACGGCGTTCGAGCTGGACCAGCGCTGGGTGGTGGAGCACGCGGCGGACCGCGCGCCGTTCATCTGCCAGAGCCAGTCGGTAAACCTGTTCCTGCCGGCTAACGTGCACAAGCGGGACCTGCACCAGATCCACCTGATGGCCTGGAAGAAGGGGGTGAAGTCGCTGTACTACTGCCGCAGCCTGTCGATCGCGCGGGCGGACAACGTCAGCGAGAAGGCGGTGGCGCCGGCGGCGCTGGCCGAGGCGGCGGCGCCGGCGCGGGACAGCCAGGGTGCGCTGGCACTGGTGACGACGGCGGGGAATGCGACGAATTACGAGGAGTGCCTGGCCTGCCAGTAGTTTGCCAATTGCAGGAATTGTCGGGCTGATGCCGCGTTCAACCGTCGATGCGCTTTTCCCGTAACGTTTCTCGGCACCATGAACCACGTGCCGGCGCCGGAATACGTGTCGATAGTGTAGCATGTCACGCGGGACACAGGCCGACAAGGGTTACCGAGCAGAGCCGTACCGCCTCTGTACCGAATCTGCGATGCCTGGCCGTTCCACGCCGGGGCGAGGAGAGGTTCGCAGGTTGGGCTTGCGCAACCCAAGCCAGTCGATGACTGGCTGATACTTTGGCCTGCATTGTCTTGAACGCCAGGCACGGGCGCATGCCGATCGGCGCCGAGCCACCGTGACCGCGCGTCGCCATGAATTCTTCTCTGCGTACTCTGCGCTCCGCTCTGCGCGCTCTGCGTTTTAATAATGCGATTTCGCAACAAAGATCGGCGTTGCCGGCGCGGCACCCAACCCCAAACGCCGGCGGCGCCCCGGCCACCGCTTTTTGAAACGCAGAGTGCGCAGAGCGGAGCGCAGAGTCCGCAGAGCAGGAATTCGGTTGGCCTTCGGCCCTATTGCCTTGGCACTGATTGCCGTGCCCCTCATCAAAGCCACGGCGCCCGGGTGACAGCGACACAAACGAAGCGAAAAGCATCACCTTTTCCTATCACCGGGGAAAACCGGGCCATCGCCACATCAACGTCGCTCCTGACTCCGGATTGAAGATGGGGTCTGCTCGATAGTGCAGGCTCGAATCGATAGTACCCGCGGCAGGATCGACAGTGACCAGCCAGGTTCCCCGAACCGATGCCGATCGGCGGTCCGTCTGCCGCCCCGGGTCCAGCCTCCTCCGGGCCATCGGCCCAACCCCAGCCTGGACAGCCCCTCTGCCCTGCGTCACGCTCTCGCCCATACAGACCGAGGACACGCCATGCTGTTCGACTTCGCCGCCACCGCGAGCAAGGACATGTACAAACTCCTGGTCGCGACCATCGGCCCGCGGCCGATCGCCTGGGTGACGACGCAGGATACGGACGGGACGCTGAACGCGGCGCCGTTCTCGTTCTTCAACGCCGTCTCCGGCGATCCGCCTGTCGTCGCCATCGGCATCGGCGGCCGGGCGCCGGGCGACGTCAAGGACACCGGCGGCAACATCCGCCGCACCGGGCAGTTCGTCGTCAACCTGGTCAGCTACGACCTGGCCGAGCCGATGAACGTCACCGCCATCGAATTCCCCAAGGCGGTGAACGAACTGGAGGAAGCCGGGCTGACCACCGCGCCGTCGGTCCACGTCCGGCCGCCGCGCATCGCCGAGGCGCCGGTGTCGATGGAATGCGAACGGCTGGTGATCGTCGACGTCGGCATCGACCGGGCAGTGATCCTGGGTAAAGTGCTGGCGATCCACGTGCGCGACGACTGCGTGCTGGACAGGGAGCGCTGCTACGTCGACACCCCGAAGCTCGACCTCATCGGCCGCATGCACGGCGCCGGCTGGTACACGCGGGTGACCGACCGCTTCGAGATGCCGCGCATCAGCGTCGAGGAATGGGCGGCGCGGAAGGCCCAGGCGGCGGAGTAGCGGCGGCGGAGTAGCGGGGCGGCTCACCAGTCCCCCTGCCCGCCCGCGGGCACCACAATGGCAACGCTCCTGGTCATGATCCAGGGAGCCGACGGATCACCAGGATGGATGATCAAGGCGCAGGCGCCGGCCAGATGCGTCACATCCAGCCCTCGGCTTCCGGTTCCTCGCCGGTCATCGGCGTGAAGACCTTGGGATCATAGGCGAAGGCCCGCCAGGCCGGATGAGCGCGAAGCACCCCCGGTTCCCGGCCGATCGGCTTTTTCGCTAATGGCGTCAGCCGCGCGATCGGGACGCCGTAGCGCGTGATCACGACATCCTCGCCGTTTTCGACATCCGCCAGCAGTTGCGAGAGGGTCGTCTGTGCCGCGTGAACATTGACCAGCTTCATCGTGGGCTCACCTTCCTGGCGAAAGGTGGCTACAGCAGACCGCAGGTCGGTTGGGACGCTGAGGCCCCCTGTCCTCACCGTCATGGCCCGGCTCGTCCCTACGGGATGCACACATCCCGGAAACGAGTCGGAAATGACCGTAAAATCAAGTGCTTGCCTCACGGCCGAGAGCGTTCCCCCATCGTCATGGCCCGGCTTGTCCGGGCCACCTGTCGCGGCACACGTGCTGGAATAGGTGGCCCGGACGAGCCGGGCCATGACGAAAGGGAAACGCAGCGGCGGACCGTTTCCGAGATGCGTGCATCCCGTAGGGACAAGCCGGGCCATGACGATGAGGGAGCGCCGTCGCCCTGTCTCAATCGACCTGCGGTCTGCTGTAACACACTGGCGCTGTCAACTGCGGCATGTCACGCCAGTGTGTCTCCAGATTACACACATGATGCCGATCGGCCACAGCGGCGCGACAAATGACCATTTAGAACGAATCTTGCCCAAGGACGGGCAACGTTAAGACACAATTCATTTCCATTCTGCTTACCGAAAGCGGTTAACGTGCTTTCGCGCTTCACGGGGAGTGGTGACAGACAATGTGCACGACGACAGACAGCACACTGACATTGGCCCAATTGCTCAGGGACCCACTGGTCCGCCTGGTCATGCAGAGTGACAACGTATCTGAAGAGGACCATTCCGCCTTGATGATCCGCGTGCAGGAATGCCTGTTGGCGCGTGCACCGTTTACACCGCCCCCTTTACAAACCTCCCTCTGATTGACTTGCCCGGCTGTCAAGTCGAGCACAAGAACAGGCGCGCGCGGACCCGTCCGCGCGCCCTTTCTGTTTCAGACTGTATCAGCCGGCGGCCTGGATCGCCTCCCACACCCGCAACGGTGTCGCCGGCATATCGATATGCCTGATCCCATATCCCGATAGCGCGTCCACCAGCGCGTTCATCACCGACGGCAGCGAGCCGGCGCATCCCGCCTCGCCACAGCCCTTCGACCCGAGCACATTGGTCTTCGCCGGCACCGGATGGGAGGTGAAGGTGAAGAACGGCGCATCGTTCGCCCGCGGCAGGGCGTAGTCCATATAGGACCCGGTCAGAGGCTGGCCGTTGTCGTCATACACCACGTGCTCCAGGAAGCACTGGCCGATACCCTGGACGATGCCGCCGTGCGCCTGGCCCTCGACCAGCAGGGGGTTCACCACCACGCCGAAGTCGTTGACCATGCCATAACGCACCACCTCGGCCACGCCGGTTTCGGGATCGACCTCGACCTCGGCGACGTGGCAGCCGTTCGGGTAGGCGAAGGGCGGGCTGTTCGCCACGTGCGAGACCGACAGCGTCGGCGGCACGCCGTCGGGCAGCGTCACCCGTCCTTCCCGCAACCGCTTGGCCAGGTCCATCAGGCCGATGGTGCGGTCGGTGCCGGCGATGCGGAACTGGCCGCCACCATGCACGACCTCGAACTCGATATCGGCCTCCGCCGCCTCCAGCACATGCGCGGCGATCCGGCGGCCGTTTTCCCGTACCAGATCGGCCGCCTCGACGATCGCGGTACCGCTGGCCATCAGCGACTTCGACCCGCCGGTGCCGCCGCCGGCCAGCAACTGGTCCGAGTCGCCCTGCAGCAGGGCGATCTTCTCGAACGGGATGCCAAGCCGCGCCGCCAGCACCTGGGCGAACGGCGAGGCGTGGCCCTGTCCGTAATCCAGCGTGCCGGTGACGATGGTCACGGTGCCGTCGTCCTCGAAGCGGATGCCGCCCATTTCGGGCGCCGGCGGGCCGGTGACCTCCAGGTACTGGCCGATGCCGATGCCGCGCAGCCGACCGCGCTCGGCACTGGCCTGCTTCCGTGCCGGGAAGCGGTCCCAGTCGGCCAGCGCCAGCGCCTTGTCCAGGATGGTGGGGAAGTCGCCGCTGTCGTAGGTGGTGCCGGCCGGAGTCGTGTACGGCAGGGCCTCGGGCTGGATGTGGTTGCGGCGGCGGATCTCCGCCCGGTCGATCCCCATCTCGCGCGCGGCGGTGTCCAGCAGCCGCTCTATATAATAGTTTACTTCGGGCCGGCCGGCACCGCGATAGGGGCCGACGGGGCTAGTGTTGGTGAAGACGGCCCTGGCCGAGACCTCCTGCAGCGGGGTCGCATAGACGCCGATGCTGTTACGCACGATGTTGCCGGTGGGCTGCAGCACGGTGCCGTTCGACAGGTATGCGCCGATGTTGCCATAGCCGGTGATGCGCAGCGCCAGGATGCGGCCGTCCGCGTCCAGCGCCAGTTCCTGCTCCATATCGTGGTCACGGCCGTGGCTGTCGCTGAGGAAGCTTTCGCCGCGCTCGTCGGTCCATTTCACCGGGCGGCCGAGCAATTTCGCGGCATACAGGATCGCGGGATACTCCGGATAGCACGAGGCCTTCATCCCGAACGAGCCGCCGACATTGCCGGTCAGCACGCGGATCTTCTCCACCGGCGCCTGCAGCGGCCCGGTCAGCAGCTGGCGCATGCCGAACACGCCCTGGCAGCCGAGACGCAGCGTCCAGCGCTCGCCCTCCGGGTCGTACTCGCCGATGGCCGAGCGCGGCTCCATCGGGCAGACGACGACGCGGCTGTTGCGGATCTTCAGCCGAGTGACATGCGCCGCACTGGCGAAGGCGGCGGCGACCGCTTCGGTGTCGCCGTGGTGGAAATCGAGGATCACGTTGCCCGGCGTCGCGTCATAGAGCTGCGGCGCCCCGGGCGCGACGGCGGCGGCGGCCTCGGTGACCGCCGGCAGCGAATCGATGCCGGCAATCACCGCTTCGGCGCCGTCCTTCGCCTGTTTCGCGGTCTCCGCCACCACCACGGCGACCGGATCGCCGACGAAGCGGACCTTGTCGGTGGCCAGCACCATCTGGATCGGCTTTGGCATGGCGGATCCATCACGGTTCTTGAACGACATCCCGGCGGGCATGGCGCCGAGGCCGCCGTCGATCAAATCCTGTCCGGTCAGCACGGCCAGCACACCGGGCAGCGCCTTCGCCGCCGTCGTGTCGATCGCGCGGATGATCCCGTGCGCGATGGTGGAGCGGACCATGACGGCATGGGCCTGACCCGGCAGGTTCAGGTCATCGGTGTAGCGCCCCTGGCCACGCAGCAGGGTCGGGTCTTCCTTGCGCGGCACCGGCTGCCCGACGGCGTATTTCTCCTGGGCGAACTGGGTCAGGTCGACTTGTCCGTTCATGCAGGCATCCTTCGCGTCATGTTGCTTTGCAACATGGTTCCAGGCTGCGGCATCGACAACCGCCGCTGGCCGTGAAAAGCCGGAAATGCCACACTGCGGACCAACAGGAAGGAGAGCGCCGATGCCGACATACGAGTACGAATGTGCCGATTGCGGACCGTTCACCGAGATCCGGCCGATGGCCGAATACGACCTGCCGCAACCCTGCCCCGACTGCGGCCAGCCGGCGCCAAGGCTGCTGACGGTGGCGGCCATCGGCGGCGGCGCGCGCGAGGATGCCGGGGTGGCGCCGGCGATGGCGCATGGCGGCAGTTGCGCCTGCTGCCGGCCGCGGCGGCTGTCGGCCGAGGCAGTGTAGCACTGCATATTTTCCCGCCCGCGTGCCGCGGATGCCATGCGGGCGGATGGTTGTTCCTGATACTTGTTCAGCACCATGGTCGCCGCCGATGCGGCCGGGGCCGGTCATGGTGGCACCGCCGCGCGACGATCGCCACCAACCTTTTGCGACCGTAGGCCGCAACAAATTCTTCTCTGCGCGCTCTGCGCTCCGCTCGGCGAACTCTGCGTCGAAAAATGCGGTGCCGCAACAAAGGATGGCGTTGCCGGTGAGTCGTCCAACCCGAAACGCCGGCGGTGCCCCAACCACCGCGATTCAACGCAGAGTTCGCCGAGCGGAGCGCAGAGCGCGCAGAGAAGGGATTCGACCTGCGGTCGCAAGCCGCCACAGCATGGCCCGGGCAGCCATCCTTGCCCGGGCCATGCTGTTCAGCCGCGCCGGCGCAGCACCGCGTCGCGGATCAGCGGCATGCGGTCGTTGCCGAAATACATGTCGTCGCCCCCGACGAAGATGGTGGGGGAGCCGAACCCGCCGCGGTCGATCAATTCCTGCGTGCTGGCGCGCAGGGTGTCCTTCACCGCCTGCTGCTCGATCGCCCCCAGCAGCCGCGCGGCATCGATGCCTAGGCGGCCGCAGATCTCCGTCAGGACGGCGAGTTGCGAGATGTCCTTGTCGTCGGTCCAGTAGGCCTTGAATGTTTCGCGCGCGAACGGGACGAGATGTCCCTCCGGCTCCAGCACGATGCAGGCGCGCATGGCCTTCACGCTGTTCACCGGGAAGACCGAGGGCCGGTAGTGGATGTCCAGGCCAAGGTAGCGCGCCCAGTCCTGCTGGTCCTTCTTGTTGTAGGCGGCCTTGGCCGGTACGGGCTTGTCGCGCGAGTCATAGACGCTCGGGTTGACGGCGTTGAACACGCCGCCGACGAGGAACGGCCGCCACTGGATGGTGACGCCGATTTCCTGCTGCATGCGCAACAGCGATTCGAAGGCGAAGTAGGTCCAGGGGCTGGAGCAGTCGAAGAAGCATTCCAGTTCGGGCATGAGACGATCCTGCATCGGGTCAATGGACGGGTACCGGACGGGCACGCTGGTTGTAGAGGATCTTCGCGCGGCGCTCCTGTTCCTCGGGCGGCAGTTTCGATACGTCCTCGGACAGGTCAGCCCCGGCGGCCATGCCGCGCTGCACCGCCGGGCGGGCGGCGAGTTCGTCCTGCCAGCGCTTGAAATACGGGAATTCCGCGATGTCCTGGCCCTGTCCCTGCCAGTTCACCGTCCACGGGTAGCAGATCATGTCGGCAATGGTATAATCTTCGCCGGCCAGGTAGCGGCTTTCGTGCAGCCGGTTGTTCAGCACGCCGTACAGCCGGTTGACCTCGTCGGTGAAGCGGCGCACGGCATAGGACTGATCGCCCTGCCGATCGCCGAGGCGGCGGAAATGCCCGCATTCGCCTGATTTCGGACCCTGGTTCGCCATCTGCCAGATCACCCATTCGGTCACGGCGTATTTTCCCCGCAGGTCCTGCGGATAGAACCGGCCGACTTTCTCGGCGAGGTACATCATGATCGCGCCGGACTCGAACACCACCACCGGCTCGCCGCCGCCGGCGGGCGCGGCATCGACCATCACCGGCATGCGGTGGTTCGGATTCATCCTGAGGAACTCAGCGGAAAACTGATCGCCGCGACCGATGTTGACCGGAACGATCCGGTACGGAATCCCCGCTTCCTCCAGCAGGATCGTCACCTTCTTGCCGTTCGGCGTCGGCCAGTAATGCAGGTCGATCATGGCGAGTCCTCCTTCCGGTTGATGGTTCGCGGGAAGGTTAGCGCAGCCATCCGGGGCGGCCAATGTTGACGGGCGCCGGGCGCGCCGGTCTCATGGCGCGGCAACCTGGAACGGATGGAACGACTTGGCTTCAGACATCGTGCTTGTGCACAGCTCCGACCTGCATGTCGACGACGACCCGCACCAGGGCCCGTATGGCCAGGACGGCACGACCGGGCTGCGCGTGGTGCTGGCCGCGGCCAGGGCGCACCGCGCCGACTACGTGCTGCTCGTCGGCGACATCTTCGACAACAACCGCCAGTCGGCTGCCATCGTCGCGCAGTGCGCCGCGCTGCTGGCGAAGGCCGGCCGGCCGGTGATCGTTCTGCCGGGGAATCATGATCCGCTGACCCCGGACTCCGTCTGGCGCCGCGGCGGGCTGGACCGCCTGCCGCATGTCCACATCCTCGGCCTGACGCACGCGCAGACGGTGCATTTCCCCGGCCACGACCTGGAGATCTGGGGCCATGCGCATGTTGACTACAACGACATGGCGCCGCTGCGGGAGCCCAGGCTGCGCTCGGCGCGCTGGCACGTGACGCTGGCGCATGGTCATTACGAGGATGACGGCGTGGTGCCGCTGCGGCCGTCCTGGCTGATCAGCAATGCCGAGATCGAGGCGACCCGGGCCGACTACCTGGCGCTCGGCCACTGGAACCGGGCCGCGCAGGTCGGCGCCAGGGTGACGGTGCCGGCCTGGTATTCCGGCTCGCCCGACCTGGCGAAGACGGTGAACGTGGTGCGGTTGCGCAACGACGGTGGCGTGGCTGTCACGCGCGCCGGGATCACCTGGGACTGAGCGCCCCGTTGTTTCAGTGGCAGGACGGCAACACCGGCCCGACGCCCCAGGTGCCGCGCGAGGCATTCGCCGGGCAGTCCAGCGTGATGCGGATGGCCACCCCCTGCGGTCGCGGCGCTCCCGCCGGCCGGGCGGGCAGCGAACCGTCCGGCACCAGCGTCAGGGCGAGGCCGTTGTCCTCGAAATACTGGTAAACGTTCTGCACCCGGGCCTGACGCTGGTAAACTGGCAGCGTCGAGGTGTCGGCGACGGCGACGCGGATCAGGCTCGGGTCCAGCAGGCCCTGAATGACGCTGGCCCGCACGTCCCGACGCCGATCGGCGCGGGCGTCCACGGTGTTGGCGAAGTCGGCGTTGCCCAGCAGCGTGACCAGGGCGCCGTTGGACAGCGGCTGGACCGTCGCGGCGCCGGACGCGATGTCGGGGGCCATCGTCGCCTGCAGACGGTCGTTCAGCAGGCGGGTCGTGCGCCGCAGGCCGTGGTCGAAGCTGCACGCACCAAGCAGGAACGGGATCAGCAGAAGTGCAAAGGGTCCGCTACGGGTCGGCATGGTCCGGGTGGAACTCCTGAGACGAGTGGCGCCGGCGGCAAGCTATCCTGTTTGGTGCGGGTTTGTAAACGTATGGGCAGGATATCCTGCGATGCGGCCGCTAGATGCCGGCATACCAGGCATAGCCAAGATCTTCCCAGTAGCCCCCCTTGCCGCCGCCAATGTGGCGGAAGCTGCTGACGGCCTCGATCCGCATGATGTACTTGGCCATCTTGTAGCCAAGCTGGCGCTCCACCCGCAGCCGCAACGGGGCGCCATGACGCACGGACAGCGGCTGGTCGTTCATGTCGTAGGCAAGGATCGTCTGCGGGTGGAAGGCATCCTCGAGCCCGATACTCTCGTAATATTTCTCCGACGAAAGCGACTCGTCCAGCCGATCGGCGCAGTGGAACACGATGTAGGTGGCGCCTTGCCGCAGGACGGCTTGTTGCAGCAGGGTGCCGAGCGGCACGCCTTTCCACTTGCCGATGCAGCTCCAGCCCTCGACACAGTCGTGCCGGGTGATCTGCGTCCGGGACGGCATTGCCCGCAGATCGTCCAGCGACAGCTTCGCCGGGTGCTCCACCAGGCCGCCGATGTCCAGCCGCCAGTCCTTGAAGTGGTTGGACGCCAGGTCCTGGTAGTCATCGTCGTCCGGATCGACGGTGCCGTTGCCCTTGAACGCGGGGGAGATGTCGGCGGCCGGATATTCCGGCGCCAGCGAGGCCGGGCCGGTGACCAGGCGCTGAACGGTCCGCGTGATGTCCTCGGTGTGCGCGAGCGTCGTGCGTACCTGTGGGTCCTGCACGACCTTGTCGCAGCCGGACAGCAGTCCCGCGCCGGCGAGCAGCAACTGCCGTCGTTTCATTCCCGTTCTCCGTTCGTTTTGATCACGTAGCGGCCTGTGATCATCGACCGCAGGTTGTTCCATGGGCCGGACAGGATCACCATCGCCACGTGGACAAGGGCAAAGGCGACGAGCAGCCAGGCCACGATGAAATGCACCGTCCGCGCCGACTGCCGACCGCCGAACAGGGTCAGCAGCCAGGGGAAACCGGCATCCAGCCGCGGCGACATCGCAAAGCCCGCGAGAACGATCGTCGGGATCAGCACGAAAATCACGACCAGGTAGGACAGCCGCTGCAGCACGTTGTAGCGGCGCGCCGCCTCCCCCCTGGGGAAGCGCAGCCGGGCATGTTCGACGACCGAGGCCGGCAAATGGCGCAGGTCGCCTCGGCTTGGCACCAGGTCGCGCCAGACATGCCGGCTCAGCAGGCTGTACACGAGGTAGAACAGTCCGTTGAGCACGAACAGCCAGGCGAAGAAGAAATGCCAGTGCCGCCCGTCCGCCAGCGAGTAATAGCGCGGAATGGTCATCCAGGGCGGGAAGGCGCGATCCAGGGGCTGCCCGTCGGCCGCCTTGGTCAGGCCCAGCACGCCGGTGGTGTTGATCCGGTGGCCGAACAACAGCATCTGCCCCTGGAAATGCCCGTCGGGCGCGCGAACCGTGCCGATGCTGAAGGCGGGATGGTCGAAGTCGGAGATGTTGCCCCAGTACAGCGCGGGATGCGCGTTGAAGATCATCAGTCCGCTCATCAGCAGCATCGTCATGCAAATCACGCTGACCCAGTGCGTGATCCGCACGACGACGCCGTGCCGATAGGTGGTGACGCGCGTTTCTGCCGCGGTGTCCGCGGCAGAAGGTTGGACCATCGACATGCCGACCTACATCGGCGGCGTGACGCCGGGCGCGCCGACGACGATGGCGGCGGCGGATTTGTTCGCTTCGTTCTTGCTCATGACCACGAAGACGTGACGGCCGTCGGCGAGGTCCGACCGGCTGCCCTTGTCGAACGTCACCACCGTTACGTCGCTCGGCACGCTGATCGTCTGCTCGCCGCCCTTGTAGTCCAGCTTCAGCACGTCGCCGCCGGCGACGGACTCAACCTTGGCGATGTTGGCGTTGGTCATCATGTTGGCCTGCTGGTCACGGTCCCATGGATAGTGGCCCTCGCCGAGGCCGCGCAGCGAGTCGGCGAAGACGTGGATCTCCTCGGCGACCTGCTTGCCGTCGCGGTCAACCGAGGTGATGCCGACGAACTTGCCTGGCTTCACGTCGCTGAGGCTGCCCTTTTCAACGACATAGTAGCCGGTCTTGTCGGTGGTCGGCACGGTGACGGACTTGCCGTTGCGGGTTTCGACGGTGACGTCGTGGCCCTCGGCGGACTTGACCGTGCCGCGGATGTGCTGGCTCTGGGCATAGGCTGATCCGTACGCGAGGCAGCCGAGCACGGCAAACACGGGCAGCAGGACCCGTGACGGACGCTTCATGGACATGTTTCTTCCCCTTTTGGATGCCGCCGTGTTCACGGTCCGGCGGACATGGTTTGCGCCTGATACTTATCCCATGCCTGCCGATGTGTAGAGGACAATCTGCGGGCACACGAATCGCGATTGGTTTTGCCCGCCCGGCTGCTGGCGTGCCGGCATGATTCCGCGCCAATGCCCTTACCTTCATCGGATCGGCGCGCCGCAGTATCGCCGAAGTATTCAGTGCAACGCGTGCTCTGGCGCATCCTGGCACGTCGCCGGCTGCTTCCCGGACATCGGACCTCGCTTGCAAGTCCGGCATCTCGTTGCGGCCATAACAATCTACCGGCGCCGGAATTTGACTCTCCCCACGGATGGTGCTGCGCTCGATGGAAAATCAGCAGGACGTCAATGTCACTGTTCAACGCGGAGGGAGGAAATGACCGGACACGCGCATCAGACACCCGCACAGATCCGTGCGAGCCTCGGGCATCCGGTAATCGACGGCGATGGCCACTGGGTTGAATACGACCCCGTCTTCGCCGAGCAGATGCGGAAGGTTGGTGGAGACCGGGCCGCGGACGGCTTCCTGGCTGCGATGAATGTGACCAAGGCCGGGCTCGACATGTCGGTGGCCGAGCGCAAGCGTCGCCGCGTCGCCATGCCGGGGTTCTGGACCCGGCAGACCGGCAACACCCTGGATCGCGCGACAGCGATGATGCCGCGGCTGTTCTACGACCGGATGGAGGAGTTCGGGACGGATTTCGCCGTCATCTATCCGACCGCCGGGCTGCGGCTGCCCAGGATCAAGGACGACGAGACGCGGCGGGCGGTGATCCACGCGTACAACATCGTGTCCGCCGGATACTTCGAGAAACTCTCGGACCGCATGACGCCGGCCGCAATTATTCCGATGCATCATCCGGAAGAGGCGATCGCCGAACTTGAATTCGTGACCAGAGAACTTGGTTCCAAGGCGGCGATGTTCGGCAGCGCCTTCCCGCGGCAGGTTGAGTCCGTCAAGCCCGATCCGGAAGCCGATCGGTTTGCCGTCTGGTATGAGGTCTTTGGCATCGACAGTCCGTACGATTATGATCCGGTCTGGTCCAGGTGCCGCGACCTGAAGATCGCGCCGACGTTCCACAGCACCGGCAGCAACCAGGCACTGCGCAATTCGCCGACCAATTTCGTTTACAACCATATTGGCCACTTCGCCGATGCCGGCCATGCCGCCTGCAAGGGCATCTTCCTTGGCGGCGTCACCCGTCGTTTCCCCGAGTTGCGCTGGGCCTTCCTGGAAGGTGGCGTGGGCTGGGCGGCACAGCTTTTTGGCGACCTGATCGAGCACTGGGAGCGTCGCAACATCCGCGCCCTGGAGAACATGAAGCCAGAAAAGCTCGACAAAATGAAACTGCTAAGCCTGGTGGAGAAATACGGCTACGGCGACATGCTTGCGGCCCTGAAGGCACGCAACGGGACGCCGGATCCCGAGATGCACAATACCGGCGGTCTTGAGGACCTGGATGATTTCTCCAGATGCAAGATCACCCGCAAGCAGGACTGGGTGGATCTGTTTGCAACGCCGTTCTACTTCGGCTGCGAGGCCGACGACCGCATGAACTCGATCGCATTTGGCAAGGTCAATCCGTTCGGCGCCAAACTGAATGCGATCTACAGCTCGGACGTCGGGCACTTCGACGTCATCGACATGCGGGACCCGCTGCCCGAGGCGTATGAACTCGTCGAGGACGGCTTCATCACGCAGAACGACTTCCACGATTTCGTCTTCGGCAACTCGGTGCGGCTGTGGGGGACGCAGAACCCGAACTTCTTCGACGGGACCCGCATCGCGAAGGAAGCGAAGGCGCTGCTGGGGCAGGCCGCGGTGCGGACGGCGGCGGAATAGAGCGACTGTCCATGACGGCGGGGCGCGGCCGCGCACCTCGCCGTCAAGGCAGCAAAAAAGGCTGGCGGTAAAGCGGCCTTTCGTCTATCAGCGATTCTCGTACGAATAGTCTGTGCCATCGGACATGCTGCGCCGCCATCCCGAGGCGCGGGCCAGAGTACAGCTGCCGCAATAGATCCCGGACAAATTGGATTTCTGGTCTTTTCCGCTCATCAGGTGGCTGGAAGGGCAAGGAAGTTGCGACCCCCGCCGGTTCAGGGCTCTTCTTGAGCGCGAACCAGGTATCATTGTCCCGATCGATAGCCTGACGCCATTTCCCGATTCAGGACGTGCCGGAATGCTCGCCTAGAAACCATACCATCAAGGGCCACCCACGCGGGAGGAACAAGCCAATGACGACGGTTGCCGGAAGAATGAAGCCCGTCCCATGGTGGCAGGAACCGACCAAAGAACAGTGGCTGGCCTGGACGGCCGCGTGGCTGGGCTGGACCCTGGACGCGTTCGACTTCACGATCTTCCTGCTGATCATGTTGCCGATCTCGCAGGAGTTTCATGTCCCGCTGACGGCGGTGACCGCGGTCTTTACCTTGACCTTGTGGATGCGCCTGGTGGGCGCCACCGCCTCCGGCTGGCTGGCCGACCGGATCGGGCGCAAGAAGCCGCTGATGATTTCAATTGCATGGTTTTCCGCCTGCAATTTCTTCGCCGGACTTTCGCCTGCCTTCTGGTTCCTGTTCCTGTTCCGCACCCTGCTGGGGATCGGCATGGGAGCGGAATGGCCGTGCGGCGCGTCGCTGGCAATGGAAAGCTGGCCGGTCCGCTCGCGCGGCTTCATGGCCGGGGTCCTGCAGGCTTCCTGGGGCCTCGGCGCCGTGCTGTCGAGCGCGGCCTACGGCCTGCTGTACGACTGGATCGGTTGGCGCGGCCTGTTGATGATCGGCGTCCTGCCGGCCTTCGCGATCCTGTTTGTGCGCCGCTATGTGCAGGAATCGCCCGTCTGGATCGAGAACCGAAGGCTGCAGCGTACTTTGCAGCGCGAGGTTCGTGTGCCCCTGGTCCGCATCTTCAGACGCGGCCAGCTCTTCAACACCCTGACGGCCTGCTGGTGGATGGCGAGCGCCTTCATCGTCGGCTATTCCATCGGCGGCATGTTCCCGACATACCTGCAAAAGGAGATGCACTTCAGCCCGGCCCTGGTGGCGTTGCCGGTCATGCTGCAGAGCCTGATGTTCTTCCTGACGGGTTCGCTGTGGGGCGGACTGGCGGATCGTATCGGCCGCCGCTGGGCCATCATCATTCCCGCGCTGCTGACGATCCCGATCACGCCACTGTATCTGTTCACCGGCGACTATGCGTTGATCGTTACGTTTTTCACGTTGCAGGGCGCATTTGGCGGTGGCGGCATGCACGTGCTGTATCCGGCGTATCTGTCTGAACGGTTCCCCACCGAGGTGCGTGCCACCGCAACAGGCTTCACCTATCACCAGGGTGCGATCTTTGGCGGCCTTGTTGCGCCCATCATCACCTATTTTGCGATCAACTGGCACATCGGGTTCGCCATTCCGATGCTGATCGGCACGATCCTGGGGGCCGTCAGCACCGCCGCGGCGGTCCTCCTCGGCCCGGAGACCAGGGGCACGGTGTTCAGCGCCGAACTGGCCACTGACTGAGACGCAGGCGCCAGTGGCCGGGACGTTCCGGGGTACGGATGATGCCGTTCTGCGGCCGCGCCGGCTCGCCCCACGGGTCGCCCGGCAGGCCCGTGTGCTGGAGCCAGATGCCGTTGGCGATCGCGGCCATGACACGCACCGCCGGTTCCCGAACCAGGTGCGATGCCTGAGCCCCAGGTGCCGGCGGCGGTCTTGCGCAGCTCGGTCAGGCCGCCGCGCATCGGACCGGGCTGCCGGATCGGCGCGCACGGATTCGCCAGGAAGCGCGACTATTCCGGTATCGCGTTATCGGCTGCCGGATGCCACGGCTCAGGCGGCCTTGACGATGGCCAGGAACTGGCTGGCCTGGTTGCGCAGCCGCTCGCCTGAACCGGACAGTTCGTGGGCCGTGGCAAGCACCTGCTGCAAGGCCGCACCCGTCTCGGTGGCGGCCTGCGTCACGCCGGCGACGTTGCTGGCAACCTCGGCCGTGCCGGTGGCGGCCTGATGGACGTTGCGCGCGATCTCCTGCGTGGCGGCATGCTGCTGTTCGACCGCGGAGGCGATGGTGGTGGCGATCTCATTGAGCTGCGTGATCGTGGCGCCGATGGACTGGATGGCGGTGACGGTCTCGCTGGTGGCGTTCTGCATGGCGGCGATCTGGGCGCTGATCTCCTCGGTTGCCCTGGCCGTCTGGGCCGCGAGGCTCTTGACTTCGGAGGCGACCACCGCGAAGCCCTTGCCGGCCTCGCCGGCGCGCGCGGCCTCGATGGTGGCGTTGAGCGCGAGCAGGTTGGTCTGGCTGGCGATGCCGCTGATCAGGTTGGTTACGCCGCCGATCTTGTGGGCCGCGTCGGCCAGGCTTTTCACCAGGGCGTCGGCGCGGGTTGACTCACTGGCCGCCTTGGCGGCGATGGCGGAGGAGGACGCCATCTGCCGGCTGATCTCGGCGATGGAACCGGACAGTTCCTCGGCCGTGCTGGCCACCGATTGCACGCTGGCCGAAGCCTGGCCGGACGCCGCGGCGGCGGCGGTTGCCTGATGCGCGGACCCGTCGGCGGTGGTGGCCATCGCCCTGGCTGTCGTTTCCATCCCGGAGGCGGCGGATGCCACGGAATCGACGATGGCGCCGATGTCCGATTCGAACCGGGCGGCGAGGCCCGTCATGGCCCGGGCTTTCTCCTCCCGCGCCGCCACCAGGGCCGCTATGTCCTGCCAGTAGCTTATGATGCAGGGTTGGCCGGCGATTTCGGCGGGAACCAGGCTGACCTGCACGGGGAACGTGCTGCCGTCGGCCCGGCGGTGCATCCATTCGAAGCGGGCGAACCCGTCCTTGATGGCGCTTGCGATCTTCTCCCGCCCAAGGTCAGCCGATCGGCGGCCGTTGGGCTGGATTTCCGGCGACAGATCGACCGGATGGCGGGACAGGACCTCGGCCTTTTCCTTGCAACCGAGCATCCGGATCGCGCCCTCGTTGCAGGCGATGATCTCCTTTTCGGTCAGCACCAGAATGCCATCCACATTCTTCTCGAACGTGACACGCCCTATGGCGTCTTCCCACGCGGTGTTCTTCTTTGTGGTTCCTCGCTGTTTCAGGTGGGTAGGGCGAGTTCGAGCTTACCCGCGATGAGGTAGATCATCGCCTTCAGGTTGCGGGAGGAGCGGTAGCCCCGGGCCTTGGCTTTGGCCGCCTGGACGAGGCTGT
>NZ_NHRY01000197.1 GCF_002937115.1 Rhodopila globiformis | reverse complement strand
CCAATCGCCGCTCGCCGCGGACCTACGACCGCGACCTCTACAAGGCGCGCCATCTGATCGAAAATTTCTTCGCCAGGCTCAAGCAGTTCCGTGCCATCGCAACCCGCTATGACAAGACTGCCCGCAACTTCCTCGCCGCGGTCCACCTCGCCGCCGCCGTCGTTTGGCTTAATTGACGACACGCCCTAGGTCGAGCGGACAGGCTTGCGCACCAGCCGCTCCTCGTCCTCCCAGGCATGCGCCGTCTCCGTCGCATGGCGGTCGGAGGTCGGCATGCCGGTGGGACGCTCGGAAATCCGGCGGTTGTACGAGGCGGCGCGGTCGTCGATCAGGCCATTCGGATCCCACTGGGCAGACATCAGCTGACCGACGGTCTTCCGGACGTCTTCCAGGATGACCGGCTTGATCAGGAAGGCGCTCGGCGGCTCCACACGATCGGAATTGGCCAGGCCATCAAGGTTGCCGCTGACGAATATCACCGGCATGCGCGGCTTCCGGCGCCGCATCAGGCCGGCCAGGGTCACGCCGTCGACCGGACCCGGCATCTTGATGTCGGTCATCAGCAGGTCGATGTCCTCATGCTCGAAGATGCCCAGGGCGGCGTCGCTGGCGCCGGCCCGGCTGATCCGGAAGCCGGCATCCGACAGGGCGCGCTCGAGGATATCGAGAATGATGTGCTCGTCGTCGACGACAAGAATATGGGGACGCGTCATCGAGGCTCTCCTGATCGCCGCGGACGGCCGGTTCCCGGCCGGGGCACTGCCGGCGGCACGATCGTTGCAGCATGGCGAACAGACTTCCATGCCCGGCACCGCCCGTGCAATGCAGTCCTCCGGTCCGATGGTAAATTGCGCGATGGCTCGCCCGCTGCGCGGGTTCCCGTAACGATCTGCCGCATTCTCAGCCCGTGCTGCCTTCATCGTCATGCCTTCGCCCGGCAAGCCGGACATGCCCACGCGCCGGCAATGGGAGCAACGCCGGGGGCAGGCGGCGGTTTCCGCCCGGATGCGGCGCTGGCCGGCCACGCCGCGGCGGTGCGAAACGCCCCGCCACCGGATGCCGCGCGGACCTCGCGACCCCGGGTTCGTTTCCGCTCCGCCGCCGGCGGTGGAACCGTGGCCGGGACGTCCCCGATCAAACCCTCGCGCGTCCGGTGACCGGGGCGGGCGCGCCCGGCCTCACCGGCGGGTGGGCGAGCGCCGCCTTCCGGACGTCCTGTCGCACGGACACGGCGACGTGCCCGTGCCCGAACCGGACCGGGGGCCTTCCGCCGCCGCCTCGGCGGACGTAACACCGTGTCCAATGCATGGTATGGAAGGGGATCGCGATGCGTTTGGGCTTTATCGGACTGGGGCGCATGGGTGCCGGCATGGCGGCCAACCTGCTCAAGGCCGGGCACCAGGTCACGGTATACAACCGGAGCCCGGACAAAGCGGCTGCCCTCGTCGAGCACGGGGCGACGGTGGCGAAGCAGGTCGCCGATGCCTGCCGCGGCGAGGCGGTGATCACCATGCTGGCCGACGACCATGCCGTTGAAAGCGTCGTCTTCGGCGAGCACGGGATCGTTGCGGCGCTGCCGGCGAATGCCGTGCACGTCTCCTGCAGCACGATCAGCGTCGCGCTGTCGCGCCGCCTCGCGCAGGCGCACGCGGCCGCGGGACAACGTTTCGTCGCCGCGCCGGTGTTCGGCCGCCCCGAGGCCGCCGCGGCCGCCAAGCTGTTCGTCGTGGCAGGCGGCGCGTTCGGCGTGATCGAGGCGGTCCGCCCGGTGCTGGAGGCCATCGGCCAGCGGACGTTCATCCTGTCGGACCAGCCGGATGCGGCGAACCTGGTGAAGCTCAGCGGCAACTTCCTGATCGCATCGGTGATCGAATCGCTCGGCGAGGCGATGGCGCTGGTCGGCAAGCGCGGCGTCGACCTGCACGCCTATCTCGAGATGCTGACCTCGACGCTTTTCAGCGCCCCGGTGTACCGGCTCTATGGTGGCCTGATCGTCGACGAGGCCTTCGAGCCGGCCGGCTTCGCGGCGGCGCTGGGCCTGAAGGACATCGACCTGGCACTCGCCGCGGGGCACGAGCTGCGGGTGCCGCTGCCGCTGGCCAGCCTGCTGCGCGACCGCTGCCTGACCCTGCTGGCGCACGGCGGCGGCACGCTGGACTGGTCCGCCGTCGGCGCGCTGGCCGGGCGGGACGCGAACGTCCCGGATCGCGTCGATCCCACTGGGTCGTAGCCGCGCCACCGGCCGTGCCGCGGCAGGGGTTTCGCCGCGGCGCCGGCCCGGTCCGCGAGATGCACGGATCGCCGGACCGGCCGGCCGCAGGCACGGGGACATTGACAAAACCGCCGTCCCGGCGCCGGCATGGCGCTCCCCAACCCGATCCCGAGGCACGCCATGTCCGAAGTCCGCATCTACCACAACCCCAGTTGCGGCACCTCGCGCAAGGTCCTGGGCCTGCTGCGCGACGCCGGGCTGGAGCCCACCGTCGTTGAATACCTGAAGACGCCTCCGTCGCGCGCGGAGCTGGTTTCCCTGCTCGACCGCATGGGCATGACGCCGCGGCAGATCCTGCGCCGCAGGGGCACGCCGTACGACGAGCTCGGCCTGGACGACCCTGCGAAATCCGACGAGGCGCTGCTCGACGCCATCCTCGCCCACCCGATCCTGATGGAGCGCCCGGTCGTGGTCACCCCGCGCGGCGTCCGCCTCTGCCGCCCGGCCGAGACGGTGCGGGACCTGCTGGGCTGACCACGCCCCATATGCGCTGACATAAAGGGGCACAGCGCGTGGTCGTCCCCCCACCGTCATGGCCGGGACACGCCCTATGGGCTACACACATCGCGGAAACAACCTGAAAATCAGGCCCTTGCCCCATGGCCCGGAGCATTCCTTCACCGTCATGGCGCGGCCTGTCGCTGGCGCGTTCACAGCCGTCACGGGACCCGTCCGGGGCGCTGTTGGCCGGGTACCGCGCGAATGCCTTCGCACCGGCTGGGCGCCGCTCGGTATCGCCATGAGACGACCGCGGCCGGCCTGAGGGATCGAGGCGACGATCGTACGCACGATCTGCGATTGCGGCAGGGCGGTGGCGGGTGCGCTCCGCCGGTGGTTCGTGCGGTGGATGGCGCCGATAAAACGCCAAGACGCCAAGTTCATGGCCAGCAATCCGCCGCCTGCCGCGATCAAGGGTATGACGAGCCCGGCCACGATCGTATGGGCCAGAGCCGCGGCAGATCGTTTCTACAGCAGACCGCAGGTTGGTTGAGACACGGCGACGGCGCACCTCACTCGTCATGGCCCGGCTTGTCCGGGCCACCTATTCCAGCACGTGTGCCGCGACAGGTGGCCCGGACAAGCCGGGCCATGACGAAAGGGAAACGCAGCGGCGGACCGTTTCCGAGATGTGTGCATCCCGTAGGGACAAGCCGAGCCATGACGATGAAGACAGGCCGTCTGCGTCCCAACTAACCTGCGGTCTGCTGTAGAGATCTGTGCATCCCGTAGAGACACGCCCGGCCATGATGAAGAGGCAATGGACCTGGCCCTGCCTCCAGGTCAGGACCCGAGGCTGAATAAGCGATCCACTTTCGGCGAGTCCTGCGTGCCAGCGCCATTTTGAGCGAACCGGAAGAACGTCCATTGGCGTGGCGACGCTGGCCGCACGCTATTCTTGGTGGCTTCGTGTCTTTGTGTTGCAACAGCAGAAGAAACCGCACGGACCCGTCCGTGTCCCACGGTCACCGTCCGCGCCGCCACAACCGCTGGCTTTAACACAAAGACATGAAGCCACTGAGAATAGCGGCGTCTGGCGCTACCCAGGGACAATCCCGTCCGCAGGAGCGATACGATCCGCATCGCCACCGGCTTCCGCGGCCCGGCCTTGCCCAGAGGCGCAACCCGTCATGAGCGAAACGCCAGTGGCCGGGCCTTCACCTTTCCGCTACAAAAGGTTCATCGATGGGTCGCGGCCCGCACCCTCGCCGCTCGCTTAGGAAGACATGCCATGGTTCAGAATTTTCCGGTAACGCGCCTCCGCCGCCTGCGGGCGACGCCGGCCATGCGTGACCTGTTCCAGGAACAGACACTGTCCGTGAACGATCTGATCTACCCGATTTTCGTCGAGGAAGACCTGGACGACTTCGCCCCGGTTGAATCGATGCCCGGCATCTGGCGCATTCCCGAGCGCAAGCTCGACACCGCGATCAAGGAAATCGCCGCGGTCGGCATCAAGGCGATCATGACCTTCGGCGTCAGCCACCACAAGGATGCCACCGGCAGCGACGCGATGAAGCGCGACGGGCTGACCGCCCGCATGGTCAAGCGTGCCAAGGACGCGGCACCCGACCTGGTGGTGATGTCCGACACCTGCTTCTGCGAATACACCAGCCACGGCCATTGCGGCGTGATCGTCGACGGCGACGTGCACAACGACCACACCATCGAGAACCTGGGCATCCAGGCGGTGATCGCGGCGGAAGCCGGCGCCGACATGATCGCCCCGTCGTCGATGATGGACGGCCAGGTGACGGCGATCCGCAAGGCGCTCGACGGCGCCGGTTTCGTCAACACGCCGATCATGTCGTACTCGTCGAAGTTCGCCTCGGCCTACTACGGCCCGTTCCGCGCCGCCGCCGGCTGCGACCTGGAGGGCGACCGCAAGGCCTACCAGATGAACCCGATGAACGTCCGCGAGTCGCTGCGCGAGTCCGACATCGACGAGGCGGAAGGCGCCGACGTGCTGATGGTCAAGCCGGCCGGGCCGTATCTGGACGTGCTGATCCAGATCAAGCAGCGCAGCCTGCTGCCGCTGGCGGCGTACCAGGTCAGCGGCGAGTATGCGATGATCAAGTTCGCCGCCGCGGCCGGCGCGATCGACGAGGAGCGGGTGATGCTGGAAAGCTTGGGCGCGATCAAGCGGGCCGGTGCCGATCTGATCCTGACGTATTTTGCAATGGATGTCGCACGGCGGGGTTTGTGAAACATTTGGCGCCGGAATTTGCGCTAAATCAACGAGGCGTAAACGTCGATCAACGTACTCACGCGTAGCGTCAACGCCGGCTTCATCACATATTTGCAAGCAACCTCGAACTAAAGGACATACTGGCTGACCTGATCGTGCGCGCCATTGTCGATTTGGCCGCTGGCAAGCATTTTCCAGCCAGCCGTACCTGATGCCCGGCCGAGACGGCATGTGTCCCGGCCGAGCACGTTGCGCCGCCGCCAATTCGCGGCGCAACGCAGATAGCCGCGCAGATCGCCGCTTAACGGGCAGCCCCGGTGCCGCCTGTCGCCTGCGAGGAACGCGCCTGTAATGCTGAATCAACCGAGTACCGCCGGACCGACCAAAGCCGCGACCGGCATCGTCGGGCTCGACGATGTCCTGCTCGGCGGCCTGCCGGCCGGCCGGCCCTGGTCTGTGGCACTGCCGGATGCGGCAAGACGCTGCTCGCCGTCACCTTTCTGGTCAACGGTGCCACGCAGTACGGTGAACCGGGCGTGCTGATGACCTTCGAGGAGCGCGCCGAGGACCTCGCCGCCAACGTCGCCTCGCTCGGCTATGATCTCGACGGGCTGACCGAAGCCGGCCGCCTGGTCATCGTCCATGTTCGCGTCGAGCGCAGCGAAATCGAGGAAACCGGGCAGTACGACCTCGAGGGGCTGTTCATCCGGCTCGGCTACGCGGTCGACACCATCGGCGCCAAACGGGTGGTGCTGGATACCATCGAGGCGCTGTTCGCCGGGTTCACCGACGTTGGCATTTCTACGGGCGGAGTTGCGCCGGCTGTTCGCCTGGCTCCGGGACCGCGGCCTGACCGCCATCATCACCGGCGAACGCGTCGACGGCGTGCTGACCCGCTACGGGCTGGAGGAGTACATCTCCGACTGCGTGATCCTGCTCGACAACCGGGTCGAGGATCAGATCACCACGCGGCGGGTGCGGGTCGTGAAGTACCGGGGCTCGGCGCACGGCACCAACGAATACCCGTTCCTGATCGACTCCAAGGGCATCAGCGTGCTGCCGCTGACGCCGGCCGGAATCACCCGTCCGGTCTCGGATGACATCGTCTCCAGCGGCATCGCCGGGCTGGATGCGATGCTGCGCAGCGGCGGATTCTACCGCGGCTCCTCGATCCTGCTGTCCGGCGTCGCCGGCACCGGCAAGACCACCGCCGCCAGTCATTTCGCCGATGCCGCCTGCCGCCGCGGCGGGCGCTGCCTGTTCTTCGCCATGGAAGAGGGCGCCGAGGAAGTCTGCCGCAACGTCCGCTCGGTCGGCCTTGACCTGCAGCAGTGGATCGATGCCGGGCTGCTGCGCTTTGAAGCCGCGCGGCCGACCCTGTACGGGCTGGAGATGCACCTCGCGCGGATGGGCCGCGACCTGCGGACCTTCGCGCCGTCGGTGGTGGTGGTCGATCCGATCTCGGCGTTCCGCGGGCCGGAGCCGGAGGTGCACGCGACGCTGCTGCGCATGGTGGACCTGCTCAAAAGCCGTGGCATCACCGCGCTGTTCACCAGCCTGGGCACCGCAAAACCGTTGCGCAGCAGTGCCGAATATGGCTTGTCTTCGCTTATGGACGCCTGGATCACGCTGATGGACGTGGAGGCGAATGGCGAGCGCAACCGCGTGCTCTACGTCATCAAGGCCCGCGGCATCAGCCATTCCAACCAGGTGCGGGAGTACCGCCTGACCGATGACGGGATTGAGCTGATCGATCCGTATATCGGCCCGGAGGGCGTGCTGACCGGCACCGCCCGCCTGACGCAGGAGGCACGGGAACATGCGGCGGTTGAGCAGCGGCGGCGCGAGGCGGCTCAGCTTCGGCGGGAGATCGAGCGCCGGCGCGCCGCGCTGGAGCGCCAGATCGCCGAACTCCAGGTGACGCTGGAGGCCGATGCGCAGGAAGCCGAGGCGCTTCGGCAGGAGGAGGCGGCGCATGACACCATGCTGTCGCGCGACCGCAATGCTGTCGCCGCAAGGCGAAGTAATCCGGCACGACGGAGCCGCTACCCCGGGTGGAGGAGCCGTTCGTTGATGCCGACAGCGATCCCGGCTATTATAGCTTGCGTCTCTACGTGGCAGGGCAGACGGCAAAGTCGATGGCGGCCATGACCAATGTCAGACGGGTCTGCGAGACGCATCTGGCGGGACGCTACGAGATCGAGGTGATCGACCTGGTGCAGAACCCGCGGTTGGCGGTAGGCGACCAGATCCTGGCGATCCCCACCTTGGTGCGCCGGCTGCCGGCGCCGCTGAAGCGGATCATCGGCGATCTGTCCGACACCGAACGGGTGCTGGTCGGCCTCGACATCCGGCCGAAGGAACCGCTGACATGACGCAGCAGGCCAGACAACCATTGGCGGATGCATTTCGGCTCCGGCTGATCGTCGCCGGCAGCACGCCCCGGTCGCGGCTGGCGATCGAGAACCTGCGGAGCCTGTGCCGGGATAGCCTGGGTAGACCGTCCGACGTCGAGATCATCGACATCTATCAGCAACCGGAGTGCGCGCGTGACTACGATGTCTGCGCGGCGCCGACGCTGGTCCGCCTGCTGCCGCTGCCGGTGCGACGGATCGTCGGCGACCTGTCCCGGCGTGATCGCGTGCTACAGGCGTTGGGCCTCCCGCCCCCGCTGCCGGCAGGGCGGCCGTGACGTCGCCGGATGAGGCACTGCGGCAGCGCATCCGCGACCTGGAGGCACGCCTCGATGAATCCGAAGAGACCCTTGACGCCATCAGGCGCGGCGAGATCGACGCCGTCATAGTGACCGACGGGCGCGGCGGACAGCGCATCTATACCCTGGAAAGCGCCGATCGGCCGTATCGCGTGCTGATCGAGCAGATGCAGGAAGCCGCGGTGACGCTGGAGCCGGATGGCACCATCATCTACTGCAACCGGCGCCTGGCCGCGATGCTGGACGTGCCTCTTGAGAAACTGATCGGCCGCAGCCTGCAGCCATTTCTTTTACCTGACGATGGCCGCTGCTTCCGGCTCCTGTTGGAAGATGCGCGCCGGACCGGCATTCGTCGGGAAATGACATTGTACACCGGGGATGGGCATGCGTTTCCGGCGCAGGTTTCGCTCGGCCTGCTGGACGACACGGGCACCACGGCGCTGGGCGGCGTGCTGACCGACCTGACGGCGCAGAAGATGCACCTGCAGGAACTGGCCGAGGCCAACACCCGGCTGTCGAACGAGATCGCCGAGCGCGAGCGGGCCGAAAGCGCCCTGCGGCAGGCACAGAAGATGGAGGCCATCGGCCAACTCACCGGCGGCATCGCTCACGACTTCAACAACATGCTGCAAGCCATCACCAGCGGCATCACGCTGGCGCAGCGGCGCCTGAGCGGTGGCCAGTGGCAACAGTCGCAGGACCTGCTGGAAGCGGCGCTGCTGGCGGCGGGCCGTGCCGCGACGCTGACGCAGCGCCTGCTCGGCTTCGGCCGGCGCCAGACGCTGAACCCGCAACTGGTGCGGCTGGAGGCGCTTATCGACGGCATGCAGGCGCTGATCCAGCGCACCGTCGGCCCGGCGATCGCCGTCGCCATCCGGGTCCCGGAGGACTGCCGGCCGATCCGGTGCGACCCCAACCAGCTTGAGAACGCGCTGCTGAACCTCGCGATCAATGCCGCGACGCCCTGCCGGCAACGGGCGGGCGAATCGAAATTTCCGCCGCGCACGAAGCGCTGACCGAGGCGGACACCCGTCCATGGCATGAAGTGAGCCCGGGCGATTTCGTGCGCATCACTGTCTCCGACACCGGCAGCGGCATGTCGCCCGACGTGCTGGCGCATGCGTTCGAGCCGTTCTTCACCACCAAGCCGGACGGACAGGGAACCGGGCTCGGGCTCAGCCAGCTCTATGGCTTCATCCGGCAGTCGCGGGGCATCGTGCGGCTGGAGAGCACCGTCGGCGGCGGCACCTCGGTGCATCTCTATCTGCCGCGCGTCGAGGCCGGGCCGGAGGATGCGGTGGCGGTGGCGCAACCGCGGCTGCAGCCGAAGCCGGCCGCGCCGGTGGAGCCGGCGACCGTGCTGCTGGTCGAGGACGAGGAGGTGATCCGCGAGATCACGGCGGAGGCGCTACGCGAGCTGGGCTTTCGCGTGATCGAGGCCAACGATGGCCCTGACGGGCTGGAGGCGTTGCAGCGCGAGCTGGCGGCGTCGGAAGCGGGCGCGGTAAGCCTGCTGCTGACCGACGTCGGCCTGCCCGGTGGCCTGAACGGCCGCCAGCTCGCCGACGCCGCCCGGGAGATGGTTCCGGGCCTGCCGATCCTGCTGATCACCGGGTATGCCGGTGATGCGCTGAACCAGCAGGGGCGGCCGGGACCCGATATGGCGGTCCTGCTGAAGCCGTTCGACCTGGAGGTCCTGGCCGACAAGGTGGAGTCGATGATCGGCCGCCGGGCGGCGGCCTGATACCGGGCGCCCGAATCTCCGACACGCCGGCACCGGCTTGTCATCGTCATGCCGGGGGCGGGCCATGACGAGCCAAGCGCCGTCAACCCAACCTGGCTGCCGTTTGCCGTCCTGATCGCGACGCCTTCGGGCACGCCGCGAAAGGTGATGCCGTCGTCGCCGGCGAATGGCTGATGTGGTGTCCGTGGCGCGGCACGCACCGGCTACCCGGCTGGACGGAAAAAGGCGAGGCGTGAGCGGCGCGTCAGGCCGCGTGCATGGTCGGGATCCGCGCCAGGATGTCGGCCATGGCGCGTTCGGCCTGCCAGAGGTCGCGGGCCTGCTGCATCGCGAGCCAGACGCGCGGGCCATTGCCGCAGAGCTTGCCGACGCGGACGGCCATCTCGGGCGTCATGGCAACGTCCTCGGCCAGTAGCCGGTGCAGCGCCTGGCGGGACACGCCCAGCGCGGCGGCGGCGGCGGTCACGCTCAGGTCAAGCGCCGGCAGCACGTCTTCGCGCAGGATCGCGCCGGGATGCGTGGGTTCGCGGTTTGGATCACGGTGACTGTCGGGCATGGGCATCTCTGTGAGTGATGGTTTTGGCAGTGCTGGCGTCAGTGATAGTTCTCAAGGTCAACGTCGATCACGTCGGCGCCGTCCCAGCCGAAGGTGATGCACCATGGGCCGTTGACGTGGATGCTGTAGACGCCGGCGCGATTGCCGCTCAGGGGGTGGAAGTCGAAGCCCGGAATGTTCAGGTCCGACGGCGTGATAGCCTGATCCAGCGCGTCCAGGCGGCGAGAAACGCGGGCATGCAGTTGCGCCGCGATCCGGGAGCCGTCGGATTTTTCCCAGAACAGCCGCAACGGCTTGCTTCTGAACGACCTGATCACAGCTTTCGTGTAACTCTTTAGGTTACACTTGTCAACTGCCAAGTTACAGTTTTGAGGTTTGCATGAACGATCGACACGGCGAGACGCTGGCCGGCTTCCTGGCGCGCTCGGACCGGCCCCATGGCCCTGGCCAGACCTGACGGACAGCCAATTTCCTGTCGTATTTGGATTTTTTGGCTTCCTGGCAGTTCTGGCGCCGGTTGCACACGGAGTATTCCACGTATTTAATGGTATGATGAATCTAAGAACGTGCGCTTTTGTGCGCCGCACAACGTAGCGTCGTTTGGCGCGCGAATCTTGCGGTGCCCCCTTGTTGCGTCCGGTCGGCCGGGGCCGCACTTCCCCCTGGCCGGCTGCGTTCTATCCAGCAGGCTGTCACCGGTGCCGGCGCAACCGCCCCGACAGCCCCGGGCCGCGACGGCCCTGCCGATCGGCGCAGAGGAGACACGATGACACGAACCGAAATCCTGACGCGCTACCTCGAGCTGCGCGACAGCAGCAAGTATCTTCACAATGCCGCGCTCAAGTTCGTCGCCCCCGCGACGTTCATCGAGCACGCCAGGCGGCTTGGGCTGATGGTGGGGCGCACGCTGGTGGCGGAGAGCGAGGCGGAAATGACCCTCGCCAATGACCTTGCCGTCTACACCGCCAAGGAGGGCCGCTCCACCGCGCTGGACCGCTATGCGCGGACGCATCCGCCGGCGCCCGGCTCGGATGAGGCGCTGGTGCTGAACGCCACGCGCCACGCCCGCTTCTCGATCTGGCGCATCGAACGGCGGCACGAGGCGGCCGGGCTGATCGTCCTCGACCTGCTGCGGGACCAGGAGGCATGGCTGGTCGACCGGAACCTGGAAGCAAATGCGGTGGACGGAATGGCCATTGCCGCGCGTCTCTACGAGCCGGAAAGCTTTGCCATGACCTCCGGCGTCATCGTGCCGACGCTACCCAAGGTGATGGAGCGGGTCATGCACGATGCCGAGGCATGGCGGCACGAAACCCGCGAGCAGATCGCACGGGACCCGCGCTTTGCGGTGGCCGTCTATCGCGCGGCGATCGCGTCCGGCCTCATGGCCAACGTCGCGTTCGCGCCGCCTGGTGCCGCGGAAAGCGGCGCGGACCATGAGGATCCGGTGGACGACCGGGGCTAGTACAGGCCGTCGAAAGTGGCGACCCTGGTTCAGCCCGCCGGAAATGCCGCCCCTGCTGGATGTGGCAGAAGGCCCGCCGCCTTTTGCTCTTGCCGCCATCGGCAAGGAATGGGGGGCTGAAGCCGGGGCGGTGGCAGTGCCTCCCCCGGAACCGTCCGTGCCTGCGCGTTCTTCCTTGATTTTCAACACGGAGAAAGCGGAGGACGACGAAGCGCCACGGAGACCGGACCTTGCGGGCGACGCGGGACCGGACAAGCGACATCCTTGGCCTGGCGATCACGCGCATCGCAGCATTGCCGGGCCTGGTCGAAGCGGTTCATATTTGGGCTTGTTGCAGAATAATCGCTCCCATTGTCGCAGAGGCAGTTTGTCGCAGAAGCAGTTTGTCGCAGGGGCGGTCCAACTGTCATGGCCGGTAGCCGGACAAGCCCGGGGCACAGGCTTTGGCCGGCCAACCACGCCTTTGCTGTGATCAGCACGAGGCGTGGCTGGTGGCCCGGAGCCTGTGCCCGGGCTTGACCCCGGTAGCCGCCATGACGGGGAAAACCCGGTGCGCCGATCGGGCGGATCGGTTATTTCGCCCCAGATCCTTTGTACCTGCGCACGGCGTGCGCCGCATCGCTGGCTGACTCGTTCACACCCTTCGTGGCACGCCGTGCGTCCTTCGCGTTCTCCGTGTTAAAAATCGGTCGCCGATCCAGGCTCTGCCGCTGTCTTGTCCCCCCCCCGCGGGGACGACGCTGCCGCGCACATGTCGCAGTACTTTTGGCCACCTACTCAGGCGTTCCGGCTGGTTGAGGGCCACTGGCGATACCCTGACGGTACTGAGCGGCCGGTGCCTCCCAATCCAATTTCATTGGAGAAGTCAACGAGATGGGCACTTCCCTCTGCAACCGTACCGGCAACGTTGCCCCCAAGGACAGGCTTCGACGCCCCCCTCGGCACCGGGGCATTTCCAGCAACAGACTGAAACCGCGGATCGTCGTTCGGAAACCTGAATTGCCACGCCAGGGTATTGACAGGTCGGCCACCCGGGACGTAGCAAGCGCCGGTAAACTGAAGGACCTGTGATGCTTGTTCTCCTGGCGATTGTCTGCATAGTTTTCCTCGCGTACGCGACGAGCTTCGATACGATGTACGAGGCGCTGCCCCAGCAGGTGCGCGACATGATCCATGGTGCCTGCCAGAACCGCGCCGGCAAGTAGATCCTGCCGGCGCGTCTCGCGCGAAACCATGCTTCCGCGAAGCCCTGCCGGCAACGGCAGGGCTTCGGTCCGTGCGGCGGGGCCACCTGCGGCACTATTTCATTTCAGACATTCCCGTTGTCCCGGCGACCATGCGCCAGGCGCGGCGGAATACCGTACTGGCCCGGCAACGACAGCGCCTCAGGCGGCTCCGGACTGGCCGCGCCGGGCAAGTCCCCGCGCCGGGGCGCCGCTGCTAGACGGTGTCTTTCACCTCGACGAGCTGAGGGCACGGCCTCAGCTTGCCGCCCGGCTCGCCGCTGGAAGGAACGCCCTTGGCATCGAGGCGCACAATGCTGCCCTGGCAGCGAAACGTCCCGGCCTCGGTGTTCACCAGGCCGGTCGCCTCGGCCCTGGCAAGGGCAAAAGGGGTGAGAAACAACGCCGCTAGAATAATCCGGTCCACGGTTGCCTCGGTACTGGTTAAATCCCGCCGAAACGTTGATCCTCCCCAGACTCCAGGCAGTAACCGGCAGCATCATGAGCGGTTGCGCGGCACGTGGCTGACAACCCCTCGATCAGTCCCGGTGCGTCGTTGGCCGTATTCCGCCCAACTGACGCGTACGTTTGAATACACAAGAGTCGTGCCGGTGTCGATACCGTTCACGCGGGCGGCGACGGTTCCCCGCGGAAAATTCGCCGGCAGCCAGTGCCACGCCCCGATCGGAGCCGCGTCAGCCCGGCATGCAGGCGGGTGCCGGCCAGGATGGTGGCGTCGCCGCCCTGCCCGCGCTACAGCGTCAGCCCGCCGTCGATGACCACGGCCTGGCCGGTCATGAATTCGGCCGCGTCGCCGCACAGGTAGACCGCCAGCGCGGCGATTTCCTCGGGCGTGCCGAGCCGCCCCATCGGCTGGCGGCCCACGAACGCCGCCCGCGCGGCATCGACCGAGCCGGCCGCGGCGGCATTCTGCGCGATGCGCTCATCCAGGCTCGGCGTGCCGACCGTGCCGGGGCAGATGCAGTTGCAGCGGATACCTTTGGACACGTAGTCGGTGGCGACCGAGCGGGTCATGCCGATGACCGCCGCCTTGGTCGCGCTGTAGATGAAGCGATTGGGCACGCCCTTCAGGCTGGACGCGACCGAGGCGATGTTGACGATCACGCCGCGGCCGCGGGCGAGCATGCCGGGCAGGAAGGCCTGCATGGTGTGGAACATCGACCGGCAGTTCAGGTCGAAGGCGAACGACCACTCGGCGTCGGTGGCCTCCTGCAGCGTGCCCTGGTGCACCACGCCGGCGCAGTTGAACAGGATGTCGATCGGCCCGGCGTCCTGCGCCGCCTGCGCGATCGCGGCGCGGTCCAGCACGTCGAGCCGTGTGGCGCGGACCTGCTCCGACGCAAGACCGGCAAGTTTCGCCGCGTCCACGTCGGTGGCGACAACGCGGGCGCCGGCGGCGGCGAAGGCCTGCGCGGTGGCGCGGCCGATACCCTGGCCGGCCGCGGTCACAAAGGCTGTCTTCCCCGACAATGTTGGCATTGGCCCCTCCCCTCCAGGCCGGTTGATCCGGCGATGCCCCATGGGTTAGGCCATTCCGCGCGGCGCGTCACGCCGTGCGGGTGGGCAAGCGGACTGGCGGGACAAGATCGTTGCCGGATCGTCGTGTCCCGGCCATGGCGGCGACAGAGCGGCAAGTCAGCGCCGGGCGTGGGCCTCGTATTCGTCGTGGCGGCGCCACCAGACGCCTGCCTCGTTGCGTCCCCGGGGGGCGCGGTCGAGCCACTGGTACATGCCCCACAGGCCATCCAGTCCGCGCGCATAAGTGGAATAGGTGTGGTAAACGACGCCGTCCTCCAGCACGAACGCGCTCATGCCCGGCCGATCGCGGGAATACGTGGCGGGGTCGGTTCCGGCCATGGAAGCAAATTCGGCGACAGGCCCGGCAACCGGTGCCGCGTCCATCGCATGCCCGCCGCGTTGGTAGTTGTATTCGATACGGCCCTCGCGCTGCTGCGCCTCGGTGAAGGAAACGGCGAAGTCGAAATTGAAGTCGCCGCCGTGCGAGGATGCCCACGGGAACGTCCATCCCATCCGCTGCTTGTACGCCTGCAGCTTCGCCAGCGGCGCCCGCGACACCGCCGACAGCGTGACGTCGTGATTCGCCAGGTGGACGACGCAGCCGTCGAACCCGTCCGCGATCGCCGAGCAGGACGGGCAGCCCGCCTTGTAGCCGGGCCCGAACATGAAGTGATAGACCAGCAGCTGCGACCGCCCGCGGAACAGGTCCGCCAGCGAGGCGCTGCCCTCATCGGTATCGAAACGGTATGGCGTGTCGATCCGCACCCACGGCAGCGCCTGCCGCCGCTGCGCCAGCTCGTCGCCGCGCCGGGTGAATTCCTTCTCGGCCGCAAGCAGTTCAAGGCGTGCCTTCAGCCATTCATCCCTGGAAACGACTTCGTTGTGCATGGTGAACCTCCTGTCCGTGGAAAGTGTCGATGGCGACGACGGCCGAGGCCGCACTGGCCGTGAAACAGCGGCGGTCGTTGCCGGCTCGTCATGCCGGCCCTGCGGCGGCGATGACGGCAGAGCGGCCACGCCGGCTGGCGATGAGCTTCAGCCAGGGTGCCGAATGGAACGCGCTCATCAGCGCGTACATCCCCGCCATGCCGCCCAGCGGCGACCCGGGGTGCGCGGCCGCGCAGAGCAGGTCCCGCGGATCACCGCCGGAAACGCCCGCAAGCAGCGCCATGATCGCGAAGGTCGGCGCGGCGGCGAGGCATATCCAATCGGCCGCACCGAAGGCCGAAACTGTCAGCCATCCCTTCCGTGTCCCGGCCGTCTGTGTCGTCATGGGTCCCGCTCCGTTCATCGTGTGTCGTGACGTAGATTGGTGGCGGTCATCGAATGGCGGGAGTGACAAGTGTGGCGGGATTCCGATGGACTCGCTGATCACGGCCGCGGCGCGCGCGCTTGCCACGGGTGACCTGCTCGGCGCCCTGAACCGCGTCGCCCTGCGCGACGACGCGCCTGCGCTGGCCCTGCGCGGCATTGCAATGGCGCAGCTTGGCGATTTCGCCCGGGCAAGGACCCTCCTGCGCAGCGCCGCGCGCGCGTTCGGGCCGAAGGAGGTCGTGGCCCGCGCGCGATGCGTCGTCGCCGAGGCCGAAGTCGCGCTCGTCTCGCGCGACCTGGGCTGGCCGGCGAAGGCGCTTGACACGGCGCGGGCGACGCTGGAACGGCATGGCGACCGGGCCAACGCGGCGCATGCGCGGTATCTCGAAATCCGGCGCCTGCTGCTGATCGGGCACCTCGACGAGGCCGAGCGTGGACTTGCCGGGCTCGACCCCGCGCCGCTGCCGCCCGCCTCGCGGGCCGTCCATGAGCTGGTGGCGGCGGGGATCGCCATGCGGCGGGTGCGGACCGAGGCGGCGCGCGCCGCGCTGGCGCGGGCCGGGTGTGCCGCGCGCGACGCCGGCATCGCCGCGCTGGTCGCGGAGGTGGACAGCGCATCCCGCGCGCTGGACACGCCCGCGGCGCGCCTGGTCGCGCACGGCGAGGAGCGGCTGCTGCTGCTTCAGGATGTCGAGGCCTTGCTGGCGTCGGAGGCGCTCGTCGTGGACGCCTGCCGCCATGTGGTGCGCGACCGGCACGCGGCGGTGCCGCTCGCGCGGCGTCCGGTGCTGTTCGCGCTCGCCCGCGCCCTGGGCGAGGCGTGGCCCGGCGACGTGCCGCGGGACGTGCTCGTCGCGCGGGCGTTCCGGGCGAAACGGGCCGATGAATCACATCGCGCGCGGCTGCGGGTGGAGGTCGGGCGGCTTCGCGCGGCGCTGCGTGCGGTGGCCGGCGTCAGCGCGACGAAGCGCGGGTTTGCACTGGCGCCACGCCGCGCGGCCGAGGTCGTCGTGCTGGCGCGGCCGATCGAGGAGCAGCATGCGGCGGTGCTGGCGTTGCTGGCCGATGGTGAGGCGTGGTCGAGTTCGGCCCTGGCATTGGCGCTTGGCGCCAGCCAGCGCACCGTGCAGCGGGCGCTCGATGCGCTGGCGGCGGCGGGCAAGGTGCGGGCGTTCGGGCGTGGCCGGGCGCGGCGCTGGATGACGCCGCCGGTGCCGGGATTCACGACAACGTTGTTACTCCCGGCGCCGCTGCCGGGTGGCTAGGCTGGACGGATGATACGGGCAGCGGCTGAAATCCTGCGTGAATATGGACCCTTTCCGGGTGTCGAGCGCGTACGTGGCGTCTCGTTTGATGGCCGGAACGTCTGGTTTGCGTCCGGCGACAGGCTGAACGTGCTCGATCCCGGGAGCGGGACGATGGTGCGCGTGCTCGATGTCGCCGGGCATGCCGGGACAGCCTTTGATGGCCGGCACCTGTTCCAACTGGCCGAGGACCGCATCCAGAAGATCGACCCGGCAACCGGGCGGGTGCTGGCGACGATCCCGGCGCCGGGTGGTGGCGGTGACTCGGGGCTTGCATGGGCCGAGGGGACGCTGTGGGTGGGGCAATACCGGGGGCGCAGGATCCATCAGATCGATCCCGCCACGGGCGCGACCCTGCGCACCATCGAGTCCAACCGTTTTGTCACCGGGGTCACCTGGGTTGACGGTGAATTGTGGCACGGGACGTGGGAGGCGGAGGAGAGCGATCTGCGCCGGATCGATCCCCGGACGGGGGAGGTGCTGGAGAGGCTGGACCTGCCATCCGGCATGGGTGTTTCGGGGCTGGAATCCGATGGCGGCGACCGGTTCTTCTGCGGCGGCGGAAGCAGCGGAACGGTGAGGGCCGTCCGCCGGCCCAGGCGGGACTCTGCGACGGGTGGCGGCTCCAGGAGCCCTGACAACGCGGGATGAGGCGACGGTTGGAAAAGGATTTGGTGCCCGGTCCGCCGGTCCTCCGTCATGGCCGGGCGTGTCCCCATCCGCGCTAACTTACAGCAGACCGCAGGTCGGTTGGGACACTGAGCCCCCTGTCCTCATCGTCATGGCCCGGCTTGTCCGGGCCACCTGTCGCGGCACAAGTGCTGGAATAGGTGGCCCGGACAAGCCGGGCCATGACGAAAGGGAACCGCAGCGGCGGACCGTTTCCGAGATGTGTGCATCCCGTAGGGACACGCCCAGCCATGACGATGAGGGAGCGCCGTCGCCCTGTCTCAATCGACCTGCGGCCTGCTGTAGCACGGCGTGAGGCACAGTCGTTCCCACCACGTCATAGCGGCCGCAGGCCTGCCATCCACGCCTTTGCTGATAGCGGCACCACAAGGCGTGGATGCCGGGCCTTCGCCCGGCATGACGATTGGGAATGGCCGCCCTGTGGTCGTCTCCTTAGTAGCGCTTATAGGGCGTGTCCCGGCCATCTACCCCCCCACCGCCGAAGCGCGGATGGCCCGGACAAGCCGGGCCATGACGGAGTTGCAACGGTCGGAGCCTCCGCCGGTCGGCGCAGCGGCATGCGCCGTGCGGCTGGCAGGACCTCCCCTACTCCCCCAGGTAAAGACTGCGGATCAGCGCGTTGTTGTCCAGGTCCGCGCGCGACTGCGCCTCGAACCCGATCGCGCCGTGCACGATGACATACCCCCGGTCGGCGATGCGGATGGCCTCGGTGAAGTTCTGCTCGGCCATCAGCACCGTCAGGTGATAGCTCTCCTTCAGTTCGCGGATCTTGTCGATCGTCCGCGTCACCATCAGCGGCGCCAGGCCGACCGAGGGCTCGTCGATCAGCAGCAGCCGTGGCGCCGACATCAGGGCGCGGGCCAGGGCCAGCATCTGCTGCTCGCCGCCGCTCATCAGCCCGGCCAGTTGGGTGCGCCGTTCCGCGAGGCGGGGGAAGACCTCGAAGCAGAACTCCAGGTTCTGCTGCAGCCTTGTGCGCGCCGCCTTGCGGTAGGCGCCCATCAGCAGGTTCTCGGTCACCGACAGGCGCGGGAACAGCCGCCGCCCCTCCGGCACGATGGCGATGCCCAGGTCGACGATCGCCTCGGTCGGCATGCCGATCAGCTGATGCGACCGGCCATCGATCTCGGCGACGATGGAGCCGGCGCCCGGGCGCACCATGCCCATGACCGCCTTCATCAGCGTCGACTTCCCGTTGCCGTTGGTGCCCAGCAGCGCCACGGTCTCGCCGGCGCCGACGCGCAGCGAGACGCCGTGCAGGATGCGCACCGCGCCGTAACCGGCCTCCAGGCCGGTGATGGCCAGGCTAGCGGCCAAGGTAGGCCGCCACCACGTCGTCGTCGCGGATCACCTCGTGCGGCGGCCCGTCGGCGATCTTGCGGCCGGCCACCAGCACCACGAGGCGCTGGGAGAAGGCCAGCACCGCCCGCATGATGTGCTCGATCATGATGAAGGTGATCCCCGACTCGTTCAGCTTCAGCAGCATCGCCAGGATCTCGTCCACCTCGCGGTGCGACAGCCCGGCCATCACCTCGTCGGCGATCAGCATCTGCGGGTCGCTGGCCATGGCCTTGGCGAGTTCCAGCTTGCGCATCTCGATCTGCGTCAGGTCCGCCGGCCTTTGGTGCGCCTTGCCGCCCAGGCCGACCATGTCCAGCAGCGCCTCGGCCCCGTCGCGCAAGCCGCTGCCGGGCCCGCGGTGCCCGCGCGACCGGGCGGCGTACAGGATCGGCACCTGCACGTTCTCGGCCAGCGTCATGGTGTGGAACGGCCGCGGCAACTGGAAGCTGCGCGCCAGGCCGAGCCGCGTCCGGCGGTGCGCCGGCAGGCCGTCCAGCCGGTGGCCGTTGAAGGTGACCGAGCCGGCGTCGTTGCGCAGCGTGCCGCAGATGCAGTTGACCAGCGTGCTCTTGCCCGAGCCGTTGGGGCCGATCAGGCCGAGCCGCTCGCCGCGGGGGACGGCCAGGGTGATGTCGGACAGGGCGACGAAGCCGCCGAAGCGCTTGCCGACGGCGGCGACGTCGAGCAACGGGCCGCTCATCGCTGGAACCACCCGACAATGCCGCGCGGGGCGGCGATGACGAACAGCACCAGCAGCACGCCGACGATCAGCAGCGACAGCGCGGACGAGATCGTCACCGTCGCCACCTGCTGCAACGTCCCCAGCAGCACGGCGCCGATGACCGGGCCAAGCCAGGAGGCGGTGCCGCCAATCAGCGGCATGGCGATGGTGTTGACGGCGTAGCTGAGGGAAAAGCCCGAGGCCGGGTCCAGGTAGGTGACGTAGTACGGCAGCGGCGCCCCCGCCATGCCCATGAAGCCGCCCGACAGCACGGTCGCCAGCAGCTTCAGCCGCAGCGTCGGCACGCCGGCGGCCTCGGCCGCGCCCTCGTCGTCGCGGATCGAGGCGAAGCCCAGGCCCAGCGTGGAGTGCTGGATGGCGCGGGCAGCGACGACGGCGATGACCGACAGGGCCAGCATCAGCAGGAACAGATACTCGATGTAGTTGCCGCCGAGCAGCGGGGACTTCGCCGGCCGGATGACGTAGGCGCCGCGCGAGCCGCCGACGAAGTCCCAGTTGGTGACCAGCGTCTGCATCACAACGGCCATGGCCAGGGTAGCGATGGAGAAGAACGTGCCGCGCAGGCGCAGCGTCAGGTAGCCGGTGCCCAGGCCGACGATTCCGGCCAACACCCCGCCGATGAGGATCATGACCGGCATCGGCAGGCTGGTGGTCTTGTGCAGCACCACGGTGGCGTAGGCGCCGATGGCGAAGAACGCGGCGGTGCCGAAGTTCACATAGCCGGTGAAGCCGCCCAGGATGTTCCACGCCGTCGCCAGCACGATGTATTGCAGCACGACGTAGCCGGCGAAGAACACGTACTGGTTGCCGATCAGCTTCGCCGCGATGAACACGCAGGCGGCGACGACCACGGCGCCGAGGCCGAAGCGGAGATTTTCCATCAGCCGCGCCCGAACAGCCCGGCGGGCCGCACCGCCAGGGTCAGCAACAGGAAGCCGAACGCCACCGCCGGCGACCAGGAGGGGCCGTACAGCGTGGTTGTGAGGCTCTCCACCACGCCCAGCACCATTGCCGCCACGACGGTGCCGCTGAAGCTGGACAGCCCGCCCATGACGCAGATGGCGAATATCCGGCCGATGTAGTCGCCGGCGATGGAGGGCTCGACCGGCTGGATGATGATCAGGACGGCGCCGGCGACCGAGCAGGTGGCGATCGACAGGCCGAAGGCGATACGCTTGATCCGGCTGGGATTGGCCGCCATCAGCCGCAGCGCGACGGGGTCCTGCGCCACCGCCTGGATCGCGCGGCCGGTGAAGGTGCGGGACATGAAGACTTGCAGTGCGCCAATCAGCGCCAGTGAAACCACGGCCGGGACCAGCAGGCGGAGCGGCAGTTCGATCACGCCCAGGTGCAGGCTCGGGCCGATATAGGGTGCCGCCACCAGGCGGTAGTCCACGCCGAACACCAGGATCAGCGCGACCTCGGTGATGAACAGCAGGCCGAAGAAGAACGCCAGGCCGCGGATCGAAGCGTCGCCGCGCCGCTCGAACGACAGGTCGTAGACGGCATAGATGGCGACGCCCAGCAGGTAGAACGCCGGCAGCAGGACGATGCTGGTCAGGATCGGGTCGAAGCCGAACGTGCTGTTGGCGATGTAGGCGGTATAGGAGCCCAGCAGGATGAACGCCGGGTGGGCGATGTTGACGATGTCCAGCATGCCGAACGAGATCGAGACGCCGATGGACACGGCGGCATAGAACCCGCCCAGCAGCAGGCCGGACACGATGGCGTTGCCCAGCAGATCGAATGACAGGTCCATGCGTTGTCTTTGGCTGTTTCCTTCCCCAGCGGTCACTGTGGCGGAACGCTGAGCGGTTGACCAGGGGGCGTGGAGGGTACTCACGCGGACGAGAGAGCCCGCTTCACAGTGATGATCGAGCAGCCCAGGCGTTGGGGGGTACTTACGCGGACGGGAGAGCCTTCCTCAGTCCGCCCCGGGCATTGCAAAAACATTGCGCTGTCCGTGCAAAAGACCAATTGCGGCTCGAATCTCTGGCGGCCATGAGACGGACGGATAATACCAATAATCCGGACCATTGACTGGTTCAGATGGAACCGGACTTTCAGTGAGCCGTGCAAACGCCGCACGAACCCGTAAGGGTTGGTGCACAATTGAAGAAATACGCACCATGCAAATTTCCTAACGTAACCGGGAGTTCCCCCGGCTCTGCCGGGGAGGCAGCAGCAGTTTGACATTTGCGGGGGTAGGCCCCGGTTCGCCCATCAATGAAACTCTGGAGCGTGAGCCGCCAAAGCACACGCTGATGGAGTTCCATCAATGGACGAATTCGAGAGCCTAAATCACACCAAATGGGA
>NZ_NHRY01000196.1 GCF_002937115.1 Rhodopila globiformis | reverse complement strand
TCGAGGCCTTCATCGCCTACTTCAACCGCACCCTCGCCAAGCCGTTCAAGTGGACCATGACCGGCAAGCCGCTCGCTGCGTGAGCGGCCGTCGAAATGGGGTTCGTTCTTCCGGCGAGGTGTACTAGTCGTCAAAACAGGGCTGGCGGCATGCCATTGTCACCTCGTCATGGCGGCTACCCGGGACAAGCCCGGGCACAGGCTCCGGGCCGCCATCCACGCCTTGCGGTGCCGGTATCAGAAAGCGTGGATGGTGGGCCTGCGCCCACCATGACGGGGTGGCCCCGACCTCGCCCATTTTCATCCATCGTGGTGCCCGCGGGCAGGCTGGGGGACTGTTTCATATACAACGCCGTCACCCTGAGACCGCTTCGCAATCCGCTCAGGCGGCTCCCGCCCGGGCGGGCTGGCCCTGCTGGATCAGCCGGTGCACCACGTCGCCCGGCACCGAGGTCTGCGCCGACGCGCTCAGCGCCGCAAGCTGGTCGGTCTTGGAAGCCGAACCGGAGGAGGAGCCCAGCCAGTAGTTCGCCACCTGGGTCGCCATCGCCGCCACCGTGCCCAGCAGGATGTTGGCCAGCGGCATCAGGCCATCGGGGGCCGGCGTCCGCTTGGTCAGCACGACGAAGACCAGCGCGCCGAACACCACCAGGATGACCGCGCTCAGGATCGTCGGCGTCCAGGCGATGCGGTCCTTCGCCTGCGCCAGGGCCGTGGTCTGGCTGCGGGCGTTGGCGCGGTCCGCCGCGGCGGCCTGCAGCATGGCGAGTTCCGACGCCCGCTGCGCCTCGGCCGCCCGGTTGGCCTCGGCCTGCATTTGCGCGGCCAGGGTCACCAGCTGCACCCGCAGCTGCGTCACCGCCTCGGGGTCGCGGGCGAGCACCGCCTGCGCGGCCTCGGCGTCGCTGGTGCCGGTGACCGTCTCGACCGCCTTGGCGACCTGCGTCGCGGCGTGTTCGCCGTTGCTGCCGAACAGCCACTTGCCCACGTCCGGGGCGATGTCCAGGACGAGGCCGCCAAGCCCGCCGACGGCGGCGCCCACGGGTCCGGCGATGGCGCCGGCCGCGGCGCCCTTGGCGGCACTGGTCAATGCGTCGGTGACGTTCATGATGCAACTCCCATTTGCAGAGCTTCGAAAGGCAGTTCACACAGGCGCCGGGCCCAGCCGGCGCCGAAGGTACGCCAGGTCGCCAGCCCGGCCATGAAGACCAGGCGGTTGGCCTGGAAATCGGCGCACAGGCGGAAGCCGTTGCCGGCGCAGGCCTCGACCGCGGCGAGCGTGGCGGGGCCGATGACGCCGTCCTGCGGCACCTTCAGCGCGGCCTGCAGCCACCGCACCGCCCGGCCGACGCCGCTGGTCACCGCGGCGTCGAATACCAGCAGAGCCAGCGCCGCCGGCAGCTTGCCGCATCCGGCCTTGTCCCAGTAGTCGCGCCGGTAGATCTCCTGCGCCTCGGCCAGGGTCAGCGCCTTGATGTCGAGCTGCGGATAGGCCGCGGCGCTGATGCCCCAGTTGGTGCCGCGGCATTCCCCGGCGCCGCATCGCCCGCCGGTCCAATTGCCGGGATCCGCCGGATTGGCGCTGTAGTGGCCCTCATGGTCGAGGACGACTTTGAATGCCTGGTCAAACACATCCATATCCGGCCCCTGTTCTCGGTTGATGACACAGCGGAGATTAGAGAGCGGCGGCATGGCCAGCTGTGTCGCACGACACAGTCCGCGAGGAATTTTCGCTCCCGGGGATTTTGCCGGCTGCCGCCGCAGCACGGCGGCGGCACGAACAGGTTACGCAGGCGGCCGGAATTACACCTCTGTCATCAGTTGCGATTTGCGCTATAAAGCCGGTTCCCGAATCAAGGTGCGAACCATGACGGCTATTCCTTCCGAGCAAACCCCGGCCGATGGACCTCAGTCGCAGGACCTGTTCAGGCCATCGTTTCTCACCGGCGCCCTGTGGGCCGGCCTGGCCAGCCTCGTCACCCTGTCGATCGGCTTCGGCAGCATGGCGGGGCCGACGGCGTTCGCGCCGGCCGACTGGTATGCGCATGAGGGGCTGTACGGCTACCTCGCCGCCATCATCACCGGCTTCTGCCTCGGCGCGGCGCCGCTGTCCGGCACGAAGCCGGTTGTCCTGATGCTGGCCTGGCTGGCGGGACGCGTGGCGATCCTGGCCTCGGGCACCATCGGCGCGGTGGTGGCGGGCGGCATCGACAGCGTATTCCTGCTGCTGGCCGCCGCGATTGTGGCCCGGATGGCGCTGGCGGACCGTGGCCTGCTGCCGCAGGCCGGCGTGCTGGTGGCGATGGCGGCCGGCAACGTCGTGTTCCACCTCGGCATGCCCGGACTCGGCACGCGCATCGGCATCGCCGCCGTGGTCCTGCTGGTGACACTGGTCAGCGGCCGGCCCATCGGCCCGGGCACCGAGGCGGTGCCGGCGGCCGGGCGCAATCTTGTGGACATCGCCACGCTGGCGGTGTCGGCCGCGGCGCTGCTGGTGTGGATCGTGCTGCCCGGGACGCTGGTCACCGGCATCCTGATGCTGGTCGGCGGCCTGGCGCAGGTGTTGCGGCTCATCGGCTGGGTCCGCAGCCGGACCCAGGGCACGCTGATGCTGATCCAGCAGCTTGCTTACGGCCTGATCCCGCTCGGCTTCCTGGCCCTGGCCAGCGCGGCCTTCCGGCACGAGCAGCCGGGCCCGGCGAACGTCCGCGCCTGGCTGATCGCCGCGATCGCCATCCTGACGCTGGCGATGGTGACCCACATGGACCTCGGCCGGGACAAGCCGACGGGCACGTTGCGGATGACCGCCATCGTCATCTACGCGGCGGTTGCGGCGGTCTTCGTGCTGCGGCTGCTCAACGGCTGGCTCCCGATTCTGGCGCCGATCGCCGGCGTGGCCTGGATGGTCGCGTTCGTGGTGTTCGTCCTCGGCTACCTGCCGCTGCTCGCCCGGCCGCGGACCGAGGCGCCCTAGCGCACCATCGGCCTGGCCGGATTCCCCCGCGGCCCGGCCAGGCCGATGCAAACGTGCGCCCGATCAACCCCGTACTAACCGTCCCGGCAGCGCCGATCGGCCATGATCCGGGTCCTTTCCGGGATGTCGCCCGCAGCAAACTTCGTTATCTTCGTAGTTGCGAAGCTATGCAACTGCTGCCATACGTGTCGTGAAACAGGCCGTCATCGTTGACGGTCCGCATCGACATCGGAGCAACCGACATGAGGCTCATCCAGATCACGCCCGTCGTCATCATGATCGCGCTGCTGGGCATCGGCGCCGCGGCGGCGGCCGATTCCCAGGCTGAGATACTGAAGGAAAAAAGCCGCGCCGCCGCCGCCAGCTTCCAGGACACGCTGCGCGGCCACCTGATGAGCGCGATGAAGGCGGGCGGGACGCTCGCGGCGATCGGCGCCTGCCGGGAGACCGCGCCGGAAGCGGCCGCGAAGGCGAGCGAGGCGGCGGGTGCGACCATCAAGCGCACTAGCCTGAAGGTCCGCAACCCCAATGATGCGCCCGACGCCTGGGAACAGGCCACGCTGGAGCAGTTCGCCGCACGCAAGGCGGCCGGCGAGAAGCTGGCGACGATGGAGTACGGCGCCTGGGTCGATGGTCCGAAGGGCCGGGTCTATCGCTACATGAAGGCGATCCCGATGGGGGAGAAGTGCACGCTGTGCCATGGGAAGACCATCGCGCCGGCGGTCCAGGCGAAGCTGCACGAGCTTTATCCGCAGGATCGCGCCACCGGCTTCGCGCCGGGCGACCTACGCGGCGCCGTGTCGATAACGTGGCCGGCCACGCAACGCTGACCGGGCGGGCGAGGCGCCGCGGCCCTGACTCCCATCGTCGCGGCCCGGCTCGTTCACATACGCGCTGACACAGGGAGGCAGGGCCGGGTCCGTTGCCTCTCCGTCATGGCCGGGCGTGTTCCGGCCATCCACCCCCCGCCGTTGCAGCGCAGATGGCCGGGACACGCCCGGCCATGACGATGAGGCGACGACCGCGCCCTGTTCCCCGTTATGTTGGCGCGTATGCGGACGAGCCGGACCATGACGGTGCCGGAACGCTCCCATCCGCCTCGCAGGCGCCTGACTTGGCGGTTGTTCCTGAGATGCGTGCATCCGCCAAGCCGCGAAAGATTGATCGGGAAGCGCCCGGCCCGGCACGCCGGAGCCAAAACCGTCACTGGACGATCCGGGCCGTCGCTGATCCGATACCCGCATGCAGACCGCCAGGGTTGAACCGCGCCCGTCATCGCACAGCCTGCTATGGCCGGCCTCGGATCCGCGCGGCTGCCGCCGTGGGGCCGTGACAAGCGCCGGCGTGCCGGCGCGCACTGCACCGGAGACCGTGCCGTGAGCCTGGGAAGCGGGCCATTGCGGGTCCTGGTGGTCGATGACGAACCCGCGATCCGCCGCTTCCTGCGCGCCGGGCTGGGCAGCCAGGGCTATGTCGTCAGCGAGCTGGAGTACGGCCTGCCGGCGATCGACGTGGCAAGGCGCGACGGGGCCGACATCATCGTGCTCGATCTCGGCCTGCCGGACATCGACGGCACCGAAGTGATCCGGCGCATCCGGGCGTCCGGATCGGCCGTGCCGATCATCGTGCTGTCCAGCCGCAGCGACGAGGCGGCGAAGGTGGACGCGCTGGACCTGGGCGCCGACGACTACGTCACCAAGCCGTTCGGCATCGAGGAACTGCTGGCCCGCATCCGCGCCGCGCAACGGCATCGCCTGCAGCAGGCGGGCGAGACGCCGGTGTTCCGCAGCGGCGACCTGACGGTGGACCTCGTGCGCCGGGTTGTCACCGTGCGCGGCGAGGTGGTGAAATTCTCGCCGCGCGAATACGCGCTGCTGCGGCTGCTGGTGCAGCATGCCGGCAAGGTCCTGACCCACCGGATGATCCTGAAGGAGGTGTGGGGAAGCGAAACCGACGTGCAGTACCTGCGTGTCTACGTCCGCGCGCTGCGGCAGAAGATCGAGGCGGACCCGGAACGGCCGGTTCACGTCCTGACCGAGACAGGCGTCGGTTACCGGTTGCGGGTCAATGAGTGATCCTGTTACCTGGACGTCATGGCCCGGCCGGGACGGGCCTTGCCGAACGAACCCGGAATGATTGAGCATGGAAATCGGCGATTTTCTCACACCCGAGCGTATCGTCCTCGACACGAAGCTGCGGGACAAGGCACACCTGATCAGCGAGGCCGCCCGCCTCTGCCATGTCCCGCACGCAGGTCCGCCGCCCGCCGCGATCGAAGACGCGCTGCTGGCGCGGGAACGGCTGGGCTCCACCGGGCTTGGCGCCGGCTTTGCCCTGCCGCATGCCCGGGTCGAAGGGCTGGACGACTATGTCGGGCTGTTCCTCCGCCTGGCGAAGCCGATCGCGTTCGAGGCGATCGACGGGCAGCCGGTCGACCTGGCGTTCGTGCTATTGATACCGTTTGAGACAAAAACCCCGCATGTCGCGGTGCTGGCGGCGATTGCGCGCAGGATCCGCGACGCCGCGGTCGCGGCACGGCTGCGGGCGGCGAAGACGCCCGACGCGGTGCGTGACCTGCTGACCGGCACGAAGACGTCGTGAGGAAACGCTGCGCCGCGGCCTGATGCTTTGCCTGCGGCGGAATGCGGTCAACGGAAAATGCGGATGGGGGATGGATCGATCACACGGCGCGGGGGTGATGTTTGGCGCACGCCCGGCGGGAAGGAGCCGCGCGTTCCCTGCACGCGTTCGGCGTCTGGTTCTGTGAAGTAATGGTCTATCCAGGCTCGGGCCAGATCCGGTATGGCAAGATCGGGCAGATGACATATGCCGACAGCGCGGAATGCGCCGTGCCGATGAACGCCGGCACCACGGGTGTCCAGGCGATCCTGGCGCCGAACGACGCCGCCAATACCAGCCCGCTCGGCGCCAAGGGCATCTGCGAGCGGCTATCGAGTTGGCCTGCACCGTCTTGAATGCAAGGCCCGGGACTGTCACGGGAGCATGCCGGTCGCCATCGAGCGACCGCAGATCGCAATGAAATCTTCTCTGCGCGCTCTGCGCTCCGCTCGGCGAACTCTGCGTTACAAAAATGCAGCGCCACAACAAAGAACGTCGTTACCGGTGAGTCCGTCCACCCTCCAACGCCGGTGGCGCCCCGGCCGCGGCCTTTTCAAACACGGAGCACGTAGGGAAACGATTCGGGCGGCCTGCGACCGCGCATTGGCCTGGCATCGGTCGCCATACCGTGCCCAATCATAGCCAGGCCAACCGAATGATCACCACGCACAAAACGAAAAGCGTTGCCTTTTCCGGCCACCACGCCCCCCTTCAGTCAATGCCATCACAGCATCGACGTCGCCCAACGTCTCCCGCTTTCACGATGACGCAGGCTGGCTCGATAATGGCCGGCGCGGCCCCGGCGATGGCCAATGCAGGGCGGCATGTCCCGTGCCACCTGCGCCACGAAAGGGATTGCCGGCGGATAAGGGACTGGCGTGGATCTGAAGAAGCCATCGTGCCTGGTGCGTTCCCGCCGGTCTCCGCGTCCCGCACCCGGCGCGAACGGCCGTGGTGCTGCCACACGCAACAATGAAGCAACGGGCAGGAAGCACCGCAGGTTATGCTGCGTTCCGGATAACAGGGACATGCGCCGATGAAAATGAAGAAGGCCCTTTTCTGGATTGTGCTCACGCTGGGCGGTTGCGCCGGCAATGCGCTGCCACCGCCGAATTCCGTACAGGCCCGGTTTGACCCAGGCACCCAGGCCGTGCAGGTCGTGGTCAGCGAGCGGGAGCCGATCATGCAGGCCGATCTGGTCGGGGCCGATGGCGCGCGGCAGGCCGGAACCGTGACCATGGTCAGCGCGCCGCACGTCGATTACGCCCCGCCGCCCTCCATCGGCATCGGCATTGGCGGCTTCGGTTTCAGTGGCTGTTGCGGGTTCGGGTCGGACACGGGGATCGGCTTTCCATTGGGCGGACCGAGGCCGGTGAACGTCAGCGATCAGTATGTCGCATCGGTGTCGATTCCCGTGCCGGCCGATTATGCCCAGCACTGGAATGCGTATCGCGTTGAACTGCATGTCGGGAACCGGTCGCTGGCCGTGGCGGCGCCTCCGCCTCCGGCCGGTTGAGCGCGCGCTCACCCGGCGCCGGGACCTGAACAGCCGCGGCCGGATGCCGCAGCGGCCAAACAGCATTGTCCCCGCCCGCCTCCCCATGCTTATGTGTGACGGATGGCAGGAACATTACCGGAACCCTTCGCCGCCTGGTTCGCCACCCAGGGCTGGTCGCCGCGGCCGCATCAGGTCGCGATGCTCGACGCCGCCCGCGCCGGCGACAGCGTCCTGCTGATCGCACCGACTGGCGGCGGCAAGACGCTCGCGGGCTTCCTGCCCAGCCTGGTCGAACTGGCCGCCGATCCGCCCACTGGGCTCCACACGCTGTATATCAGCCCGCTGAAGGCGCTGGCCACCGACATCGCCCGCAACCTGACCCGGCCAGTGCAGGAGATGCGCCTGCCGATCACCATTGAGGCCCGCACCGGCGACACCCCCGCCAACCGCCGAGTCCGCCAGCGCGCCACGCCGCCGCATATCCTTCTCACAACGCCGGAAAGCCTGGCGGTGCTGATCTCCCTGCCCGACGCGCCGGCGCTGTTCGCCTCCCTGCGCTGCATCGTCATGGACGAGGTGCACGCGCTGGCCGGCAGCAAGCGCGGCGACCAGCTTGCCCTGTGCGTGTCGCGGCTGCGCAGCCTCGCCCCCGCCGCCCGCCGCGTCGGCCTGTCCGCCACCGTGGCGCATCCGGACGCGATCCAGGGTTACACCGGCGCGTCTCGCCGCATCGCGGTCGCCGACGGCGCGCCGCCGGAGATCGCCGTCGCGATGCCGGCCGGGCGGCTGTCGTGGTCCGGCCACATGGGGCTGGAGGCAGCGCCGGAGGTCATGGCGAAAATTCGCGCCGCCGGCATGACCATCGTCTTCGTCAACACCCGCGCCCAGGCGGAACTGGTGTTCCAGGCGCTGTGGAAGCTGAACGACCCGATGCTGCCGATCGCCCTGCACCACGGCTCGCTGGAGGTGGAGCAGCGCCGCAAGGTGGAGGCCGCCATGGCCGCCGGCAGCCTGCGCGCGGTGGTGGCGACGTCCTCGCTCGACCTCGGCATCGACTGGGGCGGCGTCGACCAGGTGATCCAGGTCGGCGCGCCGAAGGGGGTGTCGCGCCTCTTGCAGCGCGTCGGCCGCGCCAACCACCGCATGGACGAGGCATCCCGCGCTATCCTGGTGCCCGCCAACCGCTTCGAGGTGCTGGAATGCGAGGCCGCCATCCTGGGCGTCGCCGCGCGCGAACTGGACGGCGACCCGCCTCGGCCCGGCGGCCTGGACGTGCTGGCGCAGCATTTGCTGTGCCTGGCGTGCAGCGCCCCGTTCCTGCCGGACGACGTCTATGCCGAGGTCACCACCGCCGCGCCCTATGCCGCGCTGTCGCGCCAGGACTTCGACGACGTGCTGGGCTTCGTCGAGCACGGCGGCTACGCCCTCGCCGCCTACGACCAATGGAAGAAACTGTTCCGCGACAGCGAGGGCCGGATGCACGTGCGCAACGCCCGCACCGCCGTCGCGCTGCGCATGAACATCGGCACCATCGTCGAGGCGCCGCTGCTGAAGGTGCGCCTGGTCGGCAAGCGCGGCTTCGGCCCGACGCTGGGTGAAGTGGAAGAGTATTTCGTCAACATGCTCCGCCCCGGCGACACCTTCATCTTCGCCGGCCGCCTGCTGCGTTTCGTCCGCATCCACGACACCGCCGCCGAGTGCATGGAAGGCGGCGACGGCGACCCGATGGTGCCCGCCTATGCCGGCGCCCGCCTGCCGCTGACCACCAACCTGGCGAACCGGGTGCGCGGCATGCTGCAGTCGCCGGAGAACTGGCACCTGTTCCCCGAGCAGGTGCAGGACTGGCTGCGGCTGCAGCGCAAGGTCTCCCGCCTGCCCGGCCGCGACGATCTGCTGGTGGAGACGTTTCCGCGCGCCGATCGCTGGTACCTGGTGGCGTACTGCTTCGAGGGGCGCAACGCCCACCAGACACTGGGAATGTTGGTGACGAAACGCATGGAGCGCGCCGGCTACGCCCCGCTGGGCTTCGTCGCCACCGACTACGTGCTGGGCGTGTGGTCGGCGTACCAGCCGCACGACGTGGCGACATTGTTCGATGAAGACATGCTCGGCGACGACCTGGAAGAATGGATGGCGGAAAGCTCCATGCTGAAGCGCACGTTCCGCAACGTCGCCGTCATCGCCGGGCTGATCCTGCGCAACCAGCCGGGGGCGGAGAAGACGCGAAAGCAGGTGACGGTCAACAGCGACCTGATCTATGAGGTTCTGCGCCGCCACCAGCCGGACCACATCCTGCTGCGCGCCACGCGGGCCGACGCCGCCGGCGGACTGACCGATATCGGCCGCATCGCGGGCATGCTGGCTCGGGTGAAGGGGCGGATTGTGCACATGGTTCTGTCGCGGGTTTCGCCTCTGGCCGTGCCCGTTCTGCTGGACATCGGCCGCGAAAGCGTCCGCACCGACAGCGACGAGGACGCTATGCTGGCGGAGGCCGAAGCCATCATCGCCGAAGGCATCGGTGAGGCGCCGCCACCGTACGTCCCGGCGGTGCATCACGCCAACGTCGCGCGGCGCTCGACCGGGGCGAAGCAAACAGTGCTGCCGAAGCGACCGGACAAGCCGCGGCAGAAGGACCTGTTCTCGTGACCGCGGCGCCGATCCACATGGCGGGCGAGCGGTTGATGCTCGACCCGATGGGCGCGCTGTTCTGGCCGGAGATGCGGCTGCTGGCGGTGTCGGACCTGCATTTGGAGAAAGGCTCGTCCTTCGCCCGCCGCGGCATGCTGCTGCCGCCCTGGGACACGCACGCGACGCTCGACCGCCTGGCGCTGCTGCTGCGCCGCTGGTCGCCGGCGACGGTGGTGGCGCTGGGGGATTCGTTCCACGACGCTGACGGCTCCGCCCGCCTGCCGGCGACCGAGCAGCAGCGGCTGAATGCCATGGCCGCGGCGCATCGGTTCCTGTGGGTGCAGGGCAACCACGATCCGGCGGCGCCGTCCGGCCTCGGCGGCGAATGGGTGGAAAGCGTCGCCATCGGCTCGATCGTGTTCCGGCACGAGGCGGTGTTCGGCACCGACGTGGGCGAGGTCGTCGGCCACCACCATCCGAAGGCGACGATCCCGGCGCGCAGCGGCTCGGTTTCCCGCCCGTGCTTTGTGTTCGACGGGCGGCAGCGGCTGATGATGCCGGCGTTCGGCGCCTATACCGGCGGGCTGGACGTGCGCGATCCAGCGATCAGCCGGCTGTTCCCGCGCGGCGGGCGGGTGTTCCTGCTGGGCAAGGACCGCCTGTTCAGCTTCGAGATCGGCCGCGGCGCCGCGCTGCGAACAGCCTGACGCCGGCGCGGATGGTTTCCACAGGCGGCAGCTTGCTGATTCGGCCGTACGAGCCCGGCGATGCGGCCGGCCTGGCGGCGGTGTTCTTTGCCGCGGTGTGCCGGACGGGCCTGTGCGACTACAGCGCGGCACAGGTGGAAGCGTGGGCGCCGGGGGTTCCCGATACCGCGGCGGTCGGTGCCCGTGCCGGCGATGGGCGCCTCGTGCTGGTGGCCGTCAATGCCGCGAATGAGCCGGTGGCCTACGGCGACCTGGAGGCGACGGGACATATCGATCACCTGTATTGCCACCCGGATTTCGGCCGGGCCGGCGTTGCATCGGCGCTGTATGACTGCCTGGAGCGGAAGGCTCGCGAGCAGGGAATGACGCGCCTGTTCGTGGAGGCCAGCGAAGCGGCGCGGCGGCTGTTCCCGCGCAAACGATTTATCGAGGTCCGGCGCCGGGATTTTTGCCTGCGTGGCGTCGCCATCCACAACTATCTGATGGAAAAGCGGCTGTTCCCTGGTGAAACGTCATGACGGCGGGCCCCCGATCCTGACCGCCAGGCTTCCGTCACGGCTGTCCGTGCAGAGAGTACCAGCATCAACCCGGATCGACGGTGACGTACCGGACAAGCCGGCATGAAGCCGGACGGAACATCCGGCTCAGGCTCAAGCCAACTCGTCGAGCAACGCTTGCGCCGCCTGCAGATCTGCTGCACCGAAGCCTTCCGTGAACCAGCCGCAAATCGGCCCCAGCAGGTCGCGGGCTTCCGCACGTCTGCCCTGGTCGCGCCAGAGCCGCGCGAGGCTGGCCGATGCCCGTAACTGCAGCAGCTTCGCGCTCTGCCGCTCGGCAGTGACGATGGCCTGACGATAGGCCTGCTCCGCCGCGTGTCGATCGCCGGTGGCGGTCAGCAGATCGCCCGGCACCCGGTGCAGCAGTTCTGCTTCGAGGAAACGTTCCTCTGTCGTCTCAATGAGTCTTGCAGCTTCAGCGAGGCAGTCTCGTTGCTCCTCGGTCTGCCCGAGCAGAGCGTGGGCTTCGGCGAGCCACGTGAAGAGCATCGGTGTACAGACGACACCCCCGGTCGCACGCAGTTCCGCCAACCCTTGACCGAGCAGCGCCAGGCCGTCCGTCGCCTGCCCGGCTGCGATCAACGATCGCCCGCGGAATGCCTGCGCCCATCCCAGGTAATATCGAAAACCGTGTTCCGTCGTCAGCGCCTGGACTTCATCCAGATGCAGCATTGGGGAGGCGGTTAACCAGTGGAGCCGGCTCGCAAAGATGAGCACGTGCGCCAGGGTGTGACTGTGCCCGAGACGGCGAGCCTCGGCCACTGCTTCGTCCATCCGCGACCGCGCCTGATCGACATAACCCAGGCACGCCAGGGTCAGGGCGAGATAGGCAAGCACCGCGGCATAGAGGTCGAACGACAGGCCTTTGACGCTACGGTATGCCGGATCAGCGAATTCCATACACTGCTCAAGGACGGCTCGGGCAGCAACGAACTCCCCGAGGTAGAAATTTGTCGTTCCGTGAAAGAGACGGCCCAGCAATTGCGTCGCGACGTCGTTTCGCGCCCTGCCGTTCGTTTCCAGCTGCTCGCCAAGCGCGAGCGTCAGCCTGTGTTCGGCCCGCACGAAATGAAACGTCCATTGGCTGACGATGAGTGGCGCCAGGTACTCGGGCCGATCGATCTGCTCGGCCAGCATGCGCGCCCGGGCGAGTGTGTTGTGCACATCCGCCGTCGCCCAGCCTGCCGTGGCGGTCAATGCCGATGCCAATGCGATCTGCAGGTCCAGTTCCTGTTGCCGATGCCATGGGGTGTCGGGCAGACCGCGCAGCGCGCCCAGCCCCCGTCGCAACTGGGCTACCGCTTCTGTCATCGCCGAAAAGGCCAGCGCCTGTTGACCGGCTTTCAGCCAATAGGCGGCCGCCTGCTCTGCGCGGCCGGCCGCGCTGCAATGCTGTGCCAGCAAGGCAGGTTGCACCAGCACGATCTCTGGGAACTGGTCTTCGAGCGTTGCAGCGATGCGGGCATGCAGCCGCCGGCGCCGGCTGCGCAGCAGGGTGCCATAGGCGGCATCCTGCACCAGCGCGTGCTTGAAAACATAGCTGGTCTGTGGCGGTGTTCCGTGCACGAATACCAGCCCGGCCTGCGTCAGCCGATCGAGCGCCTGGCGAAGATCTGACTCCGACAGATCGGTAACGGATACCAGCAGGCTGTGGCTGAACTCGCGGCCGATCGCCGCGCCGGTTTGCGCCACGCCCTTGGCGGCTGGCCCGAGCCGGTCCAGCCGCGCCATCAGCGAGGCATGCAGGCTTGCCGGCACCGACAGCCCTGGATGCGGCATCGCCGACAGTGCCGCCGGACCGTGTGCACCGGCTTCCAGCACCGCCTTGGTCAGTTCCTCGACAAACAGTGGCACGCCATCGGCGCGTTCGGCGATTTCCTCCATGACCTCGGCTGAGAGCGCCGCAGTTCCCGCGATGGCGTCGACCATCGCCGCCGTGGTGTGCCGGTCGAGCCGCGCCAGTGTCAGCAACGTTACGTGCGGCTGCCCGTTCCACGGCGGCTGGAACTCGGGCCGGAACAGAACCAGCAGCAGCAACGGCCAGTTGGCGACCCGCTCGATGATGCGGTTCAGCAGATCCTGCGACGTCGGGTCGATCCAATGGACGTCATCGAACGTCATCAGCACCGGCTGTTGCCGCGCAAGCCCTTCAATCTGCCTCAGCAGCGCCTCGAGCGTCCTGTCCTTCTTGCCCTGCGGCGTCAGGTCGGGCGGCGGCGGGTTGTCACCTGACGACAGCCCGTGCAGTTCGGCAAGCAGCGCCATGTCTGCTGCCGGCGGTGCGGCAGCGGCAAGCAGAGCCTGCAACTTACCTAATCTGGTGTCCGGATGGTCCGAATGCAGGAAGCCGGCCGTTCGCTCCATATGTGCAATTATTGGGTATAGCACAGTATCCTGATGGTGTGGCGAGCAGAAATAGCGCAACCGGGCATGTGTCCCGGTGGCGACCTGCTCCGCCAACGCCTCCCCGAGGCGGGACTTTCCCACGCCCGGTTCGGCCGAAATCAGCACCACCTGTCCGCGGCCGCTCTGCGCCCGGGCCCAGCGGCGCCCGAGCAGCGCCATCGCGTCGTCGCGGCCAACCAGCGGTGTGGTACCGGAACGAAGCGCCTCGAACTCGCCCAGCGCGCGGTTCTCGCGCAATACCCGCCATACCCGCCTCGGCTCGGCAAATCCTTTGAGCGACTGCAGGCCGAGATCGCGCACCTCGAATCGCGCCCCGACCTGGCGACGCGAACTCTCGGCAATCAGGATCGCGTTCGGCTCGGCATGTGCCTGTAGCCGCGCTGCGAGATTGGGCGTCTCGCCGACGATGGCCTGTTCCTGTGCCGAGCCAGTCCCTGTCAGATCCCCGACCACCACCAGACCGGTGGCGATTCCAATCCGCACCTGCAAGCGTTGTGGCGCCTGTAGCTCGCCGATCGCGTCGATCAGGGCAAGGCCGGCGCGCACCGCCTGCTCGGCGTCGTATTCGTGCGCGTGCGGATAGCCGAAATAGGCGAGCACCCCGTCACCCATGTATTTCGCGACGAAGCCTTTGAACCGGTCGACGGTCGTCGCGACCATGACGTGGTAGCGCCCGATGATCTCCCGCAGGTCTTCGGGATCGAGGCGGGTCGAAAGCGGCGTCGAGCCGACCAGGTCGCAGAACATCACGGTGATCTGCCGGCGCTCGGCCGTGCTCACCGCGGGTCCCGGCCTCGCGATCAGAGGCGCCGGCTCGGACCGGATTGGAGGGGTTCGCCTTGCGGCTCCGATCGGGACGCCGCAAAAGGCGCAGAATCTCGCCCCGATCGGATTGATCCCACCACAAGCTGAACACTTGGGCGGCAGAGCCGTACCGCAGGTGGTGCAGAACAACCTTGGCTCTGTCAGTTCCGCAGCGCAGCCGGGGCACTCCATAGGCTTCCTACCTGTTTTGCAGTAAGCGGCAAGTCACCGGCGGCCATGCACGCCTTCGATGGCGCCGGCACGACAGCGATCGATGCCGGTTGAACTTTGCATCCATGCTCCTGTCAGAGGGTAGCCCGGCACGGGCGGGATGATGAAGACGCCGCTGCAATCCAGTATCTGTTTGCAACAAATTCCCGGCCGTAAGCCATTGATCTGTTTGGCTGGGCTGGCAATGAATTTCCGACAGCAACTGGCTTGGAGACCAGGATTTTAAGCTGATCCGGCCGCGACCGATCGGTCAGGCCACAAGGCGATATGGATCGACCGACATTTTCTCGTCCGGGCCCGGGCTTTCTCTCGTCGCTGGCCCATGGCCCGCCTGACGCCTGTCCTGCCTGACGCGAATGTTTCTCTCTGCAGGATCAAGATACGATGAAGTTGTCGTTTGGTCCATGCGTTGACAGGCACGATTCGTTTATTGGTATTATCGAGACGACTGCGACGGCTCCGCAAATGACCAAGGCACCACGCGTCAATTCGGGAGGCAAAAAAGCCAATGTCCGGCCATTCGCACACCGCTCCGCCCAGCGACCCTGAACTGCGCATCAAGGCGCTCGAATCCCTGCTGGTCGAAAAGAAGCTGATCAATCCCGACGCGATCGACGCCATCATCGAAACCTACGAAACGAAAATCGGCCCGCGCAACGGCGCCAGGGTCGTCGCCCGCGCCTGGGTCGATCCGGAGTACAAGGCCCGCCTGCTGGCCGACGGCACCAAGGCCATCGCCGAACTCGGCTTCACCGGCGTGCAGGGCGAGGACATGGTGGTCGTCGAGAACACCGACGAAGTGCACAACGTCGTCGTCTGCACCCTGTGCTCCTGCTATCCGTGGCCGACGCTCGGGCTGCCGCCGGTCTGGTACAAGGCCGCGCCCTACCGCGCCCGCGTGGTCAGCGACCCGCGCGGCGTGCTGCTGGAATTCGGCACGCGGCTCAGCGACGACGTCGAGGTGCGCGTCTGGGACAGCAATGCGGAACTGCGCTATCTGGTGCTGCCGCAACGGCCCGAGGGCACCGAAGGCTGGTCCGAGGACCGGCTCGCGGCCCTGGTTTCACGTGATTCCATGATCGGCACCGCCGTCGTGCCGGCGCAGGGAGCGGCGTCATGAACGGCGTGCACGATCTGGGCGGCATGCACGGGTTCGGGCCGATCAATCCGGAACCGAACGAACCGGTGTTCCACCATGACTGGGAACGCCGCGTGTTCGGCATCATGATCGCCACCTTCGGCGGCGGGCACTACAACGTCGATCAGTTCCGCCATGCCATCGAGCGCATGGGCCCGGTCGAATACCTCACCGGCAGCTATTACGAGCACTGGCTGGCATCGCTCGAGACATTGCTGACCGAGCACGGTGCCATTACGCAGGCGGAACTCGACGCCAGGCGCGCGCAACTCAGCAGGGAGGCGAAATAATGCCCGCTGTCGCGAAGGATTTCGTGCCGGTGCTGGTCGCGACCGGCGGCTCCACCCGCGTGCACAAGGCGGTGGCGCCGCGCTTCCGCGCCGGTGACCATGTGCTGGTGCGCACCATGACTCCCGAGCACCACACCCGCCTGCCCCGCTATGCCCGCGGCCGGCGCGGCATCGTGGAACAGGACCATGGGGTCTTCGTCTTTCCCGATACCTCGGCCCACGGACAGGGCGAAAAGCCGCAGCATGTCTACAGCGTCCGCTTCACCGCGCGGGAGCTGTGGGGACCGCAGGCGTCGGAGCGCGACACGCTGCGGCTTGACCTGTGGGACGACTATCTGGACCTCGTCGTTTGAGCGGCACCGTTCCTGTCGGCCTGGGCGACGCCCCGCCGTTCCGGGAGCCATGGCAGGCCAAGGCCTTCGCGCTGGCCGTGCTGCTGCACCGGGAAGGCCATTTCACCTGGGATGCCTGGGTGCGGACGCTCGCCGAGGAAATCGCCGCGTTCCCGCAGCGTGCCGGGGAGGACGCGGAACTGGCCTACCACCGGCAGTTTTTGGCGGCCCTGGAGACGATCGTCGCGAATACCGGCCTGGCCAAGCCGGAGGCGATGCAGGCGCGCAAGATGGCGTGGCGGCAGGCTTACCTGAATACCCCGCACGGCCACGCGGTGGACCTTGCGGCGGCCGGGGAGCCGCACGTGGACGAGGCGCGCGACCATGACCTGGAGCCGCAGCGCGCGCCGATCGCCATCAGTCCGGCGCGTGGTGCCGGATAAGCCTGGTGGCCGCGCACAGCGGAACGACCCGCGCCCGGCCCTGCCGCCCTTCGCGGGCGGCCGATCCTGGGGCATCATGCCGCGGGCGCGCTCCGGCGTGCCGCAATAACCAATGAGGAGAGCGAAATGATCCACGTCGTCGCCATCATCACCGCCAAGCCCGGCAAGCGCGAAGAAATCCTGGAGGCGTTCCGCGCCAACGTGCCGGCGGTGCACGCCGAGGCCGGCTGCATCGAGTATGGCCCGGCGATCGACGCCGAGGGCATGGGCAGCTTCCAGACCAAATTCGGCCCCGACACGTTCCTGGTGCTGGAGAAGTGGGAGAGCGTCGATCACCTCAACGCCCATGCCGCCACGCCGCACATGAAGGCGTATGGCGCGAAGACCAAGGACCTGATTGCCAGCCGGGTGATCCACGTGCTGTCGCCGGCGTAAGGCGGGTGCCGCCCGGCGCCGGCGCTGGGCGGCCATACCGCTATGGGTACATCTTCCTGCGCCTCAAGAGGTGGTTTGAGGCCCTGGATCATCTAGGGCGTGTCGTCAATTGGAGCCAGCCGAGTGAGTCTGGGCTGCAACAGTGCGGCGGAATCGTTGATCAACAAGCGGCTTCCCGATTCCAGCAGCCCCGGTTCTTCGATGCATAGGCAGTCAGCTTTGGAGAGGCTGACCGATGCATCGACATGCCTTGCGCGACGACCAGTGGGAGCGGATCAAGGACCATTTGCCGGGCCGTCCGGGGTCCGTTGGCGTGACCGCTGCGAACAAC
>NZ_NHRY01000195.1 GCF_002937115.1 Rhodopila globiformis | reverse complement strand
GCCCAGCCGACGCCCCCTCCCGCCGCCACGCCGAACCGGCCAGCCGCCGCCTCACCCGCGCGGCCCGACGAGGCGGAGCGCCGCGCCATCTGGGCCCGGGCGATGACCGACGTCGCCGCCGAGTGCCACGCCGGCCTCGATCACCTGTCGCCCGCCGAGCGCGCCAAGGAAATGATGCGCATCAACCTGCTGACCGAGAGCGCCAGCGCCCTGGTCGCCGGCATCGCCCCGTCCGCTCCCGGCTCCGCCGCCCCGGCCACCGGTGCGCGATGATCGCGCCGGCGATGGCATGTGCAGACGCTCCCTGTGCGGGAACCGGGAGATCTCGGGGGCGCCGCAAGCCGCATCCCTGCCGCGATTGGTCTGCGGTTCCGCGGTCGTGCGAACCTGGCAGGCGGCGTTCATTGTGCGACCGGCCTTTGCTCCATCAGAGCAAAGCGCTGGCCGGGATTGCAGCCCTCCAGCACGGCCCACTTGGGCGGGTTCATCGGTGGAAACAGGTCATCGGACCAGCCCACTGAATAGCCGCCGATCGGCGGGTTATCGGCTTGCCTGTGCCAACGGGCGGGCCGGATTGCCGGCGACCGTCGCTCCGGCCGGCACGTCGCGCGTCACCACGCTGCCGGCGCCGATGACGACGTCATCGCCGATGGTCACGCCCGGCAGGATGATCGCGCCGCCGCCGATCCAGGCGTTGCGGCCGATACGGACCGGATGTCCGAACTCCAGCCCGCTCCGTCGCGCCGTGGGATCGCGCGGATGGTCCGCGGCGTAGATCTGCACGCCCGGGCCGATCTGCGTGCCGTCGCCGATGGTGACCGGGACGACATCGAGAATCACGCAGTTGAAGTTCAGGAAGACCCGATCGCCCAGGCTGATGTTGCTGCCGTAGTCGCAGAAGAACGGCGGCCGGACTTCCGTGCCATCGCCGGCCGATGCCAGCCGCTCACGCAGCACCGCCAGCCGTTGCGCGGCGGGAAGGCCGGAGCCGGCGTTGTAGCGCGCCATCCACTGCGCCGCCGCGTCCCGCTCGGCCTGCAACTCCGGATCGGCGGCGTCGTAGAGGCCCCCCGCCAGCATCTTCCGCTTCTCGTTCATTCCGTCCCCAGTATCGCCTGGTAAACCGCCAGGGTGGCTTCCTGCATCGCCCGCACCGTCGGCACCGAGGCCCGCGCCCGTTCCGCCACTGCCTGCCGCTCGGCCGGATCGAGGTCCAGCACCATCGCGATCGCCGCCGCCAGCGCCGCGGGATCGCCGGGCGTCACCCGCCAGCCGGTTTCGCCATGCCGCACCGTCTCCACCGGCCCGCCCAGGTCGGAGGCGATCACCGGCCGCGCCATCGCCTGTGCCTCGATGACAACGCGCCCGAACGCTTCCGGCTTCGTCGAGGCGTGCACCACGACATCCGCCAGGCACAGCGCCGCCGGCATGTCGTCGCACTGTCCCACGATCCGCAGCGCGTCGGCAATGCCGAGGCGGCTTGCCTGCTGCTCCAGGTCCCGGGCATAGCGATGGCGGCCCTGGTGCGAGCCGACCAGCACGGCGACCACGTCGCGGCGGCCGAGGTGGGCGATGGCGTCCAGCAGCACCGCCTGGCCCTTCCATCCGGTCAGCCGCCCCGGCAGCATGACGGTGCGGGCACCCACCGGCAGCCGCCATGCGTCACGCAGGCGCGCGATGCGGCCATCGTCGATGCGCGCCGGATCGAACTGCGCCGGATCGACGCCGCGCGGGATGACCCTTATCCGCGCTGCCGGCACGCCGTGCTGCCGCATCACCAGATCAGCGATGTACTGGCTGGCGGCGATGACGATGCGGCCGCGCGCCATCACCGAATTGTAGCGGCGCTTGAGCGGGAACTCCTCGCCATACGCCCCATGATAGGTCGTCACGAACGGCACGCCGGTGCGCCGGCAGGCCAGCCAGGCCGACCACGCGGGGGCGCGGGAGCGGGCGTGGACGAGGGAGATTTTCTCCGCCCGGATCAGCGCCTCCAGCGCGGCGGCGTTACGCCAGATGCCCAGTGGAGACTTCGTCGCCAACGGCAGGATGACGTGGATGCTGCCGGCACGCTCGATCGGCTGCACCAGCGGGCCGCCGGCGGAGGCGACCAGGGACCGCGCGCCGGCTTCGGCGATCGCCTGCGCGATCTCGACGGCACCGCGCTCCACGCCGCCGGTGACGAGGGAGGGAAGGACCTGCAGGATGGCGGACGACTCGGGCAAGGACGACATGCCGCCACCGTATCATGCTTGTTGTGGCGGTGGAGCACGGGTAGCATCACCCGTGTGATTGGACACGGGAGACAGGCCGGTGCGAACCCCGCTGTATGACCACAATGCCAGGCGCAAGACCGTCAGCGTGACATTGAATTCCGATCTGGTTGCCCGCTCCGTGGCGCACGGGATCAACATTTCCCGGGTGGCCGAAGCGGCCCTGATCGCGGCGTTCGAGGCTGCGGAGAAGGCGGCGATCGTCGAAGAGATCAAGGCAGCGGTCCGCTATACAGATGAACTTCTCCGCACCCATGGCTATCCGTTTCCGGAATCCCAGGCCATGTTCACGCCGGATGAGGCGGACGACGAACACCTGAACGACGATGCAGCATGACCTGTTCGCCAATCCCAGCCGCCGGTCACGACCCCTCTATCCACTGATCGTCGCTCTGCAAGCCAATATCGTCGGTGGCGAGAGCGAGATGATCGCGCCATTGACGCCGGTGACGCCAGGCACGCCCATTACCCGCTTGCTGCCGATCGTCGAGCATGGCGGAGGACGGTATGCCGTGATGTTCCCGTTGATGACGAACCTGTCGGCCCGCCTCCTGCGCCACCCCGTCGGCTCGATTGCGCACTACCGGGACGACCTGACCCGCGCATTGGACTGGCTGTTCTTTGGGATTTGACCCGCATGACTGAGACCACCGGCCGCCTCGACCGCGGCAACGGCGCCGAACTCGCCTGGATCCGCCAGGAGGGGCGCGGCCCCACCATCGTCTTCCTGCCCGGCTTCCGCAGCGACATGACCGGCGACAAGGCGACGTCGCTGGCGGCGCTCTGCGCTGAACGCGGCCTGGCGATGCTGCGCTTCGACTATTCGGGGCACGGCGCCAGCAGCGGCAACTTCCTCGACGGCACCATCGGCGCCTGGGCGGCCGACGCATTGGCGGCGATCGACGCGCTCACGGCCGGCAAGCTGATCCTGGTCGGCTCCTCGATGGGCGGCTGGATCGCCCTGCTGGCCGCGCTCGCCCGGCCCGGGCGCGTCGCCGCCCTCATCGGCGTAGCCGCCGCGCCGGATTTCACCCAGCGGCTGATGTGGGACGCCATGGCGCCGCCGGAGCGGGCGGTGCTGGAGCGGGACGGCGTGCTGCATGTCCCCAGCCAGTACGGCGACCCGACGCCGATCACCCTGGCCTTGATCCGGGACGGCGCGCAGCATCGGGTGCTGACCGGCTGCATCCCGATCCACTGCCCGGTGCGCCTGCTGCACGGCCAGGCGGACCCGGACGTGCCCTGGGAACTGGCGCTGGACACCGCCCGCCAACTGGAGACGCCGGACTGCCGTGTCATCCTGGTAAAGGACGGCGACCACCGGCTGTCGCGGCCGTCGGACCTGGCGCTGCTACGGCAGACCGTTGCCGCGCTCCTCGCGCAGGATGGCGCGTAGGCCCTCGCGGTAGGTTGGGTACAGCCAGGACATCCCCAGCGCCGCCTTGGTCTTCGCGCAGGCGATCTTGCGGTTCTCCGACCAGAAGCTGCGGGCCATCGGGCTCATCGTTGCCCAGGCCTCCTCGAACGCGACCTGCGGCGGCGGCGGGACGCCCAGCAGAGCGGCCGCCTCGGTGACCACTTCGGCGCTTTCCGATGGTTCGTCATCGACCAGGTTCAGCACGCGGCGGCCGGCCGGGCGGTCCTGGCGCATGGCGGCGACGACGGCCTGCGCGATGTCGTCGCGATGGATGCGCCCGAACATGTGCCCCGGCTTCACCATCCGCCGCGCCCGCCCCGCCCGCAGCTCATCGAACGCCGATCGGCCGGGGCCGTAGATGCCGGCGAGGCGGAAGATGTCCACGGCGTGGGTGCCGGCGAAGCGGGACCACCCGTCCTCGGCCTCCAGCCGCCGCTGGCCGCGGGGCTGTGACGGGGCGGCCGGCGTGTCCTCGTCCACCCAGGCGCCGCCGCGGTCGCCATATACCACGGTGCTGGACAGGTAGCCGATCCAGCGCAGGTTGGGGGCGGCGGCGATGGCGGCGGCGTAGCGGGGCAGGATGGGATCGCCGTCGGGATCGGTGCCGGCGGTGGAGACGATGTGCGTCGCCGCGGCGATGGCCGGTTCGGCGGCGTCGAAGGCGACGCTGCCGGGCTTGTCGGCGCGCGTCGTGCCGGTGACGGTGAAGCCGGAAGCCGCAGCCGCTCTGGCGATGGCGGTGCCGCTGTAGCCCAGCCCGAAAATCAACAGCCGGTTCATACGCCTCCTCGACGCCGCAGGATGGCCTGGCCGATGGCGCCCAGGCCGTAGTTCAGCAGGATGCCGGCCAGTGCCAACAGCACCAGGGCGGCGAACATGCGCGGGATCTCCAGCCGGAAGCTGGCCTCGAGGATGCGGTACGCAAGCCCCGAGGCGAAGCCGCCCGACCCGGCGACCAGTTCCGCCACCACCGCGCCAACCAGCGCCAGTCCGCCGGAGATGCGCAGGCCGGTCAGGAAATAGGGCAGTGCGGCCGGCAGGCGCAGCAGCCGCATGGTCTGCCAGCGCCGCGCGCCGTACAGGTGGAACAGGTCGTTCAGCTCCGGCGGCGCCGAGGCCAGGCCGCTGGCGGTGCTGGCGAACAGTGGAAAGAACGCGACGATGGTGGCGCAGACCACCAGGGCGAGGAACGGCTGCCCGACCCAGATGATGATCAGCGGCGCGATCGCCGGCAGGGGCGTGACCTGAAGTGCCACCGCCCAGGGCTGGATCGCCGCCTGCGCCAGCCGGCTGGCCGACATCGCCACCGCCATCGCCCCGCCCAGCACCGCCGCCATCGCCAGCGCCGCGAAGGTCACGAACAGCGTGGAGGTCAGGGATTCCAGCAGCCCCACCGGATCGGCCGCGAACGCCTGGACGATCGCGATGGGTCCGGGCAGCACGTACACCGGCACGCCGAGCAGGCGCACCGCCGCTTCCCACAGCGCCAGCGCCAGCAGGCCAAACAGGGCCGGCGCTCCCCTCATGCCAGTGCCGCCTGCATGGCGCGGGAGATCTCCGCGACGAAGGCGGCATAGGCGGGATCGAGCCGCGTCTCGGCGGCCGGTTGCAGGGCGGATGTCATCTCGCGGGCGATCTTACCGGGCCGCGGCGTCATCAGCACGACGCGGCGGGCGAGGAAGGCGGCTTCGTAGATCGAGTGGGTGACGAACACGACGGTGCAGCCCGCCTCCCTCCACACATCCAGCAGATCCGCCTGCAGCTTGTGGCGGGTGAACTCGTCCAGGGCGGCGAAGGGTTCGTCCATCAGCAGCAGGCGCGGGCGGGTGACCAGGGCGCGGGCGATCGACACACGCATGCGCATGCCGCCGGACAGGGCGCGTGGTCGGGCGGTTTCGAAGCCGGTGAGGCCGACGCGGTGCAGCGCGGCGTGGACCATCGGCATGGCTTCGCTGCGGCTGACTCCGCGCAGGCGGAGCGGGAGGAAGACGTTGTCCTCGGCGGTGCTCCAGGGCAGCAGGGTGGCGTCCTGGAAGACGAAGCCGATGTCGCCGGGGGCAGGTGGTCTGCCGTCCCAGAGCATCCGGCCGCTGGTCGGTTGGTCCAATCCGGCGATCAGCCGCAGCAAAGTGGACTTGCCGCAGCCGGACGGGCCGAGCAGGGCGATGAAGTCGCTTTCGTCCAGGCGGAGAGAGGTGTCGCGCAGTGCCTCCACCCCGCCGGGGAAGATGCGGCCGACGTTGCTGACGGTCAGCATGCGGGGGGTGAGGGGGCGTCCCCACTGTCATGGCCGGGACACGCCCCATGGCTATCGGGACAGGGCGTGGGGCGGAGCAACGTCGTCCCTCTATCGTCATGGCCGGGCGTGTCCCGGCCATCCGCTCCCCACCGTCGCAGCGCGGATGGCCGGGACACGCCCGGCCATGACGGATGGGACGGCGGCGGATGAGAAAGAGGCGGAGGGGGCGCCGCCGCTGCGGGCCGTGACAGAAGGCGAGCAACCATCAGTGCTTCATATCCATCCCGACCTTATGATCCACGAACTGCAGCGTATATGCCTTCGTAACATCCAGCCCCTTCGGGTAAAGCCCCAGCCCCGACATGGTCTCATAAAACGCCTTCCAACGCGCCGGACTCATCGCGCCAATCCCCATCGTGGCAGCGTCCCCCGAGTCGACGATACCGTGCTTCTTCATCGACTCGATCCCATACGCGATCAGCGCGTCGCTCATCTCCGGATTCGCCGCCTTGATCAGCTTGTTCCCCGGCGACGGATCGCCATACAGGTATGAATACCACCCCTCGATCGAGGCATCGATAAACCGCTTCACCAGGTCCGGCTGCTGCCTGATCTTCTCGTCCGACGTCAGGATCATGCTGCCGTAGCCCGGGTAGCCGGTATCCGCGACCAGCAGCACCACCGGCTGGAAATGCGCCTCCTGCTCGATTGAGAACGGCTCCGACCCCAAGTAGCCCTGCTGGACCGCGGATTTGTTCTCCAGGAATGGTGCCAGGTTGAAGGTGTAGGGCCGGATCTGGCTGTCGGAATAGCCGTACTTCGCCTTGATGTAGTTCCACCACCCGATCCGCGTATCGCCGCTGATCATGATCGGCTTGCCCTTCAGCGCCGCGAAGCTGTCGTTGCCCTGGCCGGGGTGGGCGATCAGCACCGCCGGGTCCTTCTGGAAGAACACCGCCACGGCGCGGTACGGCACGTTCTCCTTGACCATGTTCATGGCCAGGAACGAATTGCCGGCGATGCTGAAATCCAGCCGCCCGGCGATCAGCAACTGCATATGGTTGACCTGCGGCCCGCCCTCATGGATCGCCACGTCCAGGCCGTGCCGGCTGTAGAGGCCGGTGGCGAGCGCCTGGTAATAGCCGCCGTATTCCGCCTCGGCTTTCCAGTCCAGGCCGAACGTGATCTTGTCGTTGGCGCGGGCGACGCCAGACATAAGCAACAGGCTGAGGATCGCGATCAGGCACCGCATCGTTCGGGTTCCCTTCCTTCTGTTGATTTGATCGCGAGCATGGCAGCGTTGCGCAAGGAGGCAAGATGGGTTCCGACATGAGTTTCGGCCTGGCGGGACGACGCGCCATCGTCACCGGTCACCATGGCGGCATCGGCGCCGCCATCTGCGACGTGCTGTCGCGCGACGGCGCCGAGGTCATCGGCCTCGACCTGCCCGACTTCGACCTCTCGGACACCACCACCCTGCCGCAGCGCCTGCGCTACGTGATCGCCGCGCACGAGCCGATCGATATCCTGGTCAACAACGCCGGGGTGACGGTGCTGGGCACGGTGGTGGAAACCCCGCTGGCCGAGGTCGAGCGGGTGTTCAGCGTCAACTTCCTCGCCGCCTACGCCCTGATGCAGGCGGTGCTGCCGGGCATGGCCGAGCGGCGGCGCGGCGCCATTGTCAACATTGCGTCAGACCAGGCGCTGATCGGCAAGCAGGTCAGCGCGGCCTACGGCGCGTCCAAAGCCGCGATCGCGCAATTGTCGCGGTCGGCCGCGCTGGACTGGGCGCGGTTCGGCATCCGGGTCAACTGCATCGCCCCCGGCAGCACCGAGACGGCGATGCTCGCCACGGTTATCGGCGACCTGGCGGCGCGGTATCCGGAGCGGTTCCCGGCCTCCTCGGCCGACGCCTACAAGGCTGGCGTGCCGCTGGGCCGCTTCGCCGCGCCGTCGGAGATCGCCTCGGCGGTGGCGTTTCTCGCCTCTGACGCGGCATCGTTCATCACCGGCGTGGTGCTGCCGGTCGATGGCGGCGGGACGGCGCAATGAGGCGCGCCGTCGTTACCGGCGGCACGCGCGGCATCGGCCGGGCCACCGCCGATCGGCTGCGGGAGGAAAGATGGGAGGTGCTGGTGCTGGCACGGCAGCCGGCGGAGACGCCGCACCGCTTCGCCGCCTGCGACGTGGCGGATGCGGACGCGGTGCGGGCGGTGTTCGGCGGGCTCGACCGGGTGGACGCGCTGGTGAACTGCGCCGGGATCGCCGGGACCAACCGGCTGGATGGCGACGACGCGCTGTGGCACGCGATCATCGGTTCCAACCTGCACGGCACCTATCACTGCTGCAAGGCGGCGCTGCCGCTGCTGCCGGACGGCATTGGACGGATCGTCAATATCGCCTCGGTGCTTGGGCTGCGCGGCGTGCCGGACCAGACGGCGTACTGCGCCGCCAAGCACGGAGTCGTGGGGTTCACCCGCGCCCTGGCGATGGCGCTGGCGCCGCGCGGGATCACGGTGAACGCGCTGTGCCCCGGCTGGGTCGATACCGGCATGGCGGCGCAGCGCTACCGCGAGCTTGGGATCACGCCGGACCAGGCTGCCGCCGGCGTGCCGACCGGCCGGGTCGCTTCGCCACAGGAGGTCGCGGATGCGGTCGTCTGGCTGCTGCGGCCGGACTCCCGCGGCATCACCGGTCACGCCCTGCCGATCGACGGCGGCGGACTGGCCTTGCCGTGAAGGACCGCTGTGATAAGGCGGTCTCGCTGGCGCCGACAGTCGGGCGTACCCCCATGGGTATCAGGGTAGGGGGATTGGCGGAGAAGGATTTGGCGCCTGGTCCGTTGCCTCACCGTCGTGGCCGGGCGTGTTCCGGCCACGACGGTGAGGGACCGGCCATGACGATAGGGCAACCGTTGCTGCCAGTTCCCGCCGTCGCGGTACCGGGGCCAACGGCCGGCCAACTTACCGGCGACGATTTGACGTCATGCATCTGCCCCTCTAACGAAACAGGCACAATAAGGAGCCGTCCATGGACCTGAATTTCACCAAGGAGGAAATCGCCTTCCGAGACGAAGCGCGCCACTTCTTCCGCACCGCCATTCCGGAATCCATCCGCGCCAAGGTCGCCGAAGGCGAGGGCCTGACCCGCGACGACATGATCACCGCGCAACGCATCCTGAACGCGCGCGGCTGGGCCACGCCGAACTGGCCGGTCGAGTGGGGCGGGCAGGACTGGTCGCCGGTGCAGGTCTATCTCTACCAGGACGAGATGCAGCAGGCCAACTGCCCGTCGCCCATCGCCTTCAACACCAGCATGGTCGGCCCGGTGATCGCGCAGTTCGGTAACGAGGAGATGAAGCGCCGCTTTCTGCCGGCCACCGCCAATGCCGACATCTTCTGGTGCCAGGGATTCTCGGAGCCCGGGTCCGGCTCCGACCTGGCTTCGTTGCGCACCAAGGCGGAGCGCAAGGGGGACAAGTACATCGTCAACGGCCAGAAGATCTGGACCACCCTGGCGCAGTACGCCGACTGGATCTTCTGCCTTGTCCGCACCGATCCCGCGGCCAAGCAGCAGGAGGGCATTTCCTTCCTGCTGATCGACATGAAGACCCCGGGCATCACCGTCCGGCCGATCGTGACGATGGACGGCGGGCGCGAGGTGAACGAGGTGTTCTTCGACAACGTGGAAGTGCCGGCGGAAAACCTGGTCGGGCGGGAGAACAAGGGCTGGGATTACGCGAAATTCCTGCTCGGCAACGAACGCACCGGCATCGCCCGCGTCGGCAACTCCAAGGCCAAGATCGCCCGCATCAAGGAGCTTGCCGCGCTCGAGTTCGCGGGCGAACAGCCGCTGATCCAGAACGCCCGCTTCCTGGAGAAACTCGCCGCGGTGGAAGTGGAATTGAAGGCGCTGGAAATGACCCAGCTTCGCGTCGTGTCCGATGAAAGGAAGCTGGAAAAGGGCAAGCAGAATCCCGCATCGTCGATCCTGAAGCTGAAAGGCTCGGTGATCCAGCAGCAACTGACGGAACTGCTGATGGAGGTCGTCGGCCCCTACGTCATGCCGTACCAGCGCGAGTTCGACGGCAAGAACGAGCCGATCGTCGGGCCGGAGTACGCGACCGAGGCCGCGCCGATGTATTTCAACTACCGCAAGGTATCGATCTACGGCGGGTCGAACGAAATACAGCGCAATATCATCGCCAAAGCGATTCTGGGGCTCTGACCATGGATTTCGACCTGTCTGAAGACCAGCGCCTGCTGAAGGAAAGCGTCGACCGGTTCATTACGGACCAGTACGGCTTCGAGCAGCGCAAGAAATACATGCGCGAGCCCGCCGGCTACAACCCGGCGATGTGGGACCAGATCACCGAAATCGGCCTGCTCGGCCTGCCGTTCGAGGACACACTGGGCGGCTTCGGCGGCGGCGGCGTGGAAACCGCGATCGTCATGGAAGCCTTCGGCCGCGGCCTCGTGCTGGAGCCCTATTTCGCCACCGTCATCCTGGGCGGCGGCCTGCTGCGCCGGGCGGCGCCGGAGGCCACGCTCGGCGCCCTGGCCCCGCGCGTCGCGGGTGGAAAACTGAAGCTGGCGTTTGGGCATGTCGAGCGGCACTCCCGCTATGACCTGGCGGATGTCACCACGACGGCACGCAAGGATGGTTCCGGGTATGTCCTCAATGGCGCCAAGAGCGTCGTCATCCACGGCGATGCCGCCGACAAGATCCTGCTGACCGCCCGCACTGGCGGCGAGCGGCGGGACCGCGCCGGCATCGGCCTGTTCATGGTTGATCCGACGTCGCCGGGGGTCGCGCGCCGCGGCTACCCGACGCAGGACGGCCTGCGCGCGGCGGAAATCACCCTGGACAACGTGCGCGTCTCCGCCGGCGACGTGCTGAACGACAACGCGCTGCCGCTGATCGAGCATGTCGTGGACGAGGCCATCGCCGCCCTGTGCGCCGAGGCCGTCGGCGCGATGCAGGTGATGCAGGACCTGACTTTGGAATACCTGAAAACCCGCAAGCAGTTCGGCCGCCCCATCGGATCGTTTCAGGTGTTGCAGCACCGATCCGTGGACATGCTGGTGGCGCTGGAACAGGCCCGCAGCATGGCGCTGTTCGCCGCGGTGATGGCCGAGGAAACCAACCCGATCGAGCGCCGCAAAGCCATCTCCGCCGCCAAGGTGCAGATCGGCCGCTCGGCGCGGCACCTGGGGCAGGAGGCGATCCAGCTGCACGGCGGCATCGGCATGACGAATGAATATGCAGTCGGTCATTACTTCAAGCGCGTCACCATGATCGACCAGATGTTCGGCGACGCCGACACGCACCTGGCCTTCCTCGCGCGGCACGGCGGCCTGTTCGGCCGGGCCGCTTGAGCCGCGCGGTTCTGCTCGACCTGGACGGGACCCTCGCGGATTCCCGTCCGGGCATCGAGGCAAGCTTCCGCTTCATGCTGTCCGAACTGGGGCACGATCCGGACGCCATCGGCGACATGTCCTGGGCCGTGGGGCCGCCGATCGGCGTGTCGATCCGGAGGTTGCTGGAGACGTATCAGGATGACCGGGTCGATCTTGGCACCGCGGTGTATCGCGCCCGGTACTCCGAAGTTGGTCTGTACGATTGCTCGATCTATCCGGGGATCGAGGCCATGCTTCAGGCGCTGACCAACGCCGGACGCAGGCTGTGTGTCGCGACATCGAAACGACGGGATTTCGCCGAGCGCGTCGTCGATCATCTCGGCCTGCGCCATTTCCTGCCGGTGGTGTACGGCGCGCTGCCCGGCGGCGGGCTGGACGACAAAAGGGAGATGGTCGCAGACCTGCTGCGCGTCGAGGGCTACGATCCCGCCGCCACCACCATGGTCGGCGACCGCCTGCACGACATCCACGCCGCCCAGGCGAACGGCCTGCGCTCGGTCGGCGTGCTGTGGGGCTACGGCGGGCGCGAGGAATTGCAGGCGGCCGGCGCCGGCACGCTGGCCGCGACGCCGGCCGAGGTCGTCGGACTGGTGTAGCCGTCGGCGAGGCGGCCGCACGCCAGCGGCGCCGGGTCAGGCAGGCAGCCGCTTCCGGTCCCGATACGTTGCCGGACATCCGGCACGTACTGGATGACAGGAATGTCAGCACCCGGTCATCTGACGGGCTTCAAGTCCCATTCGCCGACGCCATATGATGAATTCTGATTCATCAGTTCCGCTCGGAGGTTTTCATGCGACTGCAATTTTTTGCTGTGGCTGGGCTGGCGATCGGTTTGTTCGCCGCGACACCGGTGCTGGCGCAATCCAAGCCTGATGAAACCAAGCCGGACACCCAGGCCGCGACGACGCAGCAGCCCGGCGGCGACGCCGCAGCCGATCAGGACTCCGGATCCGCGATGGGTGCGACCAAGCAGCACACGCAGGCCGGGGCGAATTTCCGGCCGCCGGTGTATGGCACGCCGTACAGGGATCAGAAGGAAGGTTTCAAGCAGTAATACCAATCGCCCGGATCAGTGCCCGTCCTGCGTAGCGCTGTCATGACCGGTTCCCGCGGGTCCGGACAGCGCCGCCGAACATGAACATGACAAGCGCCAGTTTCGCCAGGCAACGTCCGCGACGAGGCAGGGTGGCTGAAACCAGAGAACATTTGTGTTCATTCGTGTTCATTTGTGGTTGCATTCATGCGGCCATCCGGCACTTCCGTCAGGCTGAGATCGCTTTGTTTGCAACCACAAATGAACACGAATGAACACAAATGGCGATCGTGACGATTGCGGTCCTTCGACGTGACCCACCCGAGCCAGACGGCTGGTATAATACGGCTCCGGGAAAATTCTGGCTGATTTCCACGGCTGTTGGTGCGGCCTGCGTTGGCCTGACCTGCGTTGGCCTGAAGAGTGACGAAAACCGACAATGTGCCCCGGGAATCGTATAAAACCGCCGGCCTTGACCCGCCTTGACGTTAAAATCACGGGATAGGTGCACGAGCGTTCCCACCACGTCATGGTGGGCGAAGCATGTCCCCGGCGAAGGCCGGGGAGCCCTCCACCCATGCCTTCCTTGGTTTCAGCACCGCCCGGCATGACGGGATAGCAAGCGCCGCCGCCATTATGATGCCAATGGGGCTTGCCCCGGGCAGCCGGTACGACGGAACCGCAACGATCGCGCCGGGCGGCCTCCCCCGGCTGGCTACTCTCCCGTCGCCGCCGTCAGCCCCGATCCGCAGCGCCGCCAACCACCTTCCGCAGCAACGCCGCCACGTCCGCCGGCGCGGCATCGCCGGTCCAGGCGACGAACTGATCCGGCCGCACCAGGACCAGCGCCGCACCGTACCGCTCCCGCCCGCCGTCGCGGCTGTCGGTGACGATCTTCAGTGGCAGTTTCATCGCCTCGGCCGCCTTCTCGAACGCCGACATCACGCTTTGATCGATATCGAAGGCCAGCAGCGTGAACCCGTTGCCGAGGTCATCGAACACCGTCCCGCCGTCCGACATCGGCTGTGGCGCCATGTGGTGCCCGGGCCGGGCGATGAACATGTGCGAGCCGACGGCGCTGCACCGCCCGTCCGGCGGGCCGTCGACGATGGCTGAGCCCTCATAGTTCGGCTCGAACAGGTCCACCTCGGACCTCGCGCCGGACTGCCGCTCCTCCCACACCGCCTCGAACGCATCGAGGTCCCGGTCCGGGCTGAAGGCGGCGAGAAAATCCCGGTCCACCCGGATCGACGTCTCGATGAAGTCGCGCGCCGTGGAGGCGAACACCGGCTGCCGCTCGGCACTGTAGCTGTCCAGCAGTCCGGCGCCGCCCCAGCCCTTCAGCACCGCGGCCAGCTTCCAGCCCAGGTTGCGGACGTCCTCCAGCCCGGTATTCACGCCATAGCCGCCATAGGGCGGATGGCTGTGCGCGGCGTCGCCGGCGATGAACACGCGGCCGCTGCGGTAGGTGTCGGCGGTGGCGAAGCGCAGGTCCCAGAAGCCGATATGCTCGAACTCGATGGCGAATTCGGCGCCGACGGCGCGGTGCAGGTAGGCGCGGAAGTCGAAATTGTCCTTGCGCGTGCCCGCCGGCACCGGCGCGTGGAAGAACCAGGTGGTGCCCAGGTCCACCCGGCCGAAGAACTGCCAGTAGCCCTCCAGTTCCGGCGTCAGCACACAATAGTACGACTTGCCGGGATAGCGCTCCAGCAGCGCGTGCAGTTCCGGCGCGCGGAATACCAGCAGCACCATCAGGCGGTCATGGTCGACCAGCGTCTGGGTGATCTGCGCCCGGTCGCGCACGATGGAATGCGCGCCGTCGCAGCCGACGATATAGGCCGCCCGCAGCCAGCGGCGGCCGGGGCCGTTGCGCTGCACCACCGCGACCGAGACGCCGCCGTCGTTCTGCACCACTTCCTCGGCCTGCCAGCCGAACAGCGTCTCGACCGTCGGCAGTTCCGCGATCCGGCGGCGCATCACCGCCTCGGTCTCGTACTGCGGCAGGCGTTCGTTGGCGGTGGCGTAGAAGTCACGCACCAGGTCGCGCTGCAGCCAGTCGTAAGTGTATTTGCCCAGCAGCGTGCCATAGGCCGTCAGCCCGCCGATGCCGTAGGAGGCCGGGATCGTCCGCGCCGCCCGCACCTGGTCCTCGATGCCCCAGTGCAGGAAGTGCTCCATGCTCCGCTGCGTCAGGTTCTGCCCCTTGGGGATGCGGCGCGGCTGCAGGTAGCGTTCAACCAGGCAGCAGGCGATGCCGCGCTGCCCAAGTTCAATGGCGAGGCCGAGCCCGACCGGGCCGCCGCCAACGATAACGACTTGGTGCGTGTGGTTCATTGTTGCCTCCTAGCGCGGCGGCATCCGGAACGCACCATCCAAACGAATGACCTCGCCATTCAGGAACCGGTTGTGGACGATGTGCGCCACCAGGTCCGCGAATTCCGCGGGACGGCCGAGCCGGGACGGGTAGGGGATGCCGGCGCCGAGACTGGCCTGGATGTCCGGCGGCAGGCCGTCGACCATCGGCGTCTGGAACAGCCCGGGCGCGATCGTCACCACCCGCACGCCGACGCGTGCCAGTTCGCGCGCCGCCGGCAGGGTCAGGCTGACCACCCCGCCCTTCGACGCCGCATAGGCGGCCTGGCCGATCTGGCCTTCATAGGCGGCGATCGAGGCGGTGTTGACGATGACGCCGCGCTCGCCTTCCTCCAGCGGGTCCTGCTCCGCCATCTCGGCGGCGGCGAGGCGCAGCATGTTGAAGCTGCCAATCAGGTTGACACGGACGACGCGCTCGAACGAGTCGAGCTTCAGCGGCCCGTCGCGGCCGACGATGCGCCCGGCGGTGCCGATGCCGGCGCAGTTGACCAGGATGCGGACCGGGCCATGCGCGGCGCGGGCGGCGGCGAAGGCGGCCTCGGCCGAGGCGGCGTCGGCGACGTCGCAGGCGATGGCCGTGCCGCCGATGGCCCGGGCGTGCGAGTCCGCGGCGTCCCGGTTGATGTCCACCACCGCCACCTTCGCGCCCAGCGTCGCCAGTTGCGCCGCGGTCGCCGCGCCGAGGCCGGAGCCGCCGCCGGTGACCACCGCCGCCAGGTCTTTGATCTGCATCATGTCGTCCTCCATTTTCGGGCAGCAGAAACCATCGACTGATCCGCGGCGCAAGACCATCTTGACCACCAAACGGTCCGGCCTGAAAAGCGGCAGATTTCCGAAGGGGGACGCACCATCATGACCAACGCCCAGAGCTACGACGAAGCCTACGCCGACTGGATCCGCGACCCCGCCGCCTGGTGGGCGTCCGAGGCCTATGGCATCACCTGGGACAAAAAGTGGGACAAGGCATTCGATCCCGGCATGGGGCCGTACGGCCAGTGGTTCGCCGGCGGGATGCTGAACACCTGCTACAACTGCCTCGACCGCCACGTCGAAAACGGCCGCGGCGAGCAGGCGGCGCTGATCTGGGACAGCCCGATGACCGGGCAGGTCAAGACCTTCACCTACGCCGAGATGCTGGCCCGCACGGAAAAGCTGGCCGGCGCCCTGGCGGCATTGGGCGTGGGCAAGGGCGACCGGGTCGTCATCTACATGCCGATGGTGCCCGAGGCGGCGGTCGCGATGCTGGCGACGGCGCGGCTGGGCGCGATCCACTCGGTGGTGTTCGGGGGCTTTGCCGCCGCGGAACTGTCCACCCGCATCGCCGACGCCAAGCCGAAGGTGATCGTCACCGCCTCCTGCGGGCTGGAGCCCGGCCGGGTGGTGAAATACAAGCCGCTGCTGGACGCCGCGATCGCCATGTCGTCGCACAAGCCGGACGCCCTGCTGGTGCTGCAGCGCCCGCAGGCCGAGGCGACGATGATCGCCGGCCGCGACCACGACTTCGAGGCCGCTGTCGCCGCCGCCGCGCCGCATGGCTGCGTACCGGTGCTGGCGACCGATCCGCTGTATATCCTCTATACGTCAGGCACCACCGGCAAGCCCAAGGGCGTGGTGCGCGACAACGGCGGCAACGCGGTGGCGCTGTGGAACTCCATGCGGATGATCTACGGCGTGGACGCCGGCGAGGTGTGGTGGACCGCCTCCGACGTGGGCTGGGTGGTCGGGCACAGCTATATCGTCTACGGCCCGCTGCTGCGCGGCTGCACCACCGTGATGTACGAGGGCAAGCCGGTCGGCACCCCGGACCCCGGCGCGTTCTGGCGGGTGATCGCGCAGCACAAGGTGAAGGTGCTGTTCACCGCGCCGACGGCGATGCGCGCGATCAAGCAGCAGGACCCCGAGGGGACTTTCGCGAAGAAATACGACCTGTCCTCGCTGGACGCGCTGTTCCTGGCCGGCGAGCGCTGCGATCCGCCCACCGCCGTCTGGGTGAGCGAACTGCTGGGCAAGCCGGTGGTGGACCATTGGTGGCAGACCGAGACCGGCTGGGCGATCACCGCCGGCTTCCGCCAGTTCGGGCTGTTCCCGTTCCTGCCGGGCTCCGGCGGGCGGCCGTGCCCGGGCTATGACCTGCACGCGCTGGACGACGCGGGCCAGGAACTGCCGCGCGGCGAAACCGGCAACCTGTCGATCCGCCTGCCGCTGCCGCCCGGCTGCGGCCCGACGCTGTGGCAGGACGACGCCAACTACAAGCGGTCGTACCTGTCGGACTTCCCCGGCTGGTACCGCACCGGCGACGCCGGCATCGTGGACAAGAACGGCGACGTCTGGGTGATGGGCCGCACCGACGACATCATCAACGTCGCCGGGCACCGCCTGTCCACCGGCTCGATGGAGGAGGTGCTGGCCGCGCACAAGGACGTCGCCGAGTGCGCGGTGATTGGCGCCAAGGACGAGCTGAAGGGCCAAACCCCCATCGGCCTGGTGGTCCTGAAGGCCGGCGTCGATCGGCCGCACGCCGAGGTGGCGGCGGAGCTGGTGGCGCTGGTGCGCGAGCGCATCGGGCCGGTGGCGGCGTTCAAGGACGCGCGGGTGGTGCCACGCCTGCCGAAGACCCGGTCCGGCAAGATCCTGCGCGCCACCATCCGCAAGATCGCCGACGGCGAGGAAGCCGCGGTGCCGCCGACGATCGAGGATCCGGCGGCGCTGGACGAGATGCGGGCGGCGTTGGGGGTAGGCGTGGCGTAACGCCAGCGGCCCGAAGGGGCGGCTGGCGCCTCACCGTCATGGCCGGGCTACAGCAAACCGCAGGTCGGTTGGGACAGGGCGACGGTGCACCTCACTCGTCATGGCCCGGCTTGTCCGGGCCACCTGTCGCGGCACACGTGCTGGAATAGGTGGCCCGGACAAGCCGGGCCATGACGATGAAGACAGGCCGTCTGCGTCCCAACTAACGTGCGGTCTGCTGTAGTCCGTACGAGCGCTAACCCAGGCGGTCGGGCACGGCGCGCGGGCCGTCCCGTCGTCATGGCGGCCGCAGGGCCGCCATCCACGCCTTACGGTGCTGATACAGGCGAAGGCGTGGATGGTGGGCCTTCGCCCACCATGACGTAGTGGGAACGACTGTGCCGCATGCCACACCAGGTTACAGCAGACCGCAGGTTGGTTGAGACAGGGCGACGGCGCACCTCACTCGTCATGGCCCGGCTTGTCCGGGCCACCTGTCGCGGCACACGTGCTGGAATAGGTGGCCCGGACAAGCCGGGCCATGACGATGAAGACAGGCCGTCTGCGTCCCAACTAACCTGCGGTCTGCTGTAGCGTCGATGCGGCTTGTACAGACCATGGCGATACAGGAACAATCACGGTGCGACCGCGGTCGTGTCCCGGGCGGCCGAGGCGGCACCGGACACCCCGTCGGCAATCCGCTGCCTGCCCCATGGCTGTCCGGACGCCTGCCCGTCCGGCAGCACGATCACCTTCCGCGCCACCCGGTTCACCTGCCGCAGCCACAGCTCATCCACCCGGGCGAAGGCATAGGCGACGGCCAGCAGTGCCGGCACCGTCCCGACCGCCGCGACCGCCAGCGCCATGGCGTGCGGCAGGCTGGCGCTGGCGGCCAGGAACAGCCAGCACGACAGCGAGCACAGCAGCGGGAAGTGGAACAGGTAAACCGGGAACGACAGCCGCCCCAGCAGCCGCCCCACCGACGAGGCCAGCACCCGCCCGGCCCGTTCGCTGCCCAGCAGCCCGACGATCAGCAGCACGCTGCCCAGCGTCTGCACCCAGATCTGGTCGTAGCGACAGTCCGAGGCGTGCGGCAGGAAGCCCAGCCAGGCGTACAACCCGCGGGGTTCAATGTAGCCGAACAGCAGCAAACCCACCCCCAGGCAGGCCGGGGGAGCCCAGCGGGGCAGGGCCAGCATGCCGCGCGCATTCGCCCAGGACAGCGCCAGCCCGGCGACGAAGGCAACCAGCCGCGGCTCCACCCACTGCGTCGCCAGCGCGGCAAGCAGCAGGGCCACGGCGCCCGCCCGCGGGCGAGACCGCCAGATCACCAGGCCGAGCGCGAAGGTCAGCAGGCTGCCGAGCAGCTCGTCGCGCATCGTCCAGAACACCGGGTCGTACATGTCCGCCGGCCGCACGAAGGCGAACACCGACCCCTCCAGCACCGCGCGCAGCAGCGACGGGTGCAGCTGCCCGCCGGCATCGCCGCCGCCGAAGGTCGCCAGCCAATTGGACTGGGTCAGTTCGCCGGCTCTGCGGTAGTGGTACAGACCAAAATGGAACAACAGATACGAGCCGATGGCCGCGAGAACCATCAGTCCAACCAGGCGGAACCATCGCTTCGCCGCGGCGCGCAGCACGACCTCGATCCGTCCCGAGCGGAAATAGGCCAGCGGCAGCACATAGCCCGACAGCACGAAGAACAGCATCACCGCGCCCGGGCCATCCAGCAGCGCGAAGGCCGGGCTGCCGACGATCCCCGCGTGCGGGTCGAACGGCGGCACGATGCCGATCCGCTGCGGCGTGAAGCCCAGGGCGAAGTGCCAAGCCACGACGATGACGGCGGCGACGCCGCGCAACCCGTCCAGTTCGACGAGTTTTCCGCCCGAGCCGGTGGCAGGAGGGGAAGGGGAGGCCGCACGTTCCGGCGGACCGGCACGGCAGGACGACCCTGCCGCCAGCAACAATCGGTCATGGTACATAGGGGGTGCAACGCCGGACGCGCCGGCGTGTTCGCCGGCCCTGATCACGAAGCGTTCGATGCCACTACTTGTAATTGGTCGGCAATAACGGGCCGTCGCCGCGGCCAATATTGCCATCTCGAACAAAGCACGGAAACAGGCTACACAGTGTCACGCGGCGTTTACGTCGTTGTCCGGCAACACTCTGGAGGTATGTTCATGCAGCCTGTCAACCCAAGCGCAACCCGATATGACAAGATAACGATCCTGTTCCACTGGCTCGTGGCGTTGCTGATCGCCGTGCAGTGGATCGTGGCGCTCTCGATCGACGAGTTCCCCAAGGGCCCGCTGCGGATCGACGCACGCTCGGTGCACATCACCGGCGGCGTGATCCTGGGCGCGGTCCTGGTGCTGCATATCCTCTGGCGGCGCAGTTATGGCCGGCAATTGCGGCCCGTCGGCACCCGCCTGACCATCCTGCTGGCAAGTTTCGTCCACGGAGCGCTGAATGCCCTGACCGGCGTCATGGTGCTGCTCGGCCTCACCCTGGCTTCGGCGCGGGGCGACACCTGGTTCAACCTCTTCACCATTCCCTCCTTCGCGCCCGGCAACAAGGCGCTCGCCGAGCAGATTGCCGACGTTCACGGCACGATCGGGATCATCATCCTGGCCCTCGCTGCCTTGCACGCGGCGGCTGCGCTGTTCCACCAGTTCGTCTGGAAGGACGGCGTGCTGGAGCGCATGCGGCTGTTCGGCCGCTGATGCCGTGGCCCTCGGCGTGCCGCAGGGCAGGCCGGGGGTACCTGGGACGAGGTTCGCAATCGCGTCCGGCCTGGCGGCCGATCGTCCGCGCCTCATCCGTTCCCCAAGGTCCGATTGGTATGACGGCAGGCGCCTACGCCGCCACAGTGCGGCAGTCCAATATCGATCACGGCGGTACCGTGTTTCCCGCCCGGCCGGGAAGCGCGCCGCCGCCCAGGCGCCCTGCTCGCTGACCCGGCCCGGGCGTTCGCGGCGGCCAGCATCCTCCGGCACATGCGTCGATAAGGCGTTCCACTCCGCGTGAGGGCCATTGGCCGGCATGCGCCGCAACGCCACATGGGGCTGTGCCGCTTACGGCAGCAACACGGATGGATGGCTGCGATGCGTGGCTTCCGGACCCTCGTCCTGCCGGTCCTTTGCCTGTCCGCCTGCGCCAGCCGGGTGCCGACGCCGGCGACCCCATATCTGCCGGCCGGCGTCTATGGCACGCATGAGGACACCGACGTCGGCGCGATCAACCAGTCCGCCTGGGCGTTCTCCTCATCCGAGAACACCCGCGGCAACCCGGCGGCAGCGGCCAGGGCGGTGGTCGCGCTGGAGTACCTCTCCGGCGAACTGCAGGACAATCCCCGATGGGATGGTATGGACGCGGCGACCAGGCTGGACATGGTGCAGGCGCGGGATGACCTGCGCCGGATTCTCGGCATCCGTCCGGACGCGCCGCCACAGCTTGTGGTGAACGCGCTGCTGCAACTGGCCTCCGGCCTGCAGTCCGGCAACAGGAACGCGGTCGCGCAGGCGCTGGCGTCGCCGGTGTTCACCAATCCGCCGAAGCAGACGATGGCGGTCCTGTCCGACCTGCCGTACGACCAGACCGCCAATTTCGCCACCGCCCGGGCCGAGGCGGAAAGCTTCCCGATGGGCGGCATGCGCTGAGTGAGGGGAAAACAAACCGGCGGCCTGGCCGGTTGCCTTGTCGTCATGGCCGGGCGTGTCCCGGCCATCCACCCCCCCATCGTCTGTGCGCAGGTGGCCGGGACACGCCCCATACGCGCTAACTTAGGGACGGCCGTGGCGCACCGGCCCTTCCGCGTCATGGCGGGCCTTCGCCCACCATGACGTGGTGGGAACGACCGTGCCTCATGCCCCGCTATGTTAGCGCTCATGGGGACGCCCGGCCATGACGATGAGGCGACGACCGTCTGCCGCGGACCCGCTCGATAGCCGCCGGGAGCCCGATACTGCCCCCTACGCCAGCAGCCGCACCTGCACATAGCTGCCCGGCGCGTCCTCGATCACCGGCAGCTTGCCATCGCCCGGCTGTCGCGCCGGGACCTGCGCCCGGCTGGAGGCCTGGATCCAGCGATGCCAGTCGCCCCACCACGACCCCGCCATCTCGGTCGCGCCCTGCAGCCAGGCCTCCGGGTCGGCCGGCAGGTCCTTGTTGATCCAGTGGCCGTACTTGCCGCCATCCGGCGGATTGACCACGCCGGCGATATGGCCCGACGCCGCCAGCACGAAGCGCTTCGGCCCGCCCAGCAACTGCGTGCCGCGATAGGTCGATTTCCACGGCGCGATATGATCCTCCCGCGTGGACAGGAAATACGCCGGCGTTTTGATCTTCCGCAAATCGATCGGCACGCCCACCAGTTCGATGCCGTTCGGCTCCTTCAGCAGGTTCTCCTGGTACATCTTGCGCAGGTAGAAGCTGTGCATCCGCGCCGGCATGCGGGTGGAATCGGCGTTCCAGTAGAGCAGGTCGAACGGGAACGGATCGTTCCCCATCAGGTAGTTGTTGACCACAAACGACCAGATCAGGTCGTTGGCCCGCAGCATGTTGAACGTCGTGGCCATCTCGCTGCCTTCGAGGTAGCCGCGCTTGTTCATCTTGTCTTCCAGCGACTGCAACTGCTCTTCGTCGATGAAGACGCCCAGCTCGCCGGCCTCCTGGAAGTCCATCATCGTCACGAAGAAGGTCGCGGTCTTGATCCGGTCGTCGCCCTTCGCCGCCATGTAGGCCAGGGTCGAGGCCAGCAGCGTGCCGCCCAGGCAATAGCCGATGGCGTTCACCTCCCGCTCCCCGGTCGCCTGCTCGATCGCGTCCAGCGCGGCGAGGTAGCCCTCGGTCATGTAGTCCTCGAAGCCCTTCTCGGCCAGCCGCTCGTCCGGGTTGACCCAGGAGATGACGAAGACCGTATGGCCCTGGCCCACCGCCCAGCGGACGAAGCTGTTCCGCGGCCGCAGGTCGAGGATGTAGAACTTGTTGATCCAGGGCGGGCCGATCAGCAGCGGGCGTTTGAGCACCTTCTCGGTGGTGGGCGTGTACTGGATCAACTGCATCAGGTCGTTCTGGTAGACCACCTTGCCGGGCGTGACGCCGATGTTCTCGCCGACGTTGAAGGCGTCGAAGTCGGTCATCTTGATGTGCAACTGGCCCTTGCCGCGCTCCAGGTCGCTCAGCAGGTTGTTCAGGCCCTTCAGCAGGTTCTCGCCACCGGTTTCGGCGGTCTTGCGCAGCACTTCCGGGTTGGTCAGCACGAAGTTCGACGGGCTCATGGCGTCGATGAACTGGCGGGCGTAGAAGTCGACCTTCTGCGCGGTCTTGGCGTCCAGGCCGTCCACGTGGGCGACGACGTCCTGCACATAGCGCGCCGACAGCAGGTAGGACTGCTTGATGAAGTCGAAGACCTCGTTTTCCTTCCAGGCGTCGTCGCGGAAGCGGCGGTCCCCGGCGGGCGGGTCGATCACCGGCGCGGCTGGCATGCCCATGATCCGGCGGGTGGTGTTCTGCCAGAGGGTGACGTAGTCCTGCCAGAAGCCCAGTTGCGCCTGCATCAGCCGGGCCGGGTTGGCCATCAGCCGCGTGGTCATCTCCATGAACGCCCGCCCGATGTTCAGCGGATCTGCTGCGTGGTCCTCCATCGGCTGGCGCTTCAGCCATTCGGCGACGAGTCGCTGGGACCGTTCGGCGATGTCGGCCATCGAGCGCCCGACGACGGCCGGATCCGGCATCTTGAACGCGCCCGTGTCGAGGCCGGGAATGCCACCGGTGGGCCTGGGGGCGGGGGACGCACCCGCAATCTTATCATTGGCAGACATCGAGACATCCTTTGCGTCGGCGACACCAGCGGCTACACAGGCCGCCGCGTATCGGGAACGGACCCAGCATATGGTGGCTAGTGTGAGAGGCGCGCAACCTAGGGGCGCCACAAAAGCGGTTCAAGTCGTGTGTTTCACCGGCATTCGTGGCGGATTGGTGGCGGCTGTGGCCGGCATGCTGGCCGGTTGTTCCAGCAGCAGTTCGATGAACCCGGTCAACTGGTGGCATCAGGCGGAGGGTGGCGAGATCGCCAAGCAGCGTCCGGCGCCGCCGGGCGCCAACGAGCCGTACCCCAGCCTGGCCAGCGTGCCGGCCAAGCCGGCGCCGCCGAACATGGACGAACTGAAGAAGCTGACCGATTCGCTGATCGCGGACCGCACCAACGCTCAGCACGCGGCGCAGGCGGCGCCGCTGGCGGATCCGTCCTCACCCAGCGCGTCGCCGTCGCTGTTCGGCGTCGGCACCGCGCCGCCGCCGCCCCCGGCATCGGCCGCGCCGTCCGCGCCGCCGGCCGGCGGGTCCACGCCGGCGGCAA
>NZ_NHRY01000194.1 GCF_002937115.1 Rhodopila globiformis | reverse complement strand
TGACGAAGACGGCGATGGCTTTTGCGAAGTCCACGTCAACACAATCGAGGGCTTCTGGTCGCTGCTGCGCTCCTGGCTGCGCCCGCACCGCGGCATCTCGCAGGACAAACTGCCGCTGTATCTTGGTGGCTCTTGTCGGGTTCCGGGGTGGTCGGGTGAGGCGTCCCACGGCCGCGAAATCCAACCGGAACCGTGTTGAAAAGGTTCACGACACTGCCCTGTCGGATGACGTGCGCCCCCGCTGCGGCAACAGCCCTGCTGCATTCGCGTTCATCTGCGGTTCCATTTCTGCTTTGGAGCAGCACGCAGGCGTCGGAACATCCCTCCCGCCGCCACGCTGATTCAGGAACCGCAGATGAACGCAAATGAACGCAAATGGCCCGGTGGTGAAACGGACCTCCGAACGTACTGTCGGCCGCGCGCCGATCGTTGCCAGGGCGCTCGGTTGCGGTTTTCAAGGCTCCTGCCGGGTTCCGGATGGGCGGTGAAGCGTCTCACCACCCCGAAATCCAACAAGAGCCACCTTGGTTTCTTCCAGTTCGTGCATAACGCACGCCGCCGCGGCAAAGCGCTGCTCGGCGCTCTCGTCGGACGCTTGGTCGGGTGAGCCATCTCACCACCCTGGAACCCAATAAGAGCCTTCACGATTTTATTGAGCAGGGCGGCATTGTCTTGAAACCTGGAGCCATGGGCAACGCCGATGCTGCAACGGCTCTGACCGGCGGAGGGGCTTTCACAATGATGAGAAAGGGCAAGTTTTTCGTTGCGCGGGTATGGCGATCATTTGGATCGCCCTGGCTGTAATGCGCAAGGCACGGCGATCGACGCCAGGCCAATGCGGCCGAAGGCCGCCCGAATCCCTGCTCTGCGCACTCTGCGCCCCGCTCGGCGAACTCTGCGTTGAAAAATGCGCTGCCGCAACAAACATCGGCGTTGCCGGCGAGTCGCCCGGCCCCAACGCCGGCGGCGCCCCGACCACCGCGATTCAACGCAGAGTTTGCCGAGCGGGGCGCAGAGCGCGCAGAGGCGAATTTATTGCGACCTGCGGTCGCGGTGGCTCAACGCCGATCGGCATGCCCCTGCGAGAACCCCGTGCCTTGGCATTCAAGACAATGCAGGCCAACGCGATAACGCACCTGCGTCGCGCGGCGGTCAGACTGTCCCTGCCCGCGTTGTCGTCTATGATCACCGGCAACATGGCAAGAGTGCCGGGCGTAGGGAGGAAACCGCTGCATGGACACGACCGACGACATCATCCCGATCCCCGCGGGCACGCAGGCAAGCCACTGGCGGCGCTGACATGGATACGGATGAAACCACGCCGCGCTACGCGCTCGGCATCGACGTCGGCGGCACCTTCACCGATATCGTCTGCCGCGGCTCCGACGGCTCGGTCCGGCTGGCGAAGGTGCCGACCAGCCGCGGCAACCCGAGCCAGGCGGTGCTGGCGGCCCTGGACATGGCGCGCGACGCCTGGGGCGTGCGGCCTGAGGCCATCATCCGGTTCACCCACGGCACCACCGCGGCCACCAATGCCATGTTGGAGCGCAAGGGCGCCCGTGTCGGCCTGATCACCACCCAGGGCTTCAAGGACGTGCTGGAAATCGGCCGCCAGATGCGGCACCGGATGTACGACCTGATCCTGCAGCCGGAGACACCCGTCTTCCTCGCCCCCGGCCGCCGCCGCAAAGAGGTGCGGGAGCGCATCAGCGCGCAGGGCGACGTCGTCATTCCCCTCGACGAGGCCAGCATCCGCACCGCGGTGACCGAACTGGCACAGCAGGACGTCGAGGCGATCGCGGTCTGCCTGCTGTTCTCGTTCCTCAATCCTGCGCACGAGCATCGCGTGCGGCAGATCGTGAACGAAATGCTGCCAGGCCTGCCGGTGTCGCTGTCCTGCGAGGTCGATCCGGCGTTCCGCGAATACGAACGCACGTGCATCACCGCCTTCGACGCCTGCATCAAGCCGGTCGTGTCCGACTACCTCGCCGACATGGAAGCCGGCCTGCGCCGCATCGGCGTGCCGGCACCCTTGCAGGTGATGCAGTCGCGCGGCGGGCTGGCAACGTCGGCCGTGGCACGCCAGCGGCCGGTGCGGCTGTTCCTGTCCGGGCCGGCAGCGGGAGTCATCGGCGGGCTGGAGGCCGGGCTGGCCGCCGGCTTCGCGGACCAGATCACCGTCGATATCGGCGGCACCTCCTGCGACATCGCCCTGATCAGCGACGGCCGGCCGCTTATCCGGTCCGAGGGCGTGATCGACGGCTTCTCGGTGCGGGTGCCGATGGTCGATGTCACCGCCATCGGCGCGGGCGGCGGCAGCATCGCCTGGCTCGACGCCGCCGGCACCCTGCGGGTCGGCCCCGAATCGGCGGGATCGGAGCCAGGGCCGGCCTGCTACGGACGCGGCGGCGAACGGCCCACCGTGACGGATGCCTCGGTCGTGCTGGGTTACATCGATCCCGCGACGTTTGCTGGCGGCAGCCTGCGGCTGGTTCCGGAATTCGCCCAAGAAGCGATTTGCCGACACATCGCCGAACCGCTCGGCATCAGCATCGAGCAGGCGGCGCTGGGCATCCACCGCGTGCTGAACGCCCAGATGGCGGAGGCGATCCGGCTGATTTCCATCGGCCGCGGCATCGATCCGCGCGGCCATGCTCTGGTGCCGCTGGGCGGCGCCGGCCCGATGCACGCCACCGCGCTGGCCGAGGAACTGGGCATGCGGGCGATCGTCGTGCCGCCGCATCCGGGCGTGCTTGCCGCCGCCGGCCTGCTGGGCGCGCCGGTCGAGCACGAGGTCGCCGCCGCCTTCCCGCGCGCGTTGGCCGACGTCACGCCGGCGGAGGTGCGGGAGGCCCTGCGGCAACTGGACGAGCGCTGCGCGGACCTGATGCGGCGGGAAGGCGACGGCGAGGTGGCGATCAGCCACTACGCCGACATCTGCTACATCGGGCAGTCGCATCACCTGGAGGTGCCGCTTGATCTTTCGGCCCCGGACGCGCTCGCGCGGGCCTGGCGCGATTTCCAGGCCGTGCATGACCGCATCCACGGCCACCACACCGACAGCCCGGCGCGGATCGTCAACCTGCGCAGCGTCCACCGGCGTGCCGGTCCGCGCGTCGCAACGTCTGACCCCGTCCCGTCATGGCGCGGCCTGTCCGGGCCACCTGTCGCGGCACGTGTGGATGGCGATGGCCCGGACAGGCCGCGCCATCACGGCGAAGCAACTATTGTACCGGCAGCCGACCATGTTGGCGTCCATGCCGCGGCCCTCGTCATCGACACGCCCTGTGACCCGGCGCGGCGGCCGATCCGGGTGCGGCAGGCGGCGGAGCCGGTCGAGGCCGGCATCTGGCAGCGCGACCGGATCACGCGAGAGCAGCGCATTCCGGGGCCGGCGGTCATCGAGCAGGCGGACACGACGATCCTGGTGGAGCCCGGCTGGACCGCCCGGCTGATCGACAGCGGCGCCCTGCTGATCGAGCGGGACGGGGACGCCATGCCCTTCGCCGATGACGCGCATGACCCGGTCACCATGGAGGTGATCCGCCACCGGCTGGAGGGCATCGCGGAGGAGATGCAGTCCACGCTGCTGCGCAGTTCGTTCTCGCCGATTGTGAAGGAGGGGCTGGACGCCTCGGCCGGGCTGTTCACCGCCGACGGCAGCACGCTGGCGCAGGCCTGCGCCATCCCGATCCACCTCGCGACCCTGATCCCGGTGATGCGGCGGGTGATCGAGACGTTCCCGCCCGCGACGATGCATCCGGGCGACATTTACATCATGAACGATCCCTACCTGGGCGGCACGCACCTGCCGGATATCGCCGTGATCCAGCCGATACTGACCGAGGGGCGGCTGCTGGGCTTTGCGGCGGCGATGACCCACCACCAGGACATGGGCGGGCTGACGCCGGGCTCGGTGCCGACGAATGCCACCGAGGTGTTCCAGGAGGGATTGCGGATTCCGCTGCTGAAGCTGCGCGACCAGGGCGTGCCGAATGACACGCTGGTGGCGATGATCCGGCAGAACGTGCGCATCCCGGACATCGTCATGGGCGACATCCATGCCCAGGTCGCAGCTTGCAGCATCGGCGCCCGGCGGATGCAGGCGATCGCCGCCCGGCATGACGCGGATGGGCTGGCCGGGCTGTTCCGGGCCCTGCTCGACCGGTCGGAGACGATGACCCGCCAGGCGTTGTCCCGCATTCCCGAGGGCACCTACCGCTATGTGGATTTCCTCGACAACGACGGCATCGAACTGGACAAGCCGATACGGATCGAGGTGGCGGTCACCGTCCGGGACGCGACGCTGCTTGTCGATTTCTCCGGCACCAGCCCGCAGGTGCGCGGGCCGTTGAACTGCGTGCCGTCTGGCTCGCTGGCCGCGGCGTGTTTCGCCATCCGGGCGGTGACGGATCCGACGATTCCGACCAATGGCGGCTGCTTCCGGCCGATCTCGCTGCACTTGCCGCCGGGCAGCCTGGTCAACCCGGCGGAACCGGCGCCGGTGAACGCGCGCACCTCGACGATCAAGCGCATCGCGGGGTCGATCATTTCGGCGCTGGCGGATGCGCTGCCGGATCGGGTCCCGGCGGCCTCGGCTGGCGAGATGCTGATGGTCGCGTTTGGCGGCCGCACATCGGCCGACACACCGTTCGTCATCGGCGATCTTGTGGCCGGCGGCAGCGGGGCTTCGCTGCGGACCGATGGCGTGGACGTCATCGAGACGGATGCGACGAACTGCATGAACCTGCCGGCCGAGGCGATCGAGATGGAGGCGCCGATCCGGCTCAACCGGGTAGGCCTGGCGGCCGACAGCGGCGGACGCGGCGCGCACCGTGGCGGCCTGGGAACCGTGCGGGACTACGAGATGCTGGCGGACGGTATCAGCTTCACCCATCGCGGCGAGCGCCATTTCAGCCAGGCCCGGGGGGCCGCGGGCGGGAGCGATGGCGCCCGTGCGCATTCGGTCATCATCCGCGCTGACGGCGGGACGGAAACCATTCCGTCGAAAATCGTCAGCCGGCTGCACCGGGGCGATCGCGTCGTGATCCAGACGGCAGGCGGTGGCGGGCACGGCGCCGCAGACGATCGCGACCCGCGGCTAGTGGCGGTTGACCTTGCGGACGGCAAGATCACCGCCGCCTGACCGGGTGCCGCCTGGGTACTTTATTACTTCAGAAGTAAGAGAATGCACATGCGCCTTGCAACGGAGGCACCACGATCTATGCAACGCCAACGGGCCGAAGGCCGCCCAAATCCCTGCTCTGCGTGCTCTGCGCTCCGCTCTGCGCGCTCTGCGTCGAATCGCGGTGGTCGGGGCGTCACCGGCGCTTCAGGTTGGGCGACTCACCGGCAACGCCGTTCTTTGCTGCACCACCGCATTTTTCGACGCAGAGCGCGCAGAGCGGAGCGCAGAGCCCGCAGAGAAGAATTTGTTGCGACCTGCGGTCGCGATCAGTTAGGGCCAACATCGTGCCGCTATATTGCCCGAACGAGAGGCGGCAGGTTGTACTGGTTGCGCAACCGCAGGATTGCTGCAAGCGTCAGAACGCCGCCTCCTCCATGTCCATCATTGCGCGCTTGCCGGCCTTGATGGCGGTGAGCAGGCCGGCGACCTCCGGCAGCACCCTTTCCATGTAGAACCGCGCCGTCGTCAGCTTCGCCTTGTAGAAGCCAGCATCGGCGTCCGGCTTCGCCAGTTTCTCCACCGCAATGACGGCGGTGCGTGTCCACATGAAGCCCAGCGCCACCAGGCCGAACAGCCGCAGATACTCGCTCGCCGCCGCGCCGGCTTCCTCCGGGTCCGCCATCCCGGCCGCGGCGATGTGCGCGGTCGCCAGTTGCAAGGCGCCGAAGGCTTTTTCCAGCCCCTTGACCATCTGGCCCAGTAGCAGGTGATTGCGGTGCCGCTCGATGAACTCGCTCACCGGATGGAAGAACGTCCGCAGCAACCGGCCGGCGCCCTGCGGCAATTTGCGGCCGACCAGGTCGAGCGCCTGGATGCCGTTCGTGCCTTCATAAATCATCGAAATGCGGGCATCGCGGACAAGCTGCTCCATGCCGTGGTCGCGGATGTAGCCGTGCCCGCCATAGACCTGCATGCCGAGATTGGTCGCCTCGAAGCCCAGGTCGGTGAACAGCGCCTTCACCACCGGCGTCATCAGCGCGGTGAAATCCTCCGCCTGCCTGCGGGCATCGGGATCGTTCGACCGTTCCAGCACGTCAAGCTGGCGCGCGACCCAGCCGCCGAGCGCGCGGCAGCCTTCCGTATAAGCCCGCATCCGCAGCAGCATCCGCCGCACGTCCGGATGCACGATGATCGGGTCCGCCGCCTTGTCGGCCGCCTTGTCGGCCGCCTTGACGCCGCCCAGGCTGCGCCCCTGGATGCGCTCGCGGGCATAGGCGACCGCGCTCTGGTAGCTGGTCTCCGCGGCGCCGAGGCCCTGGATGCCGACGGACAGGCGCTCGCTGTTCATCATGGTGAACATTGTCGCCAGGCCCTTGTTGGGCTCGCCGACGAGCCAGCCGGTGGCTTCCTCGAAAGTCAACTGGCAGGTGGCGGAGCCCTTGATGCCCATCTTGTGCTCCAGCGCGGTGCAGATCACGCCGTTGCGCACGCCGGGGCGGCCGTCGGCCGTGGGGATGAACTTCGGCACCAGGAACATGCTGATGCCGCGCGTTCCCTTCGGCGCGTCCGGCAGGCGGGCCAGCACCAGGTGGATGATGTTCTCGGTCAGGTCGTGCTCGCCGGCGCTGATGAAGATTTTTGACCCGCTGACCTTGTAGGACCCGTCAGGCTGCGGCACGGCGCGGGTGCGCAGCATGCCCAGGTCGGTGCCGCAATGTGCCTCGGTCAGGCACATCGTCCCCGACCACGTGCCGGCCACCATCTTCGGCAGGTAGGTGTCCTTCAGCTCGTCCGAGGCATGGGCAGCGATCGCCTGGTAGGCGCCGTGCGTCAGGCCGGGATACAGGCTGAACGAAAGGTTCGCCGAGCAGATCATTTCCTCGATGAGCTTGTTCAGGCTTTCCGGCAATCCCTGGCCGCCGTATTGCGGGTCCGCCGCCAGCGCCGTCCAGCCGCCGTCGCGGAAGGCGTCATAGGCCTCCTTGAAGCCCTTGGGCGTGCGCACGACCCCGTTCTCCAGCACACACCCGTACTCATCACCCGCGGTGTTGGTCGGCAGCAGCACTTCCTCGGCCAGCTTGCCGGCTTCCTCCAGGATGCTGTCCATCAGGTCGGGCGAGACCTCCTCCAGCCCGTGGAGCTGCGTCAACGCCGTGCTGTCGTGCAGTTCGTGCAGCACGAACCGCATGTCACGCAGGGGAGCTTTGTACGTCTGCATCGTCGCTACCTTCTGGTTCTCGCCGTCATGATCGGAAACAGGACATCGTCGCCGCCCTATCGTCATGGCCGGGCGTGTCCCGGCCATCTACCCCCAACCGTCGAAGCGCAGATGGCCGGAACACGCCCCATACGTATCAGGATAAGCTGGCGACTGGAGAAAGGTTCGGCGGCGCGTGCCGTTTCTCCCTCGTCGTGGCCCGGACAAGCCGGGCCATGACGATCAGGGAAAGGCCGTTCTCAAGCCACCGCCTTATCCTGATACGCATGGGGACACGCCCGGCCATGACGGAGGGGCAACGGACCCGGCTCCATGGCTCTCGGTTAGCGCCAATGCGGGCGAGCCGGGCCATGACGATGAGCTGCTGGCGCCCAACGGTTGGATTCTACGCCGGTTCATACACCATCCTAATTCCGCAACGGCTTGCCGGTTTCGAGCGTGTGCTCGATCCGCGCCAGCGTCGGCGCGGTGCGAGCCAGGCGCATGAACGCCCGCCGCTCCAGGTCGAGCATCGCCTGCTCGTCCACCGTGTCGATGATGTCGGTGTCCCCGCCGGACAGCACCTCGGCCAGCGCATCGGCGACCACCAGGTCATGGTCGGTTGCCAGGCCGCGCCGGTGGAAGCCGAGGGCGGCCGAATACAGGCCGGCCCGCCCGGACGGCCCCGGCAGCACGAACGTCGGCGGCTCCGGCGGCTTGTAGCCGTCCACCAGGCCCAGCGCCCGCTGCTTCGCGTCCGCCAGCAGGCGGTCGCGGTTCATGGTGATGCCGTCGGTCGGGCGCAGGAAATGCTTCTCCATCGCCTGGTGCGCCGATTTCGAGACGTCCGCGGTGCTGACGCCCTCGAACACCTTGGCCGGCGCCGGCATCGGACCGCGCGGCAGCTTCGGCTCGGCCCGCCAGCGCGCCAGCATCTCGCCGCAGCCGCCCCAGCCGGGGACCAGGCCGACGCCGCACTCGACCAGGCCGATGTAGCTCTCGGCATGCGCCTGCACCGCGTCCGAATGCAGGATGATCTCGCAGCCGCCGCCCAGCGCCATGCCGGACGGCGCCGCCACCACCGGGAACGGGGCGTATTTCAGCGCCTTGTAGGTCTTCTGCCCGGCGGCGATCTGCTTTTCGATCTCGCCCCAGGCGGCGATGTTGGCGGCGAACAGCGCCAGGCCGAGGTTGGCGCCGAGCGAGAAGTTGCTGCCCTCGTTGTAGATCACCAGCGCCTTGAACCGACTGCGCACCACCTCGATCGACTGGCCCAGAAGCTCGATGGTCTTGTCGTCCAGCGCGTTCGACTTGCCGGTGAACTCGAAGCAGGCGACGCCGTCGCCGATGTCCCACAGCGCGGCGGAGGCATTGCGCAGCACCGGCTTCGACGCCAGCTTGATGTCCGCCAGCAGCAGCACGCCCGGCGCGCGGACGATATCGTGGTACTCGCCGTCTGTGCCCAGATATTGCCGCTTGCCCGCTTCCACCCGGTAGAAGCTGCGCCCGGCCGCATCGCGCAGCAGCGCCGGCACGTCCATGCCCTGCGCGGCAAGCTGGTCCACCAGCCACGCCGTGCCGAGCTTGTCGGCCAGTTCGAACGGCCCCCACGTCCAGGCGTAGCCGAGCCGCATCGCCTCATCGACGTCGGCGATCGATTCCGCCACGTCCGGGACCAGCGTCGCGGCATAGGCGATGGTCTGCGCCAGCACGCGGAAGGCATAGGTTCCCGCCTTGCCGGGCGACGCCAGCAGCGCCCGTAGGTCGCGGCCGGCGGCCTCGATCTCCGGCAGCGCCGGCTTGCGTTCCGGGCGGTAGTCGCCGGTTTGCAGGTCGATCGCCTGCTTGGCGCGCCCGCCCGCGGCACGGTCGAGCCGATAGAACCCGCCCTTGCCTTTCCGCCCGGTCAGGCCCTGCCCGATCATGCGGGTCACCAGCGGCACGTCGCGGTCGATGCGGTGGAACGCGTCGGACTTCGGCAGCACGGCGCGCATCGAGGCGTTGACCAGCGGGCCCATGTCGATGCCGACCAGATCCATCAGGCCGAATACGCCGGTCTTCGGGATGCCCATTGGCGGACCGACGATCGCGTCCGCCTCCTCCACCGTCAGCCCCTGGTCGATCGCCTCGGTCAGTGCCAGTTGCAGCCAGTAGATGCCGAGCCGGTTGGCGATGAAGCCGGGGCTGTCGGCGCAGTGCACGATGCTCTTGCCCAGCGCCACGTCGGCGAAGCGGGTGACGGCTTCGACGGTTTCCGGCGACGTTTCGGGGCCGGTGACGATCTCCAGCAGGCGCATGTAGCGCGGCGGGTTGAAGAAATGCGTGATCAGAAAGTCGCGCCGGAACGCCTCGCTTAGGCCCTCGGTCAGCAGCTTCAGGCCGATGGTCGAGGTGTTGGAACTGATGGCGCAGCCCGGGCGGTGGACGGCTTCCAGCCGGCGGTACAGCGCCTGCTTGATGTCCACCCGCTCCAACACGGCCTCGATGATCCAGTCGCAATCGGCCAGCTTGCCCAGGTCGTCCTCGAGGTTGCCGATGGTGACCAGTTTCGCCGCGGCGTCGTGCATGAAGGCGGCGGGTTCGGCCTTGCGCAGCCGCGCCAGTGCCGTCTCCGCCAGCACGTTGCGGTTGGTGGCGTCCGGCGGGACGATATCCAGCAGCGCCACCGGCACGCCGGCATTCGCCACCTGCGCGGCGATGCCGGCCCCCATTGTGCCGGCGCCGATGACGCCGACACGGCGGATCGCGGCGGCCATCACACGCGCTCCAGGATCGTGGCGATGCCCTGGCCGCCGCCGATGCACTGGCTGGCCAGGGCAAAGCGGCCGCCGGTGCGGGCCAGCAAGGACGCCGCCTTGCCGGTGATGCGGGCACCGGTCGCGCCCAGCGGATGGCCCAGCGCGATCGCGCCACCGTCGAGGTTCAGCGTCTCGTCGCGGATGCCAAGCTCGCGGGCACAGGCGATCGCCTGGCTGGCGAAGGCCTCGTTCAGTTCGACGACGTCGAGCGCGCCGATCTCCAGGCCGGCGCGTCCCAGCGCCTTCTTCGTCGCGGCGACCGGGCCGATGCCCATGATCTCCGGCGCGCAGCCGGCAACGGCGATGGAGCGGATGCGGGCAAGCGGCCTGATGCCGTGCTTGTCGGCATAGGCCTCGCTGCAGACCAATACCGCCGATGCGCCGTCGGTCAGCGGCGAGGACGTGCCGGCGGTGACGGTCCCATCCTTGTCGAACGCCGGCTTAAGCCCGGCGAGGCCCTCGGCGGTGGTGTCGGGGCGGATGCAGCCGTCCTGCTCCACCGTGCCGCCCTTGCCGGTGATTGGCACGATCTCGTCCGCCAGATGCCCGGCGGCGACGGCGGCGGCGGCGCGCTGGTGGCTGCGCACGGCGAACGCCTCCTGCTCGCCGCGGGGGATCTGCCACTTGCGGGCAACGTTTTCGGCCGTCTCGCCCATGCTGATGTAGGCGGACGGCATGGACTGCATCAGCGCCGGGTTGACCAGCGGGTTGTAGCCCATCATCGGCACGCGGCTCATGCTCTCGATGCCGGCGCAGATGAACACGTCCCCGGCGCCGAGCGCGATCTGGCCGGCGGCGATGTGGATCGACTGCATCGAGGAGCCGCAGAAGCGGTTGACCGTCACGCCGGCGACCGACAGTGGCAAGTCGGCCAGCAGGGCAATCAGCCGGGCGACGTTCAGGCCCTGCTCACCTTCGGGGAAGGCGCAGCCGACGATGATGTCCTCGATGTCCTCCGGTTTGATGCCGGTGCGGCTGATCAGCGCGCGGACGACCTGGGCAGCGAGGTCATCGGGACGGACGCGCGCCAGGGCGCCCTTGCCGGCGAAGTGAAAGGGCGACCGGGCATAGCCGGCGATCACCGCACTGGTCATGGTTGTTGTCCTCCGTTCCGTGTCAGCCCGCCGCGCGGCGTGCGCGAGGGGCAGGTGATTGCAATGCCGCCTCGGTCTGGGCGGCGATGTCGTCGAGTTCGGCCAGCGCCTCGTCGATGGCCTGGCGTTGCGCGAGAAGCTGGGCGCGGCGCCTGGCCACGCCCGCGGCCAGCAGCTTCAGTTGCGCATGCTGGGTGACGTCGGTGTCGTAAAGATCGAGATATTCCTTGATCGCACTCAGCGAGAAGCCGAGCCGCTTGCCGCGCAGGATCAGGATCATGCGGGCGCGGTCGCGGGCGGAAAACACGCGGGTGGTGCCGGCGCGCTGCGGCGTGATCAGGCCCTTGTCTTCATAGAAACGGATGGCGCGCGGCGTCATGCCGAGCTGCTTCGCCAGTTCCGTGACTGTGTACAGCGATCCGTCGCTCATGGCGTGTGCCTCGGGCGTAGCAGGAGAGGTCTCCGCCCCCTCGTCATGGCCAGGCGTGTCCCGGCCACCCGCGCTTCGACGGCGGGGGGTGGATGGCCGGGACACGCCCTACGGGATGCACACATCTCGGAAACGGTCCGCCGTGGCGTTTCCCTTTCGTCATGGCCCGGCTTGTCCGGGCCACCTATTCCAGCACTTGTGCCGCGACAGGTGGCCCGGACAAGCCGGGCCATGACGATGGGGGAACGCTCTTGGCGCCCAGGCAAGCACTTGATTTTACCGTCATTTCCGACTCGTTTCCAGGATGTGTGCATTGCGTAGGGACACGCCCGGCCATGACGGAGAAAGCGTGCCCGGCCATGAGGAGAAAAGTGCGCCAAGCCGTGACGATGAGGCAACGGAGCTGCCAGATTCTTTTCCATCCGCCGCCGCGTCCCGTCAGGCATAAGCGCGCGCCCCGTCATGGTTGCGAGGTCTGCTTGGCATAAAGTGCGGTCATTTCGGCAATCAGCTCCTTGCGCGACAGCTTGCCGATCAGGGTCTTCGGCAGGCTGTCGCGGATTTCCACCCGCACCGGCAGTTCGATCGGCGAGACCCGATCGCGGAGGAAGTCGCGCAGCGTCTCACCATCCGCGGCCTCGCCTGGCCGCAGCGTTACGAAGGCCAGCGGCGCCTGGCCGCGATAATCGTCGGGGATGCCGATGACGATGGCCTCGGCGACCGCCGGATGTTCGTACAGCGCATCCTCGATGACCCGGGGATAGACGTTGTAGCCGCTGCAGATCACCAGGTCCTTCAGCCTATCGGTCACGTACAGGTAACCGTCGGGGTCGAGATAACCGGCGTCGCCGGTGCGCAGCCCGCCATCGACGAAGACGGCCCGCGTTTCCGCTTCCCGATTCAGGTAGCCCTGCATCACTTGCGGGCCGCGGACGCAGATCTCGCCTCGCTCGCCCGGCGGCAGGATGCGCCTGATGTCGTCGATGCCGCGGATTTCCACCTGCGTGCCCTGGACGACGATGCCGACCGAGCCGGGGCGGACCTCGCCGTCCGGCGGATTGGAGGCGACGACGGGCGAGGCTTCGGTCAGGCCGTAGCCCTCGATGACCCGGCAGCCGGTCAGCTTCTGGAAGCGCTCGCGGATTTCCGCCGGCAGCGGCGCGCCGCCGGAGACGCACAGGCGCAGGCTGGGGAACGTTACGCGGTGCTGTTCCGCCCTGGCCGCGATCGCGTTGTAGATCGTCGGCACGGCATGCATGATCGTCGGCTTGTCGCGCCGGAGCGAGCGCATCACGGCATCGATCTCGAAGCGCGGATGCAGGATCAGCTCGCCGCCGGCCAGGATGCTGGCGTTCAGCACCGACGTCATGGCGAAGACGTGAAAGAACGGCAGGATCGCCATGAACCGTTCCTCGCCCGGGCGCATGCTGGGCATGTGATGCAGGGTCTGCTGGGCGTTGATCGACAGGTTGGCATGGGTCAGCATCGCGCCCTTGGGCAATCCGGTCGTGCCACCGGTATATTGCAGCACCGCCAGGTCGGACGGATCGGCCGCCACCGGCGCCGCCGGCCCGCCCTGGGCCATCAACGTCCGGTAGGACACGACCTGCTCGCTCCAGGCTGGGTGCGCGAGCAGGCTGCGCTTGAAGACGGTGAACGCCGCCCGTTTGGTCGCCGGCAAGGCGTCGGCGAACGGGCAGACGACCACCCGCTTCAGGCCGGAGTCCGGCGGCAGCCCGAGCACCTTGTCGCAGATCGCGGCGAGGTCCGGCACGATCATGACGGTGGTCGCGGAGTCGACGATCTGCTGGTGCAGTTCGCGCGCGACATAGAGCGGGTTGTAGTTGACCACGACCGCGCCGGCCTTCAGCGCGGCGTAGTAGAAGATCACATAGTACGGCGTGTTCGGCAGGCACAGCCCGACCCGGTCGCCCGGCCGGACGCCCAGGCTCTGCAGGCCCGCCGCCGCCCGCCCGACCGCATCAGCCAGTTCGCCATAGGTCCAGCGCCGCCCGAGGAAACTCATCGCAGGACGATCGCTGAACCGGGCGGCGGTGTTGTCCAGCATAGCGGACACCGTCATCGGCTCCAGCGGCGCATGCGACAGGGCGTCCATTGGGTCCCTCCTGGGTTTGTTTTTCTCTGCCACCGGCACTGGATGGGCGTCAGGGGCGAGTTTTCGCCATCTAAACTATAGAGGTTGACGTAAAGGTCAAGCTGTTTCCCTTAACGGCACTATACTGTGATACCGACCGTCACGGCGTTTGAACGTTGGGAGCCGGTTCCAGCGAACCGCAGGTCGCCTGGGGACGGAGCAACGGCGCGTCGTCGTCATCGTCGTGGCGGGCGCGCAGGCTGGAAATGACGTGGACCGCCCGGCCGAACCTGTCTGCGGTTCCCTGCGACCGCACGAGTTGGCTCGCGCAACGACGCGTGTTGAGTCGCACGGACAAGGCAACGTCATAGCAGCGGGTTGGAGCGGGGACCCATCCCGCCTTGTGCCGCCACGATCGGTTCATGCCCGATAGCCTGCGTGCGCGGAGAAAGCCCCCGGAGGCGCAGAACAAGACCATCTGCTTTCATCCGCGTTCATCTGCGGTTCCCCAACCAGGCACTCGCGGCGTGGGACGAACCGACCGGCCGTGCGCGGGCCGGGACGCAACGTGGTTGTTCGTGCCGTGGAACAAGGGAACCGCAGATGAACACGGATGAACGCGGATGACGGCGGAGCGAACAGGCCGCGGCGTGCCATCCGGTCCGCTCCGCCGGAGCAAGGCATTGATCGCGGATATCGCCCGCAACGCGATCCCTCGGTCGGATTCGCCGACGAGAACCGGGCAGCGAACCAGGCCGCCGGTATTATTCCCTTCCTCGAAGCGAAACGCGACACGGATCGGCCTTGCACCGGGTGGCCATTTGGCATATGCTTATGGCATATACCACGAAGGCCAACACCGTGCCTCGGCCCAACCCCGCACCCCGCCGCGTCAGGCTCTTTCGCAACAACCGCAACCAGGCCATCCGCATTCCGGTGGAATTCGAACTGCCTGGCAGTGAGGCCATCATCAGCCGCGATGGTGATCGGCTCATTATCCAGCCGGTGCGCACTGGCACTTTGCTGGCGTTGCTGGCGAGCTGGGAGCCCCTGGACGAGGCGTTCCCTGACGTGGACGCGACCTTGCAGCCGCTTGCCGACGTAAACCTGTGACGCTCTACATGCTGGACACCAACACCGTGTCCGACATGATCAGAAATCCGGCCGGGAAGATCGCAAGGCGCATCGCCGAGGTCGGTGAGGACAACCTCTGCCTGAGCATCATCACTGCCGCCGAACTCAGATACGGGGCGGCAAAGAGCGGCTCCGCCCGCCTGTTGACCCGAATGGAAGCCGTGCTGGCGCGTGTGCCGATCCTGCCGCTCGACGTTCCGGTGGACGCCGAATACGGCGATATCCGCGCATCGCTGGAAGCGGCCGGCCAGCCCGCCGGCCCGAACGATCTGCTGATCGCGGCGCACGCCCGTTCAATGGGTGCGGTCGTCGTTACTGCCAATGTCAACGAGTTCCAGCGCATCCGGGGCCTGACGGTGGAAAACTGGATGTGATGCCAACGGCCTGTGCGGTGACGGTGATTGCTGTCCATAAGGGCCCGAGCTGAAATAACCGATCCATCGGAGCCGGCGCACCGGCCCCTCCACGCCATGGCGGGTGAAGGGCCCATAGGCGTAAAACAGGGCACAGGCGGCGCGACTGCTCAGTCGTCATGGCGGCCGCAGGGCCGTCATCCACGCGCGTTTCCATGGTATCAGCACTGTAAGGCGTGGATGGCGGCCCTGCGGCTGCCATGACGGGAACAGGCAGCCTGCCTCGCTCCACGCTATTTTGCAGATCCGGCCTTCATTATCCTGGCCATGACAGAAGGCACGGTGATCAACGTACAGCCATCGCGGCCGCAGGCCACCGGAATCCCTTCTCTGCGTGCTCTGCGCGCCGCTCTGCGATCTCTGCGTTGGAAAGCGGTGGCCGGGGCGCCATCGGCGTTGATGACCGGGCGACTCACCGGCAACGCCGCTCTTTGTGGCGGCACCGCATTTTTGCAACGCAGAGACCGCAGAGCGGCGCGCAGAGCACGCAGAGCCGATTGTGTTGCGGCCTGCGGTCGCGATGGCGCAAACGCGACCGGGCTGTTCCTGTTGCAACGCGCGGTTTGGCATTCAAGACAATGAGGGCCATAGCTATAACGCACATGGGGTGAAAGCCCGCCATCCACACCTTGCGATGCTGATCGCGGCAAAATGCGTGGGTGGCGGCCCTGCGGCCACCATGACGATGAAGGTGCGCCGTCGATCCGTCTCAACCTACCTGCGGTTTGCTTTATGCAGACGGCGCTGAACGCCCTTTTTCAGCGACAGGCTCGGGTCAAGCCGATCGCGCCGCCCCAACAAAAAAGCGGCGGAGCATTCGCCCCGCCGCAGACGCCTCCCCCAAACTTGGGCGTGCTTATTTCCCGCTGACGGCCCACTCATGATTATGCACCAGGCCGTCATCGTGCCGGTCGGACGCCGTGGTGACCTCGCCGGGGTCGTGATCGTGGAACTGGTCCGCCTCGGTCGAGCCGGCGAACGCCGTCGTGGACGACTGGCCGCCGGAGATCGCCGTCGCCACCGCATCAAAGTAGCTGACGCCGACCTCGCGCTGGTGACGGGTGGCGGTGTAGCCATCGGCCTCGGCGGCGAACTCGGCCTGCTGCAGTTCGCTGTAGGCCGCCATGCCGCGCTCCTTGTAGCCGCGGGCGAGGTTGAACATCGACAGGTTCAGGCTGTGGAACCCGGCCAGCGTCACGAACTGGAAGCGGTAACCCATCCGGCCGATCTCCCGCTGGAACGAGGCGATCTTCTCGGGCGACAGCTTCTTCTTCCAGTTGAAGCTCGGCGAGCAGTTGTAGGCCAGCATCTTGCCGGGAAACTGCTTGTGGATCGCGTTGGCGAACCGTTCCGCCTCATGCAGGTCGGGCTCGCTGGTTTCCCACCACAGCAGATCGGCGTAGGGCGCATAGGCCAGGCTGCGGGCGATGGCGTAGTCGTTGCCGGCGCCGGGCTTGATGCGGAAGAAGCCTTCCGGCGTGCGCTCGCCGGTGATGAACGGCCGGTCGCGCTCATCGACGTCGCTGGTCAGCAACTGCGCCGACTGCGCGTCGGTGCGGCACAGCAGCACGGTCTGGACGCCCTCGACATCCGCCGCCAGCCGCGCCGCGTTCAGCGTGCGGATGTGCTGCTGGATCGGCACCAGCACCTTGCCGCCCAGGTGGCCGCACTTCTTCTCGGACGCCAACTGGTCCTCGAAGTGCACGCCCGCGGCGCCGGCCTCGATCATCGCCTTCATCAGCTCATAGGCGTTCAGCGGGCCGCCGAAGCCGGCTTCCGCGTCGGCGACGATCGGCGCCATCCAGTAGGTGCCGTCACGGCCGCCTTCCATGGTGGCGATCTGGTCACAGCGGCGCAGCGCGTTGTTGATGCGGCGCACGACGTTGGGGACCGAATCGACCGGATACAGCGACTGGTCGGGATACATCTGGCCCGCGGTGTTGGCGTCACCGGCGACCTGCCAGCCGGACAGGTAGATCGCCTTGAGCCCGGCCTTGACCTGCTGCACCGCCTGATTCCCGGTCAGGGCACCCAGCGTGGCGACAAACGGCTCGGTCCTCAGCAGATGCCAGAGCCGGGCGGCGCCGATTTCCGCCAGGGTGTGACGGATGCGGAAAGAACCGGCAAGGCGTTCCACATCCGCCGGTGTATAGTCCCGCTTGATGCCGGCGAACCGGTCCGGATCGCGACCGGAACCAGCCATGCCGTCGGGAGCATACAGGGGGGTGGAAGAACGCATGACGGAGGTCTCCTTGATCCCTTTTTGAATAAGTGAATAATTGACATCGCTGCTGCGAAAAGCGAGAGCCTCGTTTGCCTTGACCGCGGCAATCTTGTCGTTGTCTTTACGAACACGTAAGCGAATTTGTAAAAGGTGTAAGAATTGAGCCGTGCTTTGATCGGCCGAACGGTGCGGCGACTGCGCACCGAGCGGGGATTGTCCCAGCAGGCCCTGGCCGCCCGGCTGGGCATCTCGGCCAGCTACCTGAACCTGATCGAGCACGACCAGCGTGCCGTCACCGCGTCGCTGCTGATCAAGCTCGGCGAAACCTTGCGGGTGGACCTCGGCGAGTTGTCCGGCACCCAGGAACGCCAGCTTCAGGTCGGCCTGCGCGAGGCGTTCGCCGATCCGCTGCTGGGCGCCGACTCCGTGGCGGAAGCGGAGGTCGAGGCCCTGGCCGCCAGCAGCCCCAATGCCGCGCGCGCGGTGCTGGCACTGTATCGCGCCTGGCGCGTGGCGCGCGAGGACGCCAACGGCATCGCCCTGCCCTCCGGCCGCCGCATCCTGCTGCCCAATGAGGAAGTGCGGGACTTCTTCGACGACCACGCCAACCACTTCCCGGCGCTGGAAGCCGCCGCCGAGGCGCTGGCCGCCGAACTGGCGCCGGAAGCGCCGGCCGAGATGAACCACGCGCTGGCGAACCGGCTGCGCGTGAAGCACGGCGTGCGCGTCAGCGTCCAGCCGCTGGACATGGCGCTGCGCCGGTACGATCCCTCCACCCGCAGCCTCGCTTTGTCCGAGTCGCTGCCGCGCGAGAGCCGCGGCTTCCATATGGCGTTCCAGCTGGCGATGCTGGAGGCGCGCGAGGCGCTGGAAATGGTCCTGAAGGAAGCGGCGCCATCGACGCCGGAGGCCGCGATGCTGCTGCGCATCGGCCTGCTGAACTACGTCGCCGGGGCGCTGGTGATGCCGTATGCGCCGTTCCTTGCTGCCGCGACCTCGCTGCGGCACGACATGGAGGCGGTCGCCGCGCGGTTCGGCGTTTCGTTTGAACAGGCCTGCCACCGGCTTTCGACCTTGCAGCGCATCGGCGCCCGGGGCGTGCCGTTCTTCTTCATGCGGGTGGATCCGGCCGGGAACGTGTCGAAGCGGTTTTCCGCCGCCGGGTTCCCGTTCGCCCGCTTCGGCGGGTCATGCCCGCGCTGGGTGGTGCATACCGCCTTCGCCCAGCCGGGCGTGCTGCAGATTCAGGTGGCGGAACTGCCGGACGGCGCAGCCTACCTATGCTTCGCGCGCACGGTCATGCAGCCGGTGGCACGCTGGGGCGAGCCGCGCCCGACCCATGTCGTTGCCATGGGATGCGCTCTGAGCAACGCGGCCGAGGTCGTCTATGCCGACGGGCTCGACCTGGATCGCGCGCGGGTCGGCATCGGCCTGTCCTGCCGCCTGTGCGACCGCCCCGACTGCGGCAGCCGCGCCTTCCCGCCGCTGGAGCACCGGCTGGCATTAGATCCGATGACCGCGGGCGCAACGCCGTACCGGTTCGAGACAAAGGCGCACTGAACGGCGGGCGGGCCGGAGCCGTCGCCGGGCGGGATGACGACGGCGGAGCATCGGGGCACGGCCGTTGCCTTACCGGCCGAAGCAGGGTCGTCGTCCCACCGGGCGGAGCAAGGTCTGCTCCCTCTCGTTATGGCCGGGCGTGTCCCTACGCAATGCACACATCTCGGAAACGGTCCGCCGCTGCGTTTCTCTTTCGTCATGGCCCGGCTCGTCCGGGCCACCTATTCCAGCACGTGTGCCGCGACAGGTGGCCCGGACGAGCCGGGCCATGACGATGGGGGAACGCTCTCGGCCGCGAGGCAAGCACTTGATTTTACGGTCATTTCCGACTCGTTTCCGGGATGTGTGCATCCCGTAGGGCGTGTCCCGGCCACGACGGTGAGGGAGAAGCCCTTGCTCCGCCACTCCGCTTATCCTGATACGCATGGGGCGTGTCCCCGCCATCTACGACACGCCCGGCCATGACGGGGAGGCAACGGGCCTGGCGCCAAATCCTTCTCCGGCCACCGCCCTATCCTCATAGCAACGGGAACACGCCCGGTCATGACGGAGACATGCCTACCGCCGCCACCAGCCGCGTTTCTTCTCGGGCGGGGTTTCACCGTCCGCGCCGACCAGGATGGGCCTGATCGCCGGTTCCGCCGGCGCCGGCTCCGGGGTGGCAATCTCATCCAGACCGTTCGTAACCGGTTGCGGCAAGTCGGCGGGACGCGCTTCCGAGGTCACCAGTTCCGGCGTCGCGGCCGGCTCCGGCGCTCCGGCGTTGACGATGTCCGGTTCTGCCGCCGGCGCCTCGGTCTGTGCTGGGGCCTCCTCAGCCTCGGCCGGCGCAGCGGCTTCAACGGCTTCGGTTGCCGCCACGGCCACCTCGGCAGCGGGCTCACCGAAGCCGGCTTCGGCTTCAGGCGCGCCGGTATTGGTGATCTCGTCGGACGGCGCACGCGGCGGCGACTTCGCTTCGGCCGCCTGCTCCGCCTGGTCCATCATGTCGAAGATGTCGAAGGCCCGTCCGCCGAACGGGTCCGCCGGTGTCGGTCCGGCATAGATTGGCGGCAGTTCCGGCTGCTCCGCGCCCGGGACCGAGAACGGAGACAACTCGCCGTCTCCATCACGCCGCCGGCGCCGCCCGCCGCGCCGCCCGCGCCTGCGGTTGCGGCTTTCGTCCTCGGCGGCGGCCGGAAGTTCGCCGCCTTCGCGCTCTTCCTCGGCCACGGCTTCGCCGCTTGCGGGCGCTTCCTCCGCGGCGGCCGGTGCGGCCTCGGCCTCGGTGACCGCATCGGCGGCAACCGGTTCTTCCGCGTCGGCGTCCGCGGCCTCGTCCGCCGCTTCGGCCGGCGTGCCGGTGGCCTGGTCCTCGCGCCGGTTGCTCCGCCGCCGCCGGCGCCGGCGCTTGCTGCCGCGACGGCGGTCGGCGTCGTCCCCGGCCGCGCCATCGCCTGCATCGGCGGCCCGCGCCTCATCGGTATCCTCGTCGCCTTCGTCTTCGTCGTCCTCAACCGGGACGACGTCCGGTTCCTCTTCCGGCTCGACCTCCATCACGGGCAGAGGCGGCAGCATGCGGTCCGGCGTGATAACCGGCGGAGCGTCTTCAGGCGCACGGATGCGGATCTTCTCGATCCGGTACTGCGGCGCGATCTGCGCGTCGTCGGCGGCGACGATCACCCGCATGGTATAGCGCAGCTCGATCTCCCGCAGCCGCTCACGCTTGTGATTCAATAGGTACAGCGCGACCGGCGTGGACACATGCACGGTGATCTCGGCCGAGCGGCGCTTGCTGCCTTCGTCCTCGATGCCGCGCAGCACGTGGATCGCGGCGTTTTCCGTGCTGCGCACGTGGCCGGTGCCGCCGCAATGCGGGCACGGGATGAAACTGGTTTCCGCGAGCGACGGGCGCAGGCGCTGGCGACTCATTTCCAGTAGGCCGAAATGGCTGATGTGGCCGATCTGGATGCGGGCGCGGTCGTTCTTCAGGGCGTCCTTGATGCGGCGCTCGACCATCGCGTTGTGCCGCTTCGACTCCATGTCGATGAAGTCGATGACGATCAGCCCCGCCAGGTCGCGCAGCCGCAGCTGGCGGGCCACCTCGTCGGCCGCTTCCAGGTTGGTGCGCAGCGCCGTTTCCTCGATGTTGCGCTCGCGTGTCGAACGGCCGGAGTTGACGTCGATGGCGACCAGCGCCTCGGCCTGGTTGATCACCAGGTAGCCGCCGGAGCGCAGCTGCACCGTCGGCAGCAGCATGCCGTCGAGCTGGGACTCGACCTGGTAGCGGGCGAACAGCGGCTGGCCGCCGTCGCGCCACATCTGCACTTTCCTGGCGTGCGAGGGCATCAGCATGCGCATGAACTCGTGCGCGGTGCGCCAGCCGTCCTCGCCGTCCACCAGGATCTCGTCGATGTCGCGGGAATAGACGTCGCGGATCGAGCGCTTGATCAGGCTGGCTTCCTCATAGATCAGCGCCGGCGCCACCGATTTCATGGTGTGCTCGCGGATGTCGTCCCACAGCCGCAGCAAGTATTCGCAGTCGCGCTTGATCTCCGGCTTCGGCCGGTTGGCGCCGGCGGTGCGGACGATCATGCCCATGCCGCGCGGGATGTCGAGCTCGGCCATCACCTCCTTCAGCCGACGCCGATCGGCGGCCGAGGTGATCTTGCGGGAGATGCCGCCGCCGCGGGGGGAGTTGGGCATCAGCACGCCGAAGCGGCCGGCGAGCGACAGGTAGGTGGTCAGCGCCGCGCCCTTGGTGCCGCGCTCCTCCTTGACGACCTGGACCAGCAGGATCTGCCGGCGGCGGATCACCTCCTGGATCTTATAATTACGTAGGAAACGAGGCGGCAGGCGCCGTTCCCGCGGCTCTTCGTTGGCATCCTGGTCGATGCCGCCGACGGTTTCCGGTGGCGGCAGGATTTCAATCCGCTCGCCGTCGGCATCGAAGGATTCGGTTTCATCCGAGTCCTGTTCGTCCTCGCCAGGCTCGTTCCCGCCCTCGATGGTTTCGATCCGCCCGGGCTGCGCCGCCGGCTCGGTTTCCGGCGATGGCGCCAGCAGCGGCGGAAGCGCCGGGCTGGCCCAGGCTTCCGCGTGCCGGGTTTCCGCCACGGCAGCCGGCGCCGCCGCGGGCGCTTCCGGCCCGGCCCCTTCCGGCCCGGTTGGCGCGGTCACCACCTCGCGCGCGATCAGCAGCGGAACGGACGGTCGTGCCCAATCCTCCGCTGCCGGCGCCGGTTTGGCAGGGGGCGCGGCCCGGGCCGGCGCGGCCTGCTGGCTCTCGCTGGCCTGGCTGAGCGCGAGTTCGAGATCCTCCTCCTCCTCCTCGCGCCGCGCTTCTTCCGCCTGCAGTTCCAACAGGCGCTGCCGATCGGCGACGGGGATCTGATAGTAGTCGGGATGGATTTCGCTGAAGGCGAGGAACCCGTGGCGGTTGCCGCCGTACTCGACGAACGCGGCCTGCAGGCTCGGTTCGACCCGAACGACCTTGGCGAGGTAGATGTTGCCCTTAAGTTGCTTCTTCGTCGATGTCTCGACGTCAAAATCCTCTAGTCGGTTACCGTCCAGCACCACCACGCGGGTTTCTTCCGCGTGCGTGGCGTCGATCAGCATGCGCTTCGTCATCTAGTCCTGAACTCCGATACGCCGTCTTGATGCGCGCGCCGGACCTCGTGCGGGTCCCGGACGGCGGACGGCTTGAAAGGCTTGCGGGAAGGGGCCCGCCCGACGGTTCAGGAAAACGATGGTGAACGGACCACACGATACCGATACCGCCCAATAAGCCGGGCGAAAGTCCAGATCCGGACAGGTATGGCACGTTGTGGTTCATCAATCCCCGGCGTTCGGTCGGCGCGTCCTGTTGTGAAAACGCAGCCCCGTGTGAAAGTCGTCGCTGACGCTGCCCCTGCCGCGAAAAGGTCCCGCGGCGGACAGATCCCGGCGCGCCACAAGTCCGCGGTGGCGGGCGCGACACGGACGGCGATGTGGCCCGGGCAACGCGGATCCTTCCCCACACTTGCCGGACTGAGACGGATCAGGACGGTCAAGGGATCACGCACTGCCGGAACGCCCCCGGGCATCGGGTCAAACGTGATCGCACTGAACCGACCGCGGTAAACCACAACCCCCGGTAACACCACCGGAGCACGTTGACCATGAAGCAAAGCCGCCTTCACCGCAAGCAGATCATGGCGCCCGGTTATGAACTCGCTGTAATCAATAACAAAGCTGCGGAATCGAACCCGATATGTTAAAGGCGGTCATGCTCTCCGCTTCCGTCGTCACACGTCGTCTGTTGCTGCAACGTCTTGCAGCAGGGACGTCTGTTGTCGGCACGTTCCTGCTGCCGCCTGCCCTGCACGACGCGGCGGCGGCCCGTCCCGATCCCCACCACACTGCACACAAGAAGTCCACCACACACCGCTCGGCCGCCACCAGGGCACCGCTTCCCCTGGTGATGCTGGATCCCGGGCATGGCGGCAAGGATCCCGGCGCGATCGGCGTGTCGGGCACGTTCGAGAAGAATATCTCGCTGGCCACCGCGCTGGAACTGAAGCGACAGCTCGAGGCCAGCGGCCGCTACCGGGTGGAACTGACGCGTGCTCGCGATGTTTTTATCCCTCTGGATGGCAGGGTGGACCGGGCGCAGCACAAGGGAGCGGCGCTGTTTGTCTCCATGCATGCGGATGCCCTGACCGATCATTCGGTGCGCGGCGCCTCGGTGTACACGCTGGCGCAGACGGCGTCCGACGCGCAGACCGCCGCCCTGGCGCGGCGGGAAAACAGCGCCGACCGCTACATCGGCCGGAGCTGGCAGGACACCTCGCCGGAGGTTTCCCGTATTCTCGCCAGCTTGGTACGGCAGGAAACCCGCATCGGGTCGGTGCGGATCGCCCGCGATCTCGTCGGCAGCCTCGACCAGGACCTGCCGATGCTGCCCAATCCGGACCGGCATGCCGCCTTTGTCGTGCTGAAGGCCACCGACATTCCAAGCGTGCTGGTGGAGATGGGTTTCATGTCCAACCCGCACGATGAGGCGGCGCTGCGCCAGGCGGCGCACCGGCGGCTGGTTGCGCAGGCGATGCATCGCGCGGTGGATGCCTATTTCGCCGGATTTGGCCACCTCACCTGGGACTCGCCAACCGGCCCAGCCCGCAGTTGAACGCCCAGCGACCCGGCACCGGCATCACGGCAGGCAGGCAATCCCGTTGCTGGCGAATTTGAACAGAAACGCTATACCCCCCCGATGACAGGACCACTGACCGCCGGCGAGAGACTGGCGCCTTCCAACCGGCCGGAACCGGGCAAGCCTGACAAGCAGGCGCCCCGACCGCCGCGCAAGACCCCGGGCAAACCGCCTCGGCGCGATGGCATCCTGGTGCGCATCGCGCGCGGCATCCTCGGGGCCGTGGCCGCCGTCGTGCTGCTGGGCGGTCTGGGCGGCGCCGCGGTGGGCTGGATCGCGTACCAGCATTTCGCCGCCGACCTGCCCGATGTCGATGGCCTGCGGAACTACCAGCCGCCGGTCATGAGCCGGGTTTATGCCGGTGATTCCCGCCTGCTGGCGGAGCTTGCGACCGAACGGCGGATTTTCGTGCCCGTCAGCGCGATCCCCGAAATCGTCAAGCGGGCGTTCATCTCGGCCGAAGACCAGAACTTCTACTCGCATGGCGGCATCGATCCCTTGGCGATCGCGCGTGCCGGCGTGTTCGATCTCCTGCATGCCGGCCAGGGCCGCCGGCCGATCGGCGCATCGACGATCACCCAGCAGGTTGCCAAGAACATGCTGCTGGACAACCAGATGTCGCTGTCGCGCAAGGTGAAGGAAGCCATCCTGGCGATGCGGATCGAACAGACCCTCAGCAAGGACCGGATTCTCGAACTCTATCTGAACGAGATCTACCTCGGCCTTGGCTCCTACGGGGTCGCCGCGGCGGCGCAGGCCTACTTCAACAAGCCGATGGACCAGCTGACGATCGCGGAAGCGGCGTTCCTGGCCGGGCTGCCGAAGGCGCCGAACAACCTCAATCCGTTCAAGTATCCCGACGCCGCGCGGGCGCGGCGCGACTATGTGCTTGATCGCATGGCCGAGGATCACGTCATCACCGCTGCCCAGGCAGCCAGCGCCAAGGCCGAGCCGATCGTGCCGTCGGAATTCCACCGTCCGCCGCCGATACCGGGCGCCGACTGGTTCATGGAGGAAGTGCGGCGGCAACTCGTCGCGCGGTTCGGGCAGGACGCCACCACCCAGGGTGGATTGATGGTCCGCACCAGCCTGGACCCCGCGCTGCAGATCGCCGCCGAGAAATCGGTGCGTAACGGGTTGATGGCCTACGACCGCAAGATGGGCGGCTGGCGGGGTCCGGTGACGCACCTCTCCCTTGCGCCGGCGGGTTTCGAAACCCAGTGGCCGGCGGCATTGAACGAGGTCGCCCGCCCGCCCGGCATGCTGCCGAACTGGAAGCTGGCGGTCGTCGCCAGGACCACCGAGTCCGAAGCCAGGGTCGATTGGCTGAGCCCGACCGGTGAGCGCAGGACAGCGGTGCTGGCGCTGCAGGACCTGGCCTGGGCCCGTCCGGTGCATGACGGCAAGCCGGACCCGGCGCCGCGGCGCATCACCGACGTGGTCCAGACCGGCGACGTGGTGATGATCGAGCCGCCGTCCGCGCAGCCGGCGGCACCGGCGCCGGCCACGGTCAAGGGCAAGGCGCCACCACTGGTTCCCGCCGCCAACCGTGCAACGCTGCGGCAGATTCCGCAGGTGGAGGGCGCGCTGGTTTCACTGGACCCGCAAACCGGGCGGGTGCTGGCCATGGTCGGCGGATGGAGCTTCGAGCAAAGCCAGTTCAACCGCGCCACGCAGGCCAACCGCCAGCCCGGCTCCAGCTTCAAGCCAATGGTTTACCTGACTGCGCTGGAGAAAGGCATCTCGCCGAGCCAGCGCTTCCTGGATGCGCCGATTGTCATCGATACGCCCGAGGGCCGTTGGCGGCCGGGCAACTATGAGGGCAACTTCGGCGGCCCGATGTCCATGCGGGTGGCGCTGGAGGAGTCGCGGAATCTGGTGACCCTGCGCATCGCCCAGCGTGTCGGCATGAAGGCCATCGCGGATAACGCCATCGCATTCCATATGGTCGATTCCATGCCACGGGTGCTGCCGGCCGCGCTTGGCGCGGTGGAGACGACCGTCCTGCGTGAGGCCCAGGCCTATGCCTCACTGGCCACCGGCGGGCGGGAGGTGACCCCGACCCTGATCGACAGCGTGCAGGACCCGGACGGGCACGTGGTGATGCGGGCCGAGGGGCTGACCTGCGCCGATTGCAGCAATGCGGCGACGCCGCCGACGATCACCGACAGCCGGCCGCAGATCGCCGACGCCGCCAGTGTCTTCCAGCTTGAGATGATGATGGAGGGGGTGGTGCAGCGCGGCACCGGCGTCGCGGCCGGCAAAGGGCTGAACCGGCCGATTGCCGGCAAGACGGGCACGACGCAGGACTTCGCCGATGCCTGGTTCGCCGGGTTCACCCCCGATCTGGTGACAGTCGTATGGGTCGGCTACGATACCCCGGCGTCGTTGGGCAACAACGAAACCGGCGGGGCCGTGGCGGCGCCGATCTGGCATGACTATATGGCCACCGCGCTCGCCGGCCATCCGGTGCTGTCGTTCCCTGTCCCGCCCGGCGTGACCCTGGCGCAGTGGGAGAGTGGCACCGGCACCGTCACCGACGCGTTCAAGCCTGATCAGGTCCCGGGTGCCTCCGGTCCCGTGGGAGGCGGTGGTGGCGGGGCGTTCAGCACCTCGACGGGCGATGGATCGTCTGCGCCCTCGCCGAATGCCCCCGGCGGGGTTGATAACAGCATGGGCGGGCTGTATTGACCCGCCCCTTGCAGAGAGCAGTGCAGAACCATGTCCGCTGAATCCGACGCCCTGAACGAACAGATCAAGCAGTCCGTCGCGCTGCTGAGGAGGCATCTTTGACTGGGATGTCGCCGAAGGCCGCCTCGCGGAACTGAACAACCGCGCCGAAGACCCGGCGCTGTGGAACGACCCCGCCGCCGCGCAGAAGGTGATGCGGGAGCGCAACCAGCTCGCCTCGGCGATGGAAGGCGTCCAGAAGCTGGAAGCCGAGGTCACCGACGCGATGGAACTGATCGCGATGGCCGAAGCCGACGGCGACGCCGCCATGGCCGCCGAGGCGACGGCATCCCTGCGCGCCGCGGCCGAGGAAGCGAAGCGGCGCGAGATCGAAAGCCTGCTTTCGGGCGAGGCTGACGGCAACGACTGCTATGTCGAGCTGAACTCCGGCGCCGGCGGCACCGAGGCGCAGGACTGGGCCGAGATGCTGATGCGCATGTATATGCGCTGGGCCGAGCAGCACGGCTACAAGGTGCAGGTGATGGAAGAGAGCGAGGGCGAGCAGGCCGGCATCAAGTCCGCGACGCTGCAGATCAGCGGGCCCAACGCCTATGGCTGGCTGAAGACCGAGGCTGGCGTGCACCGTCTGGTCCGCATCAGCCCGTTCGACGCCAATGCTCGGCGACAGACCAGCTTCGCCAGCGTCTGGGTCTATCCGGTGGTGGATGACTCCATCGAGATCGAGATCAACGACGCGGACCTGAAGGTGGACACTTACCGCGCCTCGGGTGCCGGCGGCCAGCACGTCAACAAGACAGAGAGCGCAATCCGCATCACGCACATGCCGACCGGAATCATCGTCGCCTGCCAGACCGACCGCAGCCAGCATCGCAACCGGGCGACGGCCATGGCGATGCTGAAGGCGCGCCTGTATGAGGCCGAACTGCAGCGGCGCGAGGCGGCCACGGCGGCGCAGGAGAGCGCGAAGACCGACATCGGCTGGGGCCACCAGATCCGCAACTACGTGCTGGCGCCCTATCAGTTGGTGAAGGACCTGCGGACGGGGGTCGAGAAGGGCAATCCGGACGCCGTGCTGGACGGCGACCTGGATGCGTTCATGGCCGCGGCGCTGGCGGCCCGGGCCGGCGCGACGCGGTCGGAGGCAAGCGCGAACGCGCGATAGAAAGGTTGTTCGCGTTACTTGATCACCGCCAGCGCCGCGAGACCGGCGCCATAGGCGGTGATCAGGACGCCCAGGATTCCCCACAGATACGTCTTGGTCGGAACGTCAGCAAATCGTTGGATCATCTCATTTCGTAGTTCCGCGATCTCTTTGGTAACCTCGCCTCGCAGACCCCCGATCCCAGCTGTCGTCTCGGTTCGCAGACCTTCGATCTTGGCGGTCATGTCGCTTCGTAGAGTCCCGAACTCTGAAGCGACCTCGGTCCGAAGATCGGCAACTTCCTTGGTGACTTCGGTCCGAAGATCGGCAACTTCCTTGGTGACTTCGGTCCGAAGATCGGCGATTTCTTGGGTGACTTCGGTTCGAAGATCGGCGATTCCTTGGGTGACTTCGGTCCGAAAGCCGGCAATTTCTTTGGCAACCTCGGTCCGAAGATCGGCAACCTCGGCTTTGGTTGCCAGGTTGGGCAGCGTCGCGGTCAGGGTGGCATCGATCCGCACAATCATGGGCTCAAGCCGGGACAGTACCGACTTGACGTCCCGCATGTCTTCCTCGAGCCGCGCGACACGATCTTCCATGGGAAGATGGTACGGCACACGAGTATCCGCTTCAACAGACAAATTGGTCATCTGCTGTGCTCTTGCAGACATGAATACTGCAATCCGACTCAATACATAACCCGAACTATGGATAAGCCTCGAGCTTTTTGCCTTTGCGCAAGATGGACGGCTTGCCGGGTCTGTAGGCGTAAGCGACGAGACAGGACAGGATATGGACCATGGCATTGATGGGCGATCTGTGACGTGAATGCTCAAGGCCCATCTGGCATTTGAGGATGTCGAACACGGTCTCGATGACGAAGCGCCCTCGCAGCATACGCTTGTCGACCAGCGGCATCAGCTGGTTGCGCATATTGCGCCGGATGCCGGTGATCAGGTGCAGGC
>NZ_NHRY01000193.1 GCF_002937115.1 Rhodopila globiformis | reverse complement strand
CTGAACCGGCCACTTTAGTGGCCAACTGAACCCGGGACCGCGTTAGCGGTCCCGCTTGCCGCTTTGAGCGGCTCACACTCAACGGGCCGCGTCAGCGACCCGCCCGGCCGCTTTGAGCGGCCAACACTATAAAGCCCCCGGCTCTGCCGGGGGATATTTACTGCCGGGCGTCGGCCACCGCCTTGCGCAGGTCCGCCATGTCGACCGCGCCCGGGATCAGCGTGTCGCCGACCACCAGCGCCGGCGTGCCGCGGATTCCCAGCTCGTGCGCCAGCTTCAGGTTGGCATCGATCCGGACCTGCACCGAGGGATCGTCCATGTCCTGCTTCATCCGCGGCCAGTCCAGCCCCAGCGAGCGCGCCGTCGTCTCAAGCTGCGCCATGGAGGTGTCGGGCGGCAGCTTCATCACCGCCTCCCGCATCTTCAGGTAGGCGCCCTGCCGCTGCGCCGCCAGCAGCGCCCTGGTGCCCAGCACGCTCGCCGGTCCCAGGATCGGCAGGTCCTTGTAAACCAGCCGGACCTTGCCGTCCTGCTTCAGGAAGCTGTCCACGACCGGCTCGATCCGGCGGCAGTACGGGCAGCGCGTGTCGAAGAACTCGACGATCGTCACGTCGCCCTGCGGGTTGCCGGCGACCGGATCGGCCGGAGTCACCAGCCGGTTGCCGGCCTTGGCGATGGCGGCGCGGGCGGCGTCCTGGGTCTGTTGCTCTTCCTGGGCCTGTAGGGCGGTGATGGCGTCGCGCAGGATCGATGGGTCGTTCTTCAGGGCGTCGCGCACGATGGCGACGATCTCGCTACGCTGGGCCGGCGTGAACGCGTCGGCAAAGGCCGAGTGGGCCGCCAACATCTGGGCCAGCAACATCAGGGGCAGAACCAGGGCCACAGCCCGCAGCAGGCGACTCATGGAAGGTCTTTCGTAAGGTGACTGCCCGCCAGTCTAGCGGCAAACCCGGCCGCCGTCACAGCCCGATACGCCAAGTGATGTTGCCGCTGATGCCGAACCCGGTTATGGCACGCGGCGTTAACGGCAGGACGTGTTGGCTCGGCTCGGCGCGACCCCGGATGGCGATACCGACAGGATGACCCCAATGCGTCGCGGCCCACTTCCCCGTCTCCCGCTTCCCAAGCCGCGCCCGGCCCGCCGGCGGGCGCCGCGCTTCACGGCCGCGCTGGCCGTGCTGGCGGCGCTGCCGGGCTGCTCCACCGTCAGCAGCGTCAAGGATACGGTCCTGGGCGGCGGCGGGCCCACCATCGGCCAGCCGGGCTATGTGTCGGGCTTCCTGGGCGGCGTGGTGGCGGATGACCCGCGCGCCGCGCTGGCGGGGCGGGAGATGCTGTCCGCCGGCGGCACCGCCGCCGATGCCGCGGTCGCGGTGGGCCTGACCCTGGCGGTGACCCTGCCCTCGCGCGCCGGCCTGGGCGGCGGCGGCGCCTGCATCGCTTATTCCCCGAATCCCAGCGGCCAGGCCGGCGGCGTGCCGGAAGCCATCATGTTCACCCCCCGCGCCCCCACCGCGCCCGGCGCCAACGCCGATCGGCCGGCGGCGGTGCCGATGCTGGCGCGCGGGCTGTTCCTGCTGCATGCCCGCTACGGCACGCGGCCGTTCGAGGGCATGGTCGCCTCGGCCGAGCAACTGGCCCGCTTCGGCACGCCGGTCTCGCGTGCCCTGGCGAAGGACCTGGCGCTGGTCGCCGGCCCGCTGCTGGCGGACCCGAACGCCCGCGCGGTGTTCAGCCAGAACGGCGCGGCGCTGACCGAGGGCCAGATGCTGCGGCAGCCCGATCTCGCCGCCACCCTGGCGCAGATCCGCACCGCCGGGGTCGGCGACATGTACCTCGGCCTGCTGGCCAGCCGGATCGTGCAGGACTCGACGCTCATCGGCGGGCCGATGACGATGCTGGACCTGCGCCGCGCGCTGCCGAAGCTGGGGCTGCCGCTGGTTGCGTCGTACGGCAACGACCGGGTCGCCTTCCTGCCGCCGCCGGCGGATGGCGGCCTGGCGGCCGACGCCGCGTTCGGCGTGCTGGCCGCGAATCCAAACGACTTGTCCGCCGCGCAGGCGCGGGCCCTGGCGGTTGTGGCGCGCTACCGGGCCGGCGGCGTGACGCCCGAGACGCTGCTGGCGACGCGCGACCTGCCGCCGGCGGGTCCGATGGTGTTCCCGGCCTCGACCAGCTTCGTCACGCTCGACCGCAACGGCAACGCCGTGGCCTGCGCCCTGACCATGGACAACCTGTTCGGCACCGGGCGCATCCTGCCGGGCCTGGGCTTCCTCGCCGCGGCCTCGCCGGCCGCCGTGCCGCCGCCGCTGCTGGCGGCCGGGCTGGTGTGGAACGCCCGCGACAAGGCATTCCGCGCCGAGGCCGCCGGCTCCGGCCAGGAAGGCGCGGCGCTGGCCGTCGCCGCGGCGCTGATCAACACGCTGCGCAGCAACCAGCCGATGCCGGCGCCGGTGCCCGAGCCGGGCCGCGCCAACGTCATCGCCTGCGCCGGCGACCTGCCGGGCGACCAGAGCAGCTGCGGCTGGGCCAAAGACCCGCGCGAGGCCGGGCTGGCGCTGGGGGCGAACTGAAAGGCGGTGCCCGGCGGCGAGCAGGACGCCTCTGTCTCCACCGCGTCAACCGGCGAAACGTGCCAGAGACAAATCCGTGAGCAACGCCAACAATGAGCGGGCCAGGCTGATCGCGACCACCATCAACAACGTCGCGGTGGCGTTTCTGGTGGCTGGCTTCATCGCGCCGGAGGTCAATGGGCAGTTGGCCTCAACTGGACGGTTTACCGTCACGGTCACCTGGTGTCTGTTAGCGGCCGGCCTGCACCTGACGGCGTTGGCCGTCCTTGGAGGGTTGGACGAATGACTTGGGATCAGGTTGTAACCTGGATTGTCCTGCCGGCGCTGATCGCCGCCTTCGTTGGCGTCGGCGGATTCTGGCTTTCCAGGCGCTTCCACTGACCGATCAAACAGCCGGCCGGTCAAAAGGACCCTGTATGACACGATCGGCCCATTGGCTGAGCCCTGTCCTGGTCCTGCTGGCCACCGGCGCGGCGCAGGCTCAGCGCGCCGCCCCGGTCACCATCGGCCCCGGCCGGATCATCTGCAACGCCACGTTCTGCGAACTGGGCATCGGCGAGAAGCCGCGGCAGCGCTACCGCGTCATCGCCTCGCGGCTGCCGGAGGAGGAAATCCACCGGCTGCGCAAATGCACCGGCGTCGGCAGGCCGTGCATCGTGACGGTGGATGGACTCCTGCAGGGAGACCAGACGAAGATCATGGCCACCCGCATCACCTGGCAGGACTGACCCGATGGCACTGAAAATCGGCAAGGGCGCGCTGGCGCCGCCGTTCATGGTGATGGACGTGATCGCCGCCGCGAACGCGCGCCAGGCCGCGTTGCCGCCCGGCGACCCGCACGTCATCCGCATGGAGGTCGGCCAGCCCGGCACCGGCGCCCCCACCGGCGCGGTCGCCGCCGCCCAGGCCGCGCTGCGGTCCGGCCATCCGCTGGGCTACACCGAGGCGTTCGGCCTGCGCTCGCTGCGGGAACGCATCGCCGCCCATGTCCGCGCCTGGTACCGGCTGGACCTGCCGATCGAGCGGATCGCGGTGACGGTGGGCGCGTCGGGGGCGTTCCCGCTGGCGTTCCTGGCGGCGTTCGACCGCGGCGACCGCATTGCTTTGGCGGCGCCGTTCTACCCGCCCTACGTCAACATCCTGACCGCGCTGGGCATGACCCCGGTGATCCTGGAGGCCGGTCCGGACACCCGCTTCCAGCCCAGCGTGGCGATGCTGGAAGCGTTGGACCCGCCGCCCGACGGCCTGATCGTCGCCAGCCCGTGCAACCCGGTCGGCACGATGCTGCACCGCGACGAACTGGCCGCCATCGCCGCTTGGTGCGATGCCAACGGCGTGCGGCTGATCAGCGACGAGATCTATCACGGACTGAACTATGACAGCCCGATCGCCTCGGCCGCGGAGTTCAGCGACAGCGCCGTGGTGGTGAACAGCTTCTCGAAGCAGTTTCCGAATCACGACCAAAATGTGGGGCTGGCGACGGCTGCCGCGTTCAGTCCGAATGCCGTTGTTATCGGTTCGTTCTCGAAGTACTTCTCGATGACCGGCTGGCGTGTCGGCTGGATGGTTCTGCCTGATGATCTGATTCGCCCGGTCGAGTGTCTTGCTCAGAACATGTTCATCTCAGCGCCGCACCTGTCCCAGATCGCGGCGGAGGCTGCGTTCGACTGCGAGGCGGAGTTGCAAGCCAACGTCGCGCGGTATCGGCGGTCCCGTGATCTGCTGCTGAAGGGGCTGCCGGATGCCGGGTTTTCCCGGCTGTCCCCGGCAGAGGGAGCTTTCTATCTATGGGCTGACGTCAGCGACCGAACCAACGACAGCAAGGCGTTCTGCGCGCGGATGCTGAATGAAGCTGGGGTGGCGGTCTCACCGGGTGTGGACTTTGACCGTGCTCGCGGGAACCTGTTCGTCAGGTTCAGCTATTGCGGGCCGGAACCTGATATGGCGGAAGCCGCCGAACGACTGAAAAAGTGGCGATAGCGCTACATGACAAATCGTTCTGCGGCAAAGCCAAGCCAGCAGTGCCGGTCGATGGCGTGGTCATTGTGGTCGCGGCTCCGAGTGTGGTCTACCTGACGCTCGGCGCGACGACGAGTTCAGACGTTGCAGCGTCCCAAGTTATGGGACGATCCGGCTGCGGTATCATCATACCGATGATGCTAAACCTAGTTTGATATCCATTCGCTACGAGAAAATTGTTTATTTGATGGCCGATTTGGATATCAGATCGGGAGCCGGTGACGATTACCGTGATCGGTTTGCCCTTGGGAATTTTGGCAAGCAGTTCAGTCCCCAGAGCATCGCTGAATTCGAGCTTTCCCGGAGCTTGATTGATGTAAGTTTGGTTAACAACGCCGCCGCTTTGGTTGAAATTGAAGTTTCCAGATGCACCGATGGGAGGCACACTCACGGCCGGTGAAGGGCTTGCCGTCGGCTCCGCGCCTGGCGCCAATCGAGTTTTAGTGCCATCGCCGACAAGATATCCGGTCCAAATCAGCGCAGAGGCTCCCACCAAGCCGCCGAAGATTCCCAATGTTAGGTTTCTCGCCGTCACGTCCGCCTCGCTACCCCAGAACGATAGCACGGCCAACGCCGTCGCAGGGGCCGCCGACCAGAATGTCCACCCCCAAGCCCCACGGTAGTCACCTTCTTTCCGCATTTCTATGCCGCGCCTGCCCGCAAGCGCAAACCACCCGAAGCACAAGGCACCCAGTAACGATAGCGAGCCTACGGTCATAACGCGGTATAATATCCATTATGGAGTCGTGTCGAGGGCCAGCGTTCGCTCCGTCATTGTGAGAAAATCGTCGAAATACTTCTCCATGGCCGGCTGGCGTATCGGCTGGATGGTGCTGCCGGCCGATCTGGTGCGGCCGGTGGAGTGCCTGGCGCAGAACATGTTCATCAGCGCGCCCTATATCTCCCAGGTTGTCGCCGAGGCGGCGTTCGACTGCCAGGCGGAACTGCAGGCCAACGTCGCCCGCTACCGCCGCTCCCGCGATCACCTGCTGGCGGCGCTGCCACAGGCGGGTTTCACCCGGCTGTCGCCGGCCGAGGGCGCGTTCTACCTGTTCGCCGACATCAGCAACCGCAGCAACGACAGCGCCGGCTTTTGCGCCCGCATGCTGGTGGAGGCCGGCGTCGCGGTCAGCCCCGGCGTCGATTTCGACCGCGGGCGCGGCAACCGCTTCCTGCGGTTCAGCTACTGCGGGCCGGAGGCGGATATGCAGGAAGCGGCAGAGCGGCTGAAAGGCTGGCGATAATAGGGAGCACGCCTGTCGGACGGGCGTTGTATCTCGCGCTGCCGCAGTGATCCGAAGGTCAGTTGAGACAGGCCGGCGGCTTGCTTTCATCGTCATGGCGGCGGAAGGGCCGCCATCCACGCCTTTGGCCGATATCAGCACCACAAGCTGTTGATCGCGGGCCTGCGCCCGCCATGACGGCAAGCCAATGGCCGCGCGTCCCAATCCGCCTGCGGTTTGCTGTAGCTGTAACAGTAATCGCACGCTCTGCGCGGCCGTGCCTCGGCAACCGGCCAGACCGGTCCGGACGCCTGACGGCATCACCGAAACTTGGCCAAAAATCTGGAAGGAGCATGGCCGATGGAACACGTCGTCAACATGCATGAAGCGAAGAGCCAGCTATCCAGGTTGGTCGCGCTGGCCCAGCAGGGTGAGTCCGTGACGATTGCCATCCATGGCAGGCCAGTGGCGAAACTCGTGCCGATCAGACCGCAGCCGGTTTTCGGGCTGGGAAAAGATCAATGTCCGCCGGTTCCCTGGAGTGCCTTTGCACCGGTGTCGGATGAGGAAGCAGCGGAATGGGGCCTCTGAGGCTGCTGCTGGATACCCATACACTACCCAGCCCACGAGTTTTCGAGTTCGCATTCGCCTTGCAGCTTGTGGTTGCGTGACCCGGTGCTCGCTGGACCGTATCGAGCCTGCAGGCTCAATCCCGACAAACCCGTCCTTGGCCAGTTGTAAAGCCATGCCCCATGTCACTGCCGGAAGACAGGAACAACGCCCGGCAGCCACCCGGGCACACTGTGTTCTTAGTGGCTTAGTGTCTTTGTGTTATAATCAACAGTTGCAACCGCCCAGACGGTTACCGTGGGCCTCGGACAGGTTCGTGCAGCTTCTTCCGTCCCATCAACACTGGCACCTGGGACCGGGCGCCGATCGCCGCCAGCGCAGGAGGGTGCACGCAGGCAGCATCCGGCCTATCCTCGGCCCCGGCAACCGGGAGACGGCCATGACCGATATCCAGACCCTGAAGTCCACCATCCGGCTGTGCATGTTCGACCAGTACGGCACCGTGGTCGACATGCAGGGCGGCCTGCGCGAATTCGCCGCCCCGTTCCTCCGGGCCAAGGGCTGGACCGGCGACCCCGACGCCTTCGTCACCTGGTGGCGCCGCACCCACTTCGAGAATTCCATGATCGACGCCCTGCTCGGCCGCGCGCACACGTCCTACCGGCAGATTGGCCATCTGTCCGTCCGCCAGGTCATGGAGCGCGCCGGCATCGCCCATACCGAGGAGGAGGTCCACGCTCTGGTCGCGGCGATCGAACGCCTGGCCTGCTTCCCGGAAGTACCCGAGGCGCTCGCCCGCCTGCACAAGGCGTACAGGCTGGTCGTGCTGTCCAACGGCGATCCCGATATGCTGGAGACCGCGAAGCAGTATCACCGCATCCCGTTCGACGCCGTCATCTCGGTCGCCGAGGCCAACGCCTTCAAGCCGCACCGCGCGACCTATGAGATGGCGGCGCGGAAGATGGGCGTCGCGATGGACGAGGTCCTGTTCGTCGCCAACCATGAATTCGACTGCGTCGGCGCCAAGGCCACCGGGATGCGGACCGCGTTCATCAACCGCCGCCGCCGTCCGTTTGCCCGCTGGCCGCACCAGCCGGACCTGGTCGTCGCCAGCATGACGGAACTCGCCGATCTTCTCGGCTGAGGGGGGTCACCGGGGGCGGACGTGCGGGCGTATCGTCCGGATGTCTAACCACAGAGGAAAAGCTGAGGGTCGCGGAGGGCCGCAGAGAAGAGGTTATGGCGCTACGCGCGAAGCGAATGACGACGCCAGGCACTGCCGGGGCAAGCGACGCCAGGCATCGCCGGATGGCCGGGCCGATGAGACCCTGCCAGGGACGACGGCAGTATCTACATCTCGGTACGACGGCAACATCCGCACCGGGCCGCGCAATGTCCCCCTGATTCCCTGTGACCCTCCGTCACCCTCGGATTCTTCTCTGTGCGAACAGAAATACACCGTCAACCACGCTGCCCCCACCGGGGACGCACCCCGGCAGCGAACGCACTGTTGAGGTTCGTTTCGCCACGCTGCCCCCACCGGGAACGCACCCACCCCGTATCAGACCGAGGCCGTGCCAGCGCCAGACGGGTGCTCACGCCTGCCGCGCCTCCGGCACGCCGCCCAACCATCATTCTGTCCCGGCACGCCCCGGTGCCTCACCCATCCAGGACCGTCCGGATCTTCGCCGCCAGCGTGGCCAGGCTGAACGGCTTTGGCAGCATCTCCGTCCCCGGGTCCAGCACGCCGCCATGCACGATGGCGTTGCGGGCATAGCCCGTGGTGTAAACCACCTTCAGGTCCGGCCGCTGCGCCCGCGCCGCGTCGGCCAGTTGACTGCCGGTCATCCCGCCCGGCAGGCCGACATCGGTGAACAGGAGCGCGATCGCCGGGTCCCGCGCCAGCAGCCGCAGCGCCGCCTTGCCGTCCCCCGCCGACAGCACCCGGTAGCCCAGCTCCCGCAGCGACGATGCGGAGTAGTCGCGCACCGCCGGCTCGTCCTCCACCACCAGGATCGTCTCGCCCCGGCCATGGACGATCGCCTGATGCGCCTTGTCCGCCTCCTCGTCCGGCGCCTCGGCGGTCAGGCGCGGCAGGTAGAGCTTCACCGCGGTGCCCTGGCCGGGCTCGCTGTACAGGTTCACGTGGCCGTTCGACTGCTTGATGAAGCCATAGACCTGGCTCAGGCCCAGGCCGGTGCCGTGGCCGACGTCCTTGGTGGTGAAGAACGGCTCGAACACCCGGTCCAGCGTCTCCCGGTCCATGCCGGTGCCGGTGTCGCTGACGGCGATCATCACGTACTGGCCGGGCGCGACGTCGTCATGCTTGGCCGCATAAGCCTCGTCGAGGAACGCATTCGCGGTCTCGATCGTCAGCTTGCCGCCCTGCGGCATGGCGTCGCGGGCGTTCACCGCCAGGTTCAGCAGCGCGTTCTCCAGCTGGTTGGCGTCGGCGATGGTGCGCCACAGCCCGCCGGCCAGCACCGTCTCCAGCGCCACCGACTCGCCCAGGGTGCGGCGCAGCAGCTCCGACATGCCGGCGACCAGCTTGTTGGCGTCCAGCGGCTTCGGGTCCAGCGTCTGGCGGCGGGCGAACGCCAGCAGCCGGTGCGTCAGCGTCGCCGCCCGCTCGGCACCCTGGGATATCATGCCCAGCGCCCGCTTCACCTTGGGGTCCTCGGCAATCTCCGGAATCGCCGACAGCAGCCGCTGCGCCGTCTCGACGCCGCCGCCAATGACTGTGAGAAGGTTGTTGAAGTCGTGCGCGACGCCGCCGGTCAGGTGGCCGATGGCCTCCATCTTCTGCGACTGGCGCAGCGATTCCTCGGCCTGCGCCCGCTTCTCCATCTCGGCCGCGACACGCTGTTCCAGTTGCTCGTTGGCATGCCGCAGCGCATCGCGCGCCTGCCGGCGCAGCCGCGCGAGGTCCAGGTTCGACCGTACCCGCGCCTGCAGCTCCCGCGCCGAGAACGGCTTGACCAGGTAGTCGTCGGCGCCGGCATCCAGGCCCTCCAGCCGTGCTTCCTCGCCGGCCCGTGCCGACAGCAGGATCACCGGCAGGTCGCGCAAATCGGCGTCGGCGCGCACCGCGGCCAGCAGGCCGAACCCGTCCAGGCGCGGCATCATCACGTCCGACAGGATCAGGTCCGGCCGCTTCGCCCGGGCGGCCTGCAGCGCCTCCTGCCCGTCGCCCACCGCCTCGACGTCATACGAGGCCCGCAGCAGGCGGCTGACATAGTCCCGCATGTCGGCATTGTCGTCGGTCAGCAGGATTCGCGGCCGCTCCGGCGCCGGCGCGACAGCGCCGAGGCCAAGTCCGGACAAGGCGCTGGGCGTATCCAGCACGTCGCCGGCCAGCGACGCACCGGCAACCGATGGGGCGTCGCCGTCCGACGGCAGCCAGCGCAGCGCTTCCTCGACGAAGGCGGCGGCCGAGCTGCTCTCGGCGGCGACGATGCGGGCCGGGGTCTCGGAGACGCGCTCCGGCGGCAGGTGCGCCCGCCCGAACGGGATTGCCACGGTCACGGTTGTGCCGACGCGGACCTGGCTCTGCACCGCGATCGTGCCACCGTGCAGCCGGACGAGTTCGTTGACCAAAGCGAGGCCGATGCCGGTGCCTTCCAGGGTGCGGCCGCGCTGGCCCTCGATGCGGTGGAACCGGTCGAAGATGCGTGGCAGTTCCGCCTCCGGGATGCCGGTGCCGGTGTCGCGCACCGTCAGCACCGCCGCCCGGCCGTCGGCGCTGGCCTCCATGGCGACGGTGATCGCGCCGGACAGGGTGTACTTGAACGCGTTGGACACCAGGTTCAGCACGATCCGTTCCCACATCTCGGGATCGGCATACACCGGCTGCGGCAGCTTCGGGCAGCGCGTCTCCAGCCGCAGTCCCGCGCGCTCGCAGGCCGAGCGGAAGTTGCTGGCGAGGTCCGCGGTGAAGGCCGCGAGGTCCACCGGCTGGAAGCGGGCCTGCACCCGCCCGGCCTCGATGCGGGAGAAGTCCAGCAGCGTGTTGACCAGCCGCAGCAGCCGCAGGCCGTTGCGGTGGACCATGGACAGCCGTTCCACGCTGTCGTCGCGGACGCGGGTGATGATCTCCTCCTCCAGCGGGCCCAGCATCAGCGTCAACGGCGTGCGGAACTCATGGCTGACGTTGGAGAAGAAGGCGGTCTTGGCGGCGTCGATCTCGGCCAGCGCCTCGGCGCGGCGGCGCTCGGCCTCATAGGCGCGGGCGGCGGCGAGGCCGGAGGCGATCTGCGCCGCGACCAGGTCGATGAAGCCGGCATAGGCCTCGTCGAACGGCCGGTACGGATTGAGCCCGGCGATGAACAGGCCGCTCTGCTGCCCCTCGCCTTGCGGCGCGATCGGCACCACGGCCACCTGGCGCGGCGGCTTGTCCCAGGCGCCGGTCGCCAGGCCGGTCATGGTGCTGACGTCGTGCAGGCGGCGCTTCTCGTGCCCGGACAGGATTTCGATGGCAGGCCAGGGCAGGCTCTCCGGCTGCTCGACGATGGCCGGGGCCAACTGGCTGTCGATCCCGCCGGTTTCGTCGACCCGGCGCAGGCGCCCGCTGTCGCCGTCCGCGAGGTAGATCAGGCTGAACGGAATGTCCCGGGTGTTGCGCCCGAGCGAGCGCTCGATGGCCTGGAGCACCTCCGCCTCCGACCGGACCGCGCCGAGTTCGCTGGCCAGGTCGCGCAGCGTGGCGACACGGCGCTCGCCGATGACCCGCTGGGTTTCCTCCGCCACCACGCAGAGCATGCCGGCAATGGCGCCTTCGTCATCCGGCAGCGGGCTGTAGGAGAAGGTGTGGTAGGTTTCCTCGGTATAGCCGCTGCGCTCCAGGAACAGCAGCAGGCCCTCGTCCCAGGTGGCCTGGCCGGTGCGCATGACCGATTCGATGCGCGGCCCGATATCCCGCCAGATCTCCGACCACACCTCGTTCGCCGGGCGGCCGAGCGCCGAGGGATGCTTGACGCCGAGCGTCGGGGTGTAGGCGTCGTTGCAGAAGAACGTCAGCTCCGGGCCCCAGGCCATCCACATGGCGTAGCGCGAGGTGACCATGATGCGCAGGATGGTCAGCAGGCTCTGCGGCCAAGTTTCCGCCGGGCCGAGGGCGGTCGCGGACCAGTCGGCCGAGGCAATGAGCGCCGCCATCTCGCCGCCGGCGCGGGCGAACGCCGAGACATACGCATCCGGATCCGGCGCCCGCCCATCGCCAGATATCCGGTTGATCGAGAACACGTTGACCTCCCAGGCTAATTCCAGGTCCTAAAATACTCCGGCGGTTGTGCGAAATGACAACGCCGGGTTCCGGAGGATCTTCACGGAGAGATGAGGGATATGGGGCGGCAACGGAATCCTGCCAGTGCTCCAGGGGCAACACAGCCGGCAGTTGGGATTCCCCGGGGTCGGAGCAGCATCCGGCAGCCGGGTCCGTTGCCCCTCGCATGGCCGGGCGTGTTCCAGCCAACCGCGCTTCGACGGCGGGGAGTGGATGGCCGGGACACGCCCTGTCGCGTACACACATCTCTGAAACGACCTCCGGTTATCTGAAAAAGTCTCTTGTTATCAGTGGGTTGGCCAAAGGTTTCTGTATATACAAAAATCTCCCCTAACCCATTGATAACAAAGGATATCGCTTAATCGTTTCAGAGATCTGTGCATCCCGTAGGGACATGCCCGGCCATGACGACGAGGCAACGGCCCTGCGCGCCCGCGGCATCAACGGGACGGCGGCAGCAGCCGGTTGGCGATGGCGGCGGCCTCGGCGAAATCGCGGGCGACGGCGGTGCTGCCCTCGGCCATTGACGGGGCGCCATAGCCCCAGACGGCGAAGATACAGGGGACCCCGGCCTGCCGCGCCGCCGTCACGTCGTTGCGGTGATCGCCCAGCACCACGGTCTGCGCAACCTCGCCGCCGGCCCGCGCCAGGGTCGCCAGCAGGTGCGCCGGGTCGGGCTTGCGCGTCGGAAAGCTGTCGCCGCCGCCGACGGCGCGCAGCAGCGGCAGGACGCCCAGCGAGTCCAGCAGGGCGCGCGCCGCACCCTCGGGCTTGTTGGTGCAGACGGCGAACTGCCAGCCCTGCCCCGCCAGATCGTCCAGCGCCGGGCGCACCCCGGGGAACAGCCGGCTCTCCACCGCGACATGCGACTCGTAGTCGGCCATGAACGCCGCCAGCGCCTCGGGGTCGGGTTCCCGGCCACGGGCGGCGAATGCCCGCGCCAGCAGCACCGCCACCCCGTCGCCGACCATCGTGGCGACCTCGGCCGGGGGGAACGGCGGCAAGGCGCGGGCCGCCATCAGCCGGTTCAGCGCCGCGGTGAGGTCCGGGAGCGTGTCCACCAGGGTGCCGTCCAGGTCGAGCAGCAGGGTCCGCAGCACTATGTTGCACTCCGCAATGGGATTTGAGCCAGGATAACAACGGTTGGTTTTGACAGCGCACGGGGGCGCCGCTACGCCAGACCTCGTAGCGAAGCAGGAACCGCCTATGCAAGCAACCGCCGTCATCCTGGCCGCCGGGCTCGGAACCAGGATGAAGTCAACCCTGCCAAAGACCCTGCACCGGCTGGCCGGGCGGTCGATGCTGCGCCACTTGCTGGCGAGCTGTGAGCCGGTGTTCGACCGCATCGTGGTGGTCCTGGGACCGGAGATGGACGCGGTGCGCAAGGAAGCCGCGCCGCATGCGTGCGTCGTGCAGCAGGAACGCCTCGGCACCGCGCACGCGGCGTTGCAGGCGGTCGAGCACTTCGGCACCGGCCACGTCGCCGTGCTGTATGCCGACAACCCGCTGATCCGCACCGCGACCCTGCGCCGCCTGCTGGAGGGGCACGGCGCCGGCGGCCTGTCGCTGCTGGCGTTCCGGCCGCAGGATCCCGCGGAGTATGGCCGCGTGATCGCCGGGCCGGACGGCCTGGTCGAGCGGGTCGTCGAGTATGCCGATGCGACGCCCGCCGAGCGCGCCGTACCGCTGTGCAACGCCGGCGTGCTGTGCGGCGCCGCGTCCGACATGACGCGCTGGCTGCGGGCGGTGCGCGCCGACAACGCCAAGGGCGAATACTACCTGACCGACGCCGTTGCCCTCGCCCACGCCGAAGGCCGCCCGGTCGGCGTGGTCGAGGCGCCCGCCGACGAACTCGCCGGGGTCAATTCCCGCGGCGAGCTGGCGCGCGCCGAGGCGGTGCTGCAAGGCTGGATGCGGGAAGTGGCGATGGAGGCCGGGGTGACGATGGTGGACCCGTCGTCGGTGTTCCTCGCCGCCGATACCAAATTGGGCACGGACGTAACCATCGAGCCGAACGTGGTGTTCGGCCCGGGCGTCAGCGTCGCCAGCGCCGTCACCATCCGGGCGTTCAGCCACCTGGAGGGCGTGGACATCGGCCCCGGCTGCATCATCGGCCCGTTCGCCCGGCTGCGGCCCGGCACGAAGCTGGAACAGGACGTGCATGTCGGCAACTTCGTCGAGGTCAAGGCCGCGACGCTGGCGCCGGGGGTGAAGGCCAATCACCTGAGCTATATCGGCGACGCCAGCGTCGGCGCCGGCACGAATATCGGTGCCGGAACGATCACCTGCAACTACGATGGTGTCAACAAGCACCGCACCCGCATCGGCGCCGGCGTGTTCATCGGCTCCGACACCGCGCTGGTGGCGCCGGTCAGCGTCGGTGACGGCGCGATCATCGGCGCCGGCAGCGTCATCACCGACGATGTCGAGCCGGACGCGCTGGCGCTCGCGCGCGGACGGCAGGTGCAGAAGCCCGGGCGGGCCATCGCGATGCGGGCCGCGGCAAGGAAAGGAAAGCTCTGATGTGCGGAATTGTTGGTGTCATCAGTTCCCATGCGGCCGCGCCGACCATCCTGGACGCGCTGCGCCGGCTGGAATACCGCGGCTATGACAGCGCCGGCATCGCCACCCTGGTGAACGGGGCGATCGACCGCCGCCGCGCCGAGGGCAAGCTGAACAACCTGGCGGCGTCGCTCGATCGCAAGCCGCTGTCCGGCACCATCGGCATCGGCCACACCCGCTGGGCGACGCACGGCGCGCCGACGGAAAGCAACGCGCATCCACACGGCACCGACCTGGTGTCGCTGGTGCACAACGGCATCATCGAGAACCACGCCGAACTGCGCGAGGAGCTGGAGGCCGCGGGGCAGGTCTTCCACACCGAGACCGATACCGAAACGGTGGCGCAGCTCGTGGATCTGTACCTCAAGCAGGGCATGAAGCCGATCGAGGCGGCTGGGGCGGCGCTGCGGCGGCTGGAAGGCGCCTATGCCGTGGCGATCATCTTCGCCGGCCACCCCGAGCTGATGGTGGCGGCGCAGCACGGCGCGCCGCTAGCGGTGGGCTTCGGCGAGGAGGAGATGTTCGTCGGCTCCGACGCCCTGGCGCTGGCGCCGCTGACCCGCCGCATCGCTTATCTGCACGACGGCGACTGGACGGTGGTGGACCGCCACGGCGCGCGGTTCTTCGACATGGACGGCAACGAGGTCGAGCGCGAGATCAAGCTGACCCGGCTGACCGGCGCCGCCATCGGCAAGGGCAACTTCCGCCACTTCATGGAGAAGGAGCTGCACGAGCACCCGGCAGTCATCGGCGACACGCTGCACCGGATGGTCAGCCCCGCGACCCGCGCCGTCGGCCTGCCGGAGGACCTGGGGATCGATTTCGCCAACATCTCGCGCATCACCATGAGCGCCTGCGGCAGCGCCTTCTACGCCGGGCTGGTGGGCCGCTGGTGGTTCGAGGCGGTGGCGCGCATCCCGGCCGACGGCGACGTCGCCAGCGAGTTCCGCTACCGCGCGCCGCCGCTGCCGCGCGACGGGCTGGGGCTGCTGGTGTCGCAGTCGGGCGAGACGGCGGATACGCTGGCGGCACTGCGCTACATGCGCGAGCAGGGGCAGCGCGTGCTGTCGATCGTCAACGTCGCCGAAAGCAGCATGGCGCGCGAGAGCGATGCGGTGCTGGAAACCGTCGCCGGGCCGGAGATCGGCGTTGCCAGCACCAAGGCGTTCACCGCGCAGCTTTCCGTGCTGGCCTGCCTCGCTTTGGCCGCGGCGCGGGCACGCAAGGCGATCAGTGCCGCGCAGGAAGCGCGGATGACCGCGGCGCTGCTGGAAGTGCCCGGGCGGGCGGCGGAGGTGCTGGAGAAGGACGAGGCGATCCAGGCGATCGCGCACCGTGTCGCCAAGGCGCGGGACGTGCTGTTCCTGGGCCGCGGCAACTGCTTCCCGATCGCCATGGAGGGCGCGCTGAAGCTGAAGGAGATCAGCTACATCCACGCCGAGGGCTATGCCGCCGGCGAGATGAAGCACGGGCCGATCGCGCTGATCGATCCGGCGGTGCCGGTGATCGCCATCGCGCCGTCGGGGCCGCTGTTCGAGAAGACGGCGTCGAATTTGCAGGAAGCGGCGGCGCGCGGCGGGCAGGTGATCGTGTTCAGCGACGAAGCGGGCGCGGCGAAGCTGAAGGGCATCGCGGCCGAGACGGTGGTGCTGCCGGCGGTCGATCCGTTCGTGGCGCCGATCCTGTATGCGATTCCGGTGCAGGTGCTGGCGTATCACGTGGCGGTGCTGAAAGGCACCGATGTGGACCAGCCGCGGAACCTGGCGAAGTCCGTGACGGTGGAGTAACGGGCACGCAGGCGTTGGAATTGCTGTTGAAGGACAAAAGAAATGTGATTGCCCACGGGTCTGACGGCATGCCTGCCGGAGCGCCGTTTCGCGGCGGTGCAAAGTCTACCGCGGGTATGATACCAACCGCCCGAATTTTTGACTCGTTGGGGATTCTCAAACGCCGCCGGTTGTGAGTCGATAGGCGAAACTGTCGATTCGCAAGGGAGGCGACGGCGTTGCTCAAGATTACCCGTAACGACCTGA